>NZ_JBVIBD010000004.1:172690-431381 GCF_055573595.1 Streptomyces sp. NPDC030165 | reverse complement strand
ACACCCCCCCCCACCCCCCCCCCCCCCCCCCCCCCCCCCCCCCTTCCCGCCCCCCCCCCCCCCCCCCCCCCCCCCCCCCCCCCCCCGCGTCGTGTCGCGCCATGGAAACGCCCCGGAGCGCCGGAGCGACGTGGGCCGCCGGCCAGCGCGCCCGTAAGCCCGTCTCAGAGCCGTCAGAGCCGCCCAGAACCGTCTCAGAGCCGCCTCACGGCCGCTCCACAATGGCTGCCGTCGGTCAGCGCGCCAGTATCAGGCTCATCGCCTCGGCGCGGGTCGTGGAGTCCCGCAGCTGGCCGCGTACGGCCGAGGTGGTCGTCTTGGCGCCCGGCTTGCGTATGCCGCGCACCGACATGCACATGTGCTCGGCCTCGATCACCACGATGGCGCCGCGGGCCTCCAGGATGCGCATCAGGGAGTCCGCGATCTGCGTGGTGAGGCGTTCCTGCACCTGCGGACGGCGGGCGAAGACCTCGACCAGCCGGGCCAGCTTGGACAGCCCGGTGATCTTGCCGCTGTCGGCCGGGATGTAGCCGACGTGCGCCACACCGTGGAAGGGCAGCAGGTGGTGCTCGCACAGCGAGACGATCTCGATGTCCTTGACCAGCACCATCTCGTCGTGGCCGAGGTCGAAGGTGGTCGTCAGGACGTCCTCGGGCTCCTGGCGCAGTCCGGCCAGGATTTCCTTGTACGCCCGCGCCACCCGTGCCGGCGTCTCCAGGAGGCCCTCGCGGTCCGGGTCCTCGCCGACGGCGATCAGCAGCTCACGTACGGCGTTCTCGGCTCGCTTCTCGTCGAACTCGCCGATCTTGCCGTCGCCGTCCAGCGTCACCGGATCGGTCATCTCGTGCCTCGTTCCTGTTGCGCCCGCTCCACACGCGGAGTACCACACGTCCAGGCTAGAACCCGTGAGGCGCCACATTCATTCCGGGACCGCTGAGGACCCCGTAACGAATCCGGCGTAACGGGCCACTGACGAAGAAAACCGGGCCCGTACGGAATCTTCCGTACGGGCCCGGTGCGCTTCCGGGCGAACCCGGTCGCCCCGCTCGGTCGAGCGGTCAGACCTCGGGGTTCTGGTCCTCGGGAGCCTCGGTCTTGTCCGTCGAGACGGCCGGCGAGGAGGCCGAGGGGGCGGAGCCGTTGGCCGGCGCCAGCTCCTTCGGCGACAGCACGGGCGGGCGGGTCGACGGCGTACGCCGCGAGGAACCGGTCCACGCCGGGCGGGCCGGGCGCTTGACGATGTGCTTGAAGACCTCGGCGACCTCTTCCTTGTTCAGCGTCTCCTTCTCCAGGAGCTGCAGAACCAGGTTGTCGAGCACGTCGCGGTTCTCGACCAGGATCTCCCACGCCTCGTTGTGCGCGGTCTCGATGAGCTTCTTGACCTCTTCGTCGACCAGCGCGGCGACCTCTTCGGAGTAGTCGCGCTGGTGGCCCATCTCACGGCCGAGGAACGGCTCGGAGTTGTCGGAGCCGAACTTGATCGCGCCGAGCCGTTCGGTCATGCCGTACTGGGTGACCATGGCACGGGCCGTCGCGGTGGCCTTCTCGATGTCGTTCGCGGCACCCGTGGTCGGGTCGTGGAAGACCAGCTCCTCGGCCGCGCGGCCACCGAGCATGTACGCCAGCTGGTCGAGCATCTCGTTGCGCGTGGTCGAGTACTTGTCCTCGTCCGGCAGGACCATCGTGTAGCCCAGGGCCCGGCCGCGGGACAAGATCGTGATCTTGTGGACCGGGTCCGAGTTCGGGGAAGCGGCCGCGACCAGGGCGTGTCCGCCCTCGTGGTACGCGGTGATCTTCTTCTCCTTCTCGGACATGATGCGGGTCCGCTTCTGCGGCCCGGCCACCACGCGGTCGATCGCCTCGTCCAGGAACTTGTTGTCGATCAGCTTGGCGTCACTGCGGGCCGTCAGCAGGGCGGCCTCGTTCAGCACGTTCGACAGGTCGGCACCGGTGAAGCCGGGGGTGCGCTTGGCGACGGCCGACAGGTCGACGTCCGGCGCGACCGGCTTGCCCTTCTGATGGACCTTGAGGATCTCCAGGCGGCCCTGCATGTCCGGGCGGTCGACGGCGATCTGCCGGTCGAAGCGGCCGGGGCGCAGCAGCGCCGGGTCCAGGATGTCCGGGCGGTTCGTGGCGGCGATCAGGATGACGCCGCCCTTGACGTCGAAGCCGTCCATCTCGACGAGAAGCTGGTTCAGCGTCTGCTCGCGCTCGTCGTGGCCGCCGCCGAGGCCCGCGCCGCGGTGCCGGCCGACGGCGTCGATCTCGTCGACGAAGACGATCGCCGGGGCGTTCGCCTTGGCCTGCTCGAACAGGTCACGGACCCGGGAGGCACCGACACCGACGAACATCTCGACGAAGTCGGAACCGGAGATCGAGTAGAACGGGACGCCCGCCTCGCCGGCGACGGCGCGCGCGAGCAGCGTCTTGCCCGTACCCGGCGGGCCGTACAGCAGCACACCCTTGGGAATCTTGGCGCCGACCGCCTGGAACTTCGACGGCTCCTGGAGGAACTCCTTGATCTCCTGGAGCTCCTCGACGGCCTCGTCCGACCCCGCGACGTCCGAGAACGTCGTCTTCGGCGTGTCCTTGGTGATCAGCTTGGCCTTGGACTTCCCGAAGTTCATCACCCGGGAGCCGCCGCCCTGCGTCTGGTTCAGCAGGAACAGGAAGACGACCGGGATGAGGATGAAGGGAAGCAGCGTCACCAGCATGCTGACGAACGGGTTCTGCTTCGACGGGGAGACGGTGTAACCGTCCTTGATCTCGCCGGTCTGGTACCTGGCCTGCAGAGTCTTGGCCAGATCGACGCCCTGGTCGCCGATGTAGCTCGCCTGGAGCTTGTTGGAGCCGTCGACCTTGTTGTCGCCCGACAGCTCGACCTTGATCTTGTTCTCGTCGCCGGTCGTCAGCTCGGCGGATTTCACCTTGTTGTCAGTGATCGCCTTGACGACCTGACCGGTGTCCACCGTCTTGTAGCCGCCGGACGAGCCGACGACCTGCATCAACACGACCACGGCGAGGACGGCCAGCACGATCCACATGACCGGCCCACGGAAGTATCGCTTCACGTCCATCCATACGGAGCTCTTTGAGCCCCGTCCCTCCTGCCACAGTGAGGCACAACAGCCCTGTGGAGGGCTGGTCGTGCGTACGGTGTATTACTGGCCCGAAAAAAGACTGACCTTCGGACGGTACCCCAGCATTGTCACCCGACGACGCCGCCCACGGTTAACAATGCAGCTTCGGATGCCGTTCTCCCTGCTCCAACGGCGGGCGACCCCACGGGGTTCCCGCCGCCGGGCACCGGTCGGTCCGGGCCCCGGCCGCGCATGACGGCGGCCGGACGGGCCGGCGCCGCTCAGCCGCCGTAGACGTGCGGCGCGAGCGTGCCCACGAACGGCAGGTTGCGGTACTTCTCCGCGAAGTCCAGGCCGTAGCCGACGACGAACTCGTTGGGGATGTCGAAGCCGATCCACTTCACGTCGATGGCGACCTTCGCCGCGTCGGGCTTGCGCAGCAGCGTGCAGACCTCCAGGCTGGCGGGCTCGCGTGAGCCGAGGTTCGACAGCAGCCAGGACAGCGTCAGGCCGGAGTCGATGATGTCCTCGACGATCAGGACGTGCTTGCCCTTGATGTCGGTGTCGAGGTCCTTGAGGATGCGCACCACTCCGGAGGACTGGGTGCCCGCGCCGTACGACGACACGGCCATCCAGTCCATCGTGACGGGGGTGGACAGCGCGCGCGCCAGGTCCGCCATGACCATCACGGCGCCCTTGAGGACGCCGACGATGAGCAGGTCCTTGCCCGCGTACTCCGCGTCGATCTTCGCCGCCAGCTCCGCCAGCTTCGCGTCGATCTCTTCCTTGCTGATGAGCACCGACTGAAGGTCGGAACCCATGTCCTTGTCGTCCACCCGTGCCACTCTCGCTCGGTTCGGTGTCGTGAGACTCGTGAAGCGGGGCGGTGCCCTTCGGTGTCCTGCGGCTCAGCCCTGCCGGATCACCAGTCTGCCACCCTGCCGTCGCACACCCACCCGCCCGGGGAGGTTGACGGTCCCCTGGCCCCGCCAGCCGGTGATCAGCCGGTCCACCTCCTCGATGTGGCGGGCGAAGAGCGAACCGGCCGGAGCGCCCGCCGCGATGGCGGCCCGGCGCAGCACCCGGCGGCGGACGGCCGCGGGCAGCGCGTACAGCTGGGTGACGTCGAGGGTGCCGCGCTCGTCCAGGACCGTGCGCTCGGCGTCGGCGGCCCAGGAGTCCAGGGCGTCGGCGTCGTCCCGGGACAGCTGCGCCGTACGGGCCAGGGCCTCCACGACGCCCTTGCCGAGCGCCTTCTCCAGCGCGGGCAGGCCCTCGTGGCGCAGCCGGGAGCGCGTGTAGAGGGGGTCGGCGTTGTGCGGGTCGTCCCAGACGGGCAGCGACTGGATCAGACACGCCTTACGGGCGGTCTGCCGGTCGACCTCCAGGAACGGGCGGCGGTAGCGGCCGCCGCGGCCGGTCTTCGCCGCCATACCGGACAGCGAGCGGGTGCCGGAGCCGCGGGCGAGCCCCAGCAGGACCGTCTCTGCCTGGTCGTCGCGGGTGTGGCCGAGGAGGACGGCGGCGGCGCCGAGCCGTTCGGCGGCGGCGTCCAGCGCGGCGTAGCGGGCGTCGCGGGCGGCTGCCTCGGGCCCGCCCGCGCGGCCCACCTCGACGGCCACCGCGTCGACCGGGTCCAGGCCGAGGGAGCGCATCCGCAGGGCGACCTCGGCGGCGCGGAGGTCGGAGCCGTCCTGCAGGCCGTGGTCGACGGTGATGCCGCCGGCCCGTACGCCCAGCCGGGGCGCCTCGAAGGCCAGTGCGGAGGCGAGAGCCATGGAGTCGGCGCCGCCGGAGCACGCGACGAGTACCAGAGGGGGCGTGTCCGCCGCGGCGGAGGGCAGCGGCGCCCCGGCGGGCCGCGCGGGGCCCGCGGTGACCGGCTGCTGCGCGGGGGAGGCGGGGGCCGGGGAGTGCGAGGTGTGGTGGTTCAGTACGTCGTGAAGTACGCGGCGGACCGCCACGCGTATCGCGGCGACCGCTGGATGGGGACCCATGTCCGTTTCCAATCGTCAGCTGGGGGGCCTCGGGCCGTCTACGGCTTTTTTCGTCACACAGAGTGCCTAGATGGTGACAGAGACGAGCAGTTCCCCGAGCATTGCACGCCTATCTTGCGGTCACGGTCCCTCAGAAGAGTGATTGAGGGGAGCGTTCACCTGCCTCGCGGTGCGCCCGGCTCACGGCATTCGCCCCGCCGGGCTCCGCCCCCTAGCGGTGCACCCGCGCGACCCAGTCCGCCGGTTTGGCGATCTCCTGTTTGGTCGGCAGCGTGTTCGGCGACGTCCACACGCGGTTGAAGCCGTCCATGCCGACCTCGTCCACCACCGCCCGGACGAACCGCTCACCGTCCCGGTACTGGCGCAGCTTCGCGTCCAGTCCCAGCAGCTTGCGCAGCGCCTGGTCGAGGCGGCCCGCTCCGCTGGCCCGCCGCTTCTGGAACTTCTCGCGGATCTCCGCGACGGACGGCACCACGTCCGGGCCGACACCGTCCATCACATAATCGGCATGCCCCTCCAGGAGCGACATCACGGCGGTCAGCCGGGCCAGGATCTCCCGCTGTGCCGGGGTCTGGACCAGGTCCACGAAGCTGCGGCCCCCGTCGTCGCCCTCCTCGCCCTCCGGCCGGCCGCCGGCCAGCGACTGGACGGCCTCGCGCAGCCGCTCCAGCAGCGTGCCCGGGTCGATCTCGGTCTCGCCGAGGAACGACTGGATCTCGCCCTCGATGTGGTCGCGCAGCCAGGGCACGGCCGTGAACTGCGTACGGTGGGTCTCTTCGTGCAGGCAGACCCACATCCGGAAGTCGTGCGGGTCCACCTCCAGCTCCCGCTCGACGTGCACGATGTTCGGCGCGACGAGCAGCAGCCGCCCGCCCTGCGACCCCGCCGGCAGGTCACGGCCCGCCGGCGCGAACGTCTCGTACTGCCCGAGGACCCGCGAGGCCAGGAACGACAGCAGCATCCCCAGCTCCACGCCGGTCACCTTGCCGCCCACGGCGCCCAGCACCGCGCCGCCCGGTACGGAGGAACGGCGCTCCTCCATCTTCTGCAGCAGCGGCTTGAGCACCGCCCGGAAGCCGGCCACGTTCGCCCTGATCCAGCCCGGCCGGTCCACGACCAGGACCGGCGTGTCCTGGGCCTGCTCCGCGCCCGGCCCGCCCTCCGTCTCCGGCTGCACCATGCGGGTGAACGCGCGCACGTGCTCCTCGGAGGACTTCGCGTGCCGCCGCAGCTCGGCGACGATCGCCCGCGCCTCGTCGCGGCTCACCTCTGGTCCCGGCCGTACGAACCGGGTCGCGGTCGCTACCGCGAGATTCCAGTCGACCATCTCCACACCACCGATGCTCGTCATGGGTTCACGGTACGTGGGCGCATCCGCTGGGGGTAGCGCGGCGCCCTTCGGGCGCGGTTTCCCGGTTACCGGTGCCTGCGGCGGGCTGGGCCGGTTCTTCGGTGCCGGTTCGCCTTCAGCTGCGGCGTCGTTCGCGCCTGCGGCGGGCTGTGGCCGCTGCGCGGGGCTGTCGAGGTTCGGGGGCGGGCCTGCGCGGCAGGCCGCTCCGGCCCGCCCCCCTCCGTGGGAAGGGTGGGAAGGAAGGTGGGTGGGGTGCTGGTGTGAGTGGTGCGGTGCTGCTGGGCTGCTGGGCTGCTTTTAGCGGCAGCCGCAGTTGGCCACCGTGGATGCCATGCGGTCGAGGGCCTGTTGGGCTGCTTGAGGGTCGGTGGTGGTGTTGGTCATGAAGGCGAAGAGGAGGAGGCGGCCGTCGGTGTCGACGACCGTGCCGGCCAGGGTGTTCACGCCGGTGAGGGTGCCGGTCTTGGCCCGTACGGTGCCTGCGCCGGCCTTTTCGTCCGCGTAACGGCCGCTGAGGGTGCCGGTGAAGCCGGCGACCGGCAGGCCGGTGGTGACGGGGCGGAATTCGGGGTGGTCGGCCGAGGTGGCCAGGACGAGCAGGCGCGAGAGCAGGGCCGCCGAAACCTTGTCGTCGCGGTCCAGGCCGCTGCCGTCCTCGAAGACGGCACCGGCCAGCGGGAGTTTCAGGTGCGCCAGGGTCTTCTGTACGGCCCGGCCCGCTCCCTCGAAACTGGCCGGTTCACCGGTGGCCAGGGCCGTCTGGCGGGCCAGGGCCTCGGCGATGTCGTTGTCGCTGTGGGTCAGCATCCGCTCGACGAGGCCGGAGAGCGGCAGGGAGCGGGTGGTGGCGAGGCGGCGGGCCTTGGCAGGGGCGGTGGTCTTGGCGGGCGTGCCCTCGACCGTGATGCCGCGGTCGGCGAGCAGCTTGGTGAAGGTGCGGGCCGCGGTCGCCGCCGGGTCGGTGTCGCGGGGGGCCGGGCCGGCGCTGGTGCCGTCGAGGCGGCCCTCGTCTGCCATGAGGGGGGTTACGGGGGCGATGTTCTCGTTGGGGCTTATGGGGTGGAGGACGGGGCCCGTGTAGGCCGAGGTGTCGTAGCCGAGGCGGATGGTGCCGGTGCCGCGCGCCTTGAGTGCGGCGGCCGTGTCGTCGGCCAGTGCGCGCAGGCTGGCGGGGTGGTCCCGGGCGTCCTGTTCCGGGGCGCGGGCGGTGAGGGTGGGGTCGCCGCCACCGACCAGGACGAGGCCGCCGCCCGCGTCCTCCACGACGGTGGTCTCGATGCGGTGCTCGGGGCCGAGTGCGGAGAGCGCGGCGGTGGCGATGGCCAGCTTGACCGTCGAGGCGGGGGTGGCGTTGCGTCCGGATCCGGCGCCGAAGAGTTCGCGGCCGGTGACTGCGTCGACGACGGAGGCGGTGCGCAGTGAGCCGAGTGCCGGGTCGTTCAGGAGGGGGGTGAGGGCGTTCCTCAGGCCCTCGGTGCTGGGTGGGGGTGCGGTGTTGCCCGCGGGCGTTCCGAGTGCGGCCAGGACGGGGGGCGCGCTGGGCCTGCGGGCGGCGTCGTCGGGGGCGTGATGCTCGCCACGCGTGCCGCCGGGCGCCGCGGCGCGGGCGCGCTCGGCCGTACGCTGGCCGGAGTCCCACGGACCGGCCGCCACCACCGCTCCGGCCGCGACCAGCAGGCCCAGGACGGTGGAGCTTGCCGTCAGCCGTACGGTCTGCCGCTGCTGCTTGGAGGCGGACCACCAGGCGGTACGGGCGGAATCCGTGGCGGACCGGTAGGCCGTACGCGCCGAGCCGGCCGCCGAACGGGTCATGGACACGGCGGCGGACCCCGCCGACCGCGCCGAGCCCGTCGCCGTCCGGGCAAAACGTTGCGCCAACCGCCGCGCGGCCTGCCACCTGACCTGCCACGACCTGGTCTCCGGCACTTAGGACCAGCCCCTTTCGCCACCACACACCTGCGTGGGGGACACTTAATCACCAGACGTATGTGTTGATCATGGAGGAGCCACCCGTGGAGTTCGACGTCACCATCGAGATCCCGAAGGGTTCGCGGAACAAGTACGAGGTGGACCACGAGACCGGACGGATCCGTCTGGACCGTCGACTCTTCACCTCGACCAGCTACCCGGCCGACTACGGCTTCGTCGAGAACACCCTCGGCGAGGACGGTGACCCGCTGGACGCGCTGGTCATCCTGGACGAGCCGACGTTCCCCGGATGCCTGATCAAGTGCCGCGCCATCGGCATGTTCCGGATGACCGACGAGGCCGGCGGCGACGACAAGCTGCTGTGCGTCCCGGCGTCCGACCCGCGCGTGGAGCACCTGCGTGACATCCACCACGTGTCGGAGTTCGACCGCCTGGAGATCCAGCACTTCTTCGAGGTCTACAAGGACCTGGAGCCGGGCAAGTCGGTCGAGGGCGCGAACTGGGTCGGCCGCTCCGAGGCCGAGGCCGAGATCGAGGCGTCCTTCAAGCGCCTGGAGGCGCAGGGCGGCGCCCACCACTGAGTCTCGCGGTTCTTTTCCGCACGCGAACGGGCGGCACCCCGGCACAGGGGTGCCGCCCGTCGTCGTGTCACGGTCCGGAGGGGCCGATGATGCGAAGCGTTCGCGGGTGACGCCGCGGGTCAGCCGGTCGCGGGGGTGAGCGCCGCGGGCGTCTTCCCGGGCGGCAGTCCGGGCTTGCCGCTCTGGGCGAAGACGTACAGGAGCGCCGGGTGGGTGGCGCCGAAGGCCAGCACGAAGCGGTTGAGGCCCATGAACTGGCCGATGCCCAGGTGGAAGAGCGTCATCGAGCCGAGCCAGGCCTTCGCCGCGGGCTTCGGCAGCACGAAGACCAGCGGGAAGGCGACCTCCGCCGCGACCGTGCCCCAGGTGACGGCCTTGCCGACCGTCGGGTACTTGTGCACGAGCTTGAAGACACGCTGGTCCCCGTAGTTCTGCGTACGGATGACTCCGCTGAACGCCTCCCCGCTGAGCCACAGCGGGGAGACCAGTTTGACCACGCCGGAGGCGACGTAGGAGATGGTCGTCTCCAGGGCCAGGGCGCGCATGGCCACGTCACGGGCCTTCTCGTCGTCCTTGAAGGTGCCGGTCGAGGCGAGCACGACGTTGATCACTTGCTGGAGCTGGTCGGCGCCGTCCCCTCCGAAGGGGGTGTGCATCCGGCCGGCCGCGCCCGTCGCCGCCAGTACGGCGCTGCCCGCCGCGCGTACCCCGCGCTTGTGGCCCCAGATCAGTGTGGCGGCGGAAGCACCCGCCTGGATCCCGTACAGGGCGACCGCTGCCTTCTTGGAGCTGAGGGCGCGGGTCAGCCGGGGGAATCGCTTGGCGAACTTGGGGCGCATGCTCTCCAGCTGGCCGCTCAGCAGCTCGCCGTCCTCGAACTTACGGTGCTGGCTCAGCATTTCCAGTGCGGAGACCAGCGTACCCAGCGAAGCCACTCGGCGAGCCGTGACCTCGGGTGGAGCGCTGAGAAACATGAATGGGTGCTCCCTGCGGATCGATGTACTGCGAATCGATGTGAGTACGGCGGCTGACAAGGGCAGGGGCACGGTAGGCGTACGGCCTACCGTGCCCCGCCCGGCGAAAATCAGCCGGCGGCGTTGTGGGTGACCTTGTCGAGCGCCACCGCGGTCGCCGAGGTCGCCGCGAAACCGACCGGCGTGGCCTCCGGGGTCGCGATGGTGGCGAGCGGGGTGACCATGGTCGGGGTGGAGTCGGCACCGATACGGCCCGGCTTCACGTCGGCCAGCTCGGCGTTGGCGAAATCAGCCAGCATGGACATGTTTTTCTTCTTCCTATCGGATTCTCACAGTGAGCACTCCAGCCATTCGGCGGGAGGGCACGGACTCACGCGGCACCGGTGCGCCGAGTGAGTTCGCGGCTTCCAGCCGAGAGGACCCCCGAGCTAGGCGGCTGCCGGAAGAGACTCCGGACGGGAAACGTCCGCTGTCGGCAGCGGAATGTCCTCGGACACGAAGAACGGCTCGATCTGCCGGTGATCCGGGGCGGTGAGGTACGAGTGCATCAGCAGGAACTGACTGTGCGAGGCGCCTTCGGTGTGCGGCAGGTGCTGCTGGATGTAACGGGAAAGCAGCCGGTAGCCGGGTGACCACACCACGGGCGCCGTGTCCGAACCGGCCGCCGCCGCGCGGGCACGAATGCCCTGGATCGCGTCGAACAGGGCCTTGGGGGACCGGTTCCGCGCGTTCCAGGCAAGCGCGTACCAGGGCCGGTCGCGGGTGACCGTGATCTCCTTCCACTCGCCGGGCTTGCCGTCCGTGACGTCCCGGTAGAGCAGGTGACAGTCCTTGACGCCGGGATTCGGCCCGAAGAAGCGCCAGTTCGGCGTCGGTATCCGCAGCTTCCCGCACCACAGGATGTTGTCGAAGCGCGTCTCGGGCAGCTGCGCCGCGGCCGTCGCGACGAGCCACCCGGCGAGCGAGGCCGTGACGGCCGCTGTCTTCACGCGTTCGGTGTTCACCTTCACGCTGACGTCAGCTCCTCTCCCGGATCGCGGTGATGCCGGCGGCCGGGCGCCCCCCGGCGGACTGCGGGTCCGGTGAACCGCCCTGCCCGGTGGGCGGTTCGGCGGCGATCGCCGCCGCCACCTGCTCGGCGTACGGCTGGACGGAGAGGATCGTCTCGTGGTCGGCGCCGTCGACGAAGCGGTGCCGGGACCGCTTCGAGAGGGTGGTCATCCTCGCCTGGACGTCGCGGTGCGCGTCGTTGTCCCCGTGGTTGTTCTCCGCCGTGACCACGGTCAGCGGGCAGTCCAGGGCGGTCAGTTCCGGGTACGTCATCGCGTCGCGGTAGTCCCGGTGGGCCAGGGCCCAGGTACGGGGCTCCGCCAGGAACGCCTTGGAGCTGCGGTTGATGTCCGGTCGGTAGGTCTCGTACTTGTTCAGGGCGGGACGGAAGGCCGCGACGCCCGCCATCGCGTACACCCGCTCCATGACCATCGACTGCCGGGACCAGCGGTCGACGTCGGAACGCCGCGAACTGCGCAGGTGGGCCACGTCGGTGGCGTCGATCATGACCACCGCGGTCACGCCGTCCGCCGCGCCGGGGTGCAGCGACGCGTAGGCGGCGGCGAGGTAACCGCCCAGGGAATGGCCGGCCAGCACCAGCGGAAGGCCTGCGGCATACGTCTCGCGCAATTCCTGCAACAGCGCGAAGTGACGCTCCAGACCGTAGTCCGTCGCCGATGTGCTGAGGCCGTACCCGGGGCGGTTGAACTTCACGTACCCCATGTCCGGGGGAAGCGCGCCGCAGACCCAGTCCCAGTATTCGTGGGGCGTACCCAGGCCGTTGTCGAGCAGGACGACGCGCCGGGTCCGGGGAGGAATACTGACGTCGACCTCCACGAGGCTTCCGTCGGGTCTTTCGTGCAGCATGTAGCGACGCGCTCGTGCACGCCTGCCCGTCCATCGCGTCACCGCGCCGGTCAGCAGGCTCGCGCCGGCCAGTCCGGCAATACCTATACCGAACTGGCGCTCCAAAGACGCCACATTCCCTCCCCCGTGGATCGAATTGACTGATGCCGGGAAAGCTAGCACGCGGTGCCGGGGTAAAATAATGGGTTAGTTGAGTCTTGTGTGCGGGTGGGCCTCCCCCCGCGCATCGGGGAGCGGCCGACCGTACTGCGGCCGGACTTCCGGAGTTCTATGTAGAGTTCGCCGATCGTGGCTTTCAGCGTGGCGATTTCTTGAGTCAGCTCGTCCACGCGTGAGGCATTACCGGTGTCCCGGCCGCCTTCGCCGGCGAGTCCGACACGGGCTCCCTCAATAAACTGTCGGCGCCAGTTCGATACGGACTGCTCGGATACACCGGCGTTGCGCGCGGCCTCCGCCGCGGTCAGTTCACCGGTCAGCACTCTGAGTACCAGAGCGAACTTCTGATCTGTCGGCAATATCGGCGGACGTCCCACGTAAAGCCCCCTTCTCTCGTCCGCGTCTCGGTGTCCGCCGCCTTCAGGGTTTGACGTACCGACAGATGAACAGCGGGGCCCGGTCGCTGTAGGGGGTGCCGTCCCAGCGCGACAGGCGGGCCTCGGGCTCCAGCCCGGCCGCGCGGGCGTAGCCGTCGACCTCGTCCGGCGTGGTCAGCCGGGTGAGTTCG
Source organism: Streptomyces sp. NPDC030165 (assembly GCF_055573595.1). Taxonomy (NCBI): domain Bacteria; kingdom Bacillati; phylum Actinomycetota; class Actinomycetes; order Kitasatosporales; family Streptomycetaceae; genus Streptomyces; species Streptomyces sp. NPDC030165. The sequence continues at coordinate 418,828 of NZ_JBVIBD010000004.1, read as the reverse complement.
TTGCCGACCCTGGTGGTGCCGTCGGCCTGGTACAGGATGTGCGAGCAGTGCCACAGGTCGCCGGCGAGCAGGGTGGAGTGGGTCTGCACACCGGTCCCCGGCTCGGGGTAGGGGACGAAGTAGGTGGTGCGGGTCAGCCCCTCGTGAAGGGCCAGGACCGGCGGCTTGTTGTGCGTCTCGATCACCAGCCGGCCGCCGGGGACGAGCAGGTCGGCCGCGCGCTGGACGGCCTGCCGCTGGTCCTCGGGAGTGGTCAGGACCGACAGGGTCGCGCAGACGCAGTACACCAGCCCGTACCGGGCTTCGGAGGTGTAGGTGCGGATGTCGCCGTGCACCGGGGTGACGTCTCCGCCGTCCTTCAGTTTCACGCGCAGGGCGTCCAGCATTTCCGGCGAGGAGTCCACGCCGGTCACCTGGCCGATCCGCCGGGAGAGCGGCAGGGCGATCCGCCCCGTACCGACTCCGAATTCCATGGTCCCGGCTTCCGGCGCTGGGTGGCGGGCCAGCAGCCCTTCCACCGCTTCCGCCGTCAGCCTGTCGTCCGGGAGCAGCCGGTCGTACCAGCCCTCGAACTGGCGGCCGTAGCCGATGTCCTCAACCCCGTTTTCCACCCGTTTCCCCTTCTGTATGTCCCCACTGTCATGCCGATGGGAGCGTCGTGACGCAGGGGCGCCGGAACGGGACGAGACAAAATACGTCAACCGGGCCGGCCGCGGGGGGAACCACAGCCCTCTGCATGACGGTCAGGCCTGCAGAGCCCATACGTCCAGTGGTAACGCCGCAACGGCGCATGTGTGGGGGGACAGCGCTTCATTCGTCACCGTATCAAACGGACATGCATGCCGTTTAGGCATGCATGAAGCCCTTCTTGCAGACAGGGATCTTCTGGGGTTTTTGCGCGCTGCGTTCGCCTTTGGGACCATCCGGGCGCCGGCCGGGCGCGGTAACCGCCGTACGGAGCGCCCGGTTTGACGAATGACTGCGGCCGCCCGAGGCAAATGTCTCAAGGTGTGGACAACATAAGCGTCTTGGTGCACCGCAGTACACCTGGACGACACATCATCGAAATGCGGCGCGCAAAAGGCGGTATCGAGAAATGAGTTGACAGCGTTCGCCGGGAAAGGGGAATCGGACGGGCGGGCCGCCGCCGTCAGCGGTTCGGCGCGCCTTCGGCCGCCACCGGACCGGGCGCCAGGCCGGGTACGTCACGTGTCCCGAACCGGTGCCGCAGCGCGGAAAGCGCGGCCAGGTAGCCGGACATGCCGTGCACGCTGGGGCCCGGAGGGGTGGCCGAGGAGCACAGGAAGACTCCGGGCAGCGGGGTGCGGTACGGGTCGAGGCGGGGGGCGGGCCGCGCGATGCTCTGGCAGAGCGTCATCGCGCCGGAACCGATGTCGCCGCCGACGTAGTTGGGGTTGTACGTCTCGTACGAGGCCGCGGGCACGGAGCGGTGCGCGACGACCGTGTCCCGGAAGCCGGGCGCGTAGCGCTCGATGCGCGCGCAGACGCGGTCGTACGGATCGGTGGGGTCCCCGTTCGGTACGTGCGCGTACGCCCACACCGGGCGCTTGCCGGGCAGCGCGCGCCCTGGGTCGGCCACCGCCGGGTCCACGACCAGGACGAACGGCTCCCGCGTACGTACGCCGCGCGCGGTCGCCGTCTCCTGCCGGACCATCTCGGCATGGGCGCCCCCCAGGTGCACCGTTCCGGCACGGCCCACGGCCGGGTCGGACCAGGGGATGGGCCCGGAGACCAGGAAGTCGACCTTGGCGGCGCCCGGCCCGTAACGGAAACGTTCCAGAGTGCGCGCGTAAGCGCGGGGCAGCCGGTCGCCCGCCAGCGCCAGGAAGCCCTTGGGGCTGGTGTCGAGCAGGACCGCTCGCGCGCCGCGCAGTTCCGCCAGGTCCCGTATGGGGTGTCCGGTGTGGAAGACGCCGCCGTACGCCGTGATGTCCTCGGCCATCGCCTCCGCGATCCGGGCACTGCCGCCTCGCGGCAGCGGCCAGCCCGTCCCGTGCGCCAGGTGGCCGAGCAGCATGGCCACGGCGCCGGACGCGAGACTCGGCAGCTTGCCGACCGCGTGCGCGGCGACACCGGTGAGCAGGGCGCGCGCCTCCTCGCCCTGGAATCGTGCCGCGCCCAGCGCGCTGCCGTGCAACGCCACCCGGCTCGCCAGCAGCAGGGCTGCCGCCGGGTCCCGCGGCAGACTGCGCTGCCCGGAGAGGATCAGGTCGACGACCGCTTCGCTGTGCTCCAGCAGCGGGCCCATCAGCCGCCGCCAGCGGGGCCCGTCGGCGCCCAGGTGCTCGCAGGTGGCGTCCAGCGACCGGTACGCCAGGGCAGCGCGGCCCCCATCCAGCGGATGGGCGTAACCGATCTCGGGGTGCAGCAGCTCGACCCCGCGGGCCGCTAGGCCGAACGCGCGGAAGAACGGCGAAGCGGCGGCCATGGGGTGGACGGCGGAGCAGATGTCGTGCACGACGCCGGAGTCGAAGAGGGGGGCGGTGCGCAGCCCTCCCCCGATGGTCTCGGCCGCCTCGTACAGCTCCACGCGCAGGCCGGCCCGGGCCAGGACCACGCCGGCCGCGAGGCCGTTGGGGCCGGTGCCCACGATGGCGACGTCGGGTGTGCTCATCGCTGCTCCTCACTGCTGACGGGCCGCAGCCGCGTCGTCTGCTCGTCGCTCCTGACGGGCCGGAGCCGCGTCGTCTGCTCGCTGAGCCGGGCCGCGGGGGCTTTGCCGGGAGCCGGGGAGAGGGAAGCCGTCTCCGGTTCTCCCCGCGTCCGGCCGGGCGCCGTGGCGGCGAAGCCGGGTCCGGCGTGCAGTTGCGAGCCCGCCAGCCGCCGGTACAACTCGTCGTGCTCCATCAGGTCCTGGTGCGCGCCGGTGGCCCGGACCCTGCCGCCCTCCAGCACCACGATCTTCCCGGCGTCGATCACCGTGGAGATCCGGTGGGCGATGGCGACGACGGCGCACTGCCGGGAGACGCGGCGCAGTACGTCGCGGAAGTCGCGTTCGGAGTCCGAGTCGAGGTGCGAGGTGGCTTCGTCCAGCAGCATGATCGCGGGCTTCTGGAGCAGCGTACGGGCGATGCACAGCCGCTGGCGCTGGCCGCCGGACAGCCCGCTGCCCTGGTCGCCGAGTTCGGTGTCGAGGCCCTGCGGGAGGCCGGCGACCACGGCCGCGAGGCCGGCCATCCGTACCGCCTCCTGGATGTCGTCCTCGGAGGCGTGCGGGTTGGCGTAGGTCAGGTTCTCCCGCACCGTGCCGCGCATGGCCGCGCTGTCCTGCTGGACGTAGCCGACCAGCCCGCGCACCGTGTCCAGCGGCAGCGCGTCGACCGGCTGCCCGCCGAGCAGAATGCGGCCGCCGTCCGTCGCGTGGAAGCGCTCGATCAGCTGGAACAGGGTGGTCTTGCCCGCGCCCGAAGGCCCGACCACCGCCGTCAGCCCGCGCGCCGGCACGCTGAACGAGACCCCGTGGAGGACCTGCGTCCGGTCCTCCTGCTGCCCGCGCCGGTAGGCGAAACGTACGTCGTGGAACTCGACCGCCGGCCGGTACCGGGGCGGGGGCGCGCCGGGCGCCGGATGCGGCGCGCGGTGCCCCGCGTCCACCGGGTGCCGCACGGCGCGCCCCGCGTCCGCCGTCCCGTCGCCTTCCTGGGGCAGCCCTGCCAGCTCGTCGACCCGCTGGATGGCGGCCCGGCCCTGGACGAACTGGCCCACCGCCATGAAGAACATCACCAGCGGCGACACCAGCTGGAACAGGTACATGATGAACGTGGTCAGCACGGCCATGTCCATCCCGCCCCGCGCCACCCAGGTCATGCCGACGCCCACCACGACGGCGAGCGCGCCCTGCGTGCCGACGTTCATGGAGGGAACCAGCAGGGCGTTGTAGGCGTTGACCTTGATGCCCGAGCGTCGCGCCTTCCCGGCCAGCGCGCCGATGCGGGCGGCCTCCCGGGATTCCGCGCGGGACGCCTTGACCGTGGGCAGCGCGGAGAGCACGCGCTGCATGTCGCTGCCGAATTCACCGGTGTCGTCCCGGTTCTGCAAAGCCGCTTTGCGCAGTTTGCGCGCGAGTGCCAGGGAAAGGGCGGCGGCGGCCCCGAGGCAGCTCATGGTGATGAGCATCAGCCACGGGTCGATGATGAACATCAGGACGACACCGCCGGTCACGGTGGCGCCACTGGTGATCAGCTGGGCGAGGCTCTGCGAAAGGGCGATTTTCACCAAGGATGTGTCGGTGACCGCGCGGGTGAGGATATCGCCCTGCGTACGTTTTCCGAATGCGGTGAGATCGGCGCGCAGCAGCCGCCCGGTCACGAGCTGACGCACGCCGTGGACGATATTCTCCCCGGCCCGCCCGATGACGTAGGACTGGAGCGAGGAGAGCAGCGCACCCGCGCAGAAGAGGACGACGAGCCGGGTGATGGGCAGGCCCAGCGGGTCACCCGCACCCGCCGCCTCGATGAGTTTCCCGATGGCCCAGGGCTGGGTGAGCGAGGCGGCCACCCCCAGCAGTCCCAGGATCACGCCCGTGAGCAGCAACGTGGTGTGCTGCTTGAACACGCTCGCTACGGCACCGGTGCCTTTTCCGGCCCCGCCTGCCGGCCCCGCGGTGTCGGCGTGACTCGCCATGAGTGCTCCCCCTGCGCTGACGACAGCCGCACCGCACGCGCGGCCAAGAGAACATCCCTGTCTCGTGGGGATCCGTCATCAAGTCGGCAGAAACTAGCACGCGGCCCGGCATCAAGTTACGCGTTACTTTCCCGTCGGCACGGGCCTTTCGGGCGGGGAAGCGGCTGTATGCGACCGGCGTCAGTTAATTGCTTTGTTGTTGTTGGACGCGGCTTTCCGAGGGGCGGTGCCGGCGCCCTGGGCCGCAACGCCCCTCATTCTCAGAAGCCGCGCGTCCGCTTCGCTGCGCGCCGTTCGCCCGGCTCTTCCTGGGTGGCGCCGGGGGCCTTCATGAAGAGGCGGGCGATCTCGCCTCCGAGGTTCACGCCGACCGCGATGGCCAGCGCGAGGGACGCGGCCTTGATGAGGGACGAGACGCCGGGGCCGATGTCGCCCTGGGCGAAGTTGAGCAGACCGAAGTACGTGGCGCTACCGGGCAGCAGCGGCCCGATCGCGGCGGTCACGTACGGCAGCGCGGACGCGTACCGGTAGCGGCTGAGGAGCTGGCCGAAGAGGCCGACGAGGCCGGCCGCGATGGCCGTGGCGGGCACCGCGTTCATGCCGCTGACGTTGGCGAGCGCGCCGTACACGACCCAGGCGACACCGCCGTTGAGGGTGGCGAGCAGCACGGTGTGACGTTCCTGCTGGAGCAGTACGCAGAACGCCAGCGCCAGCAGCATGGCGGCCACGATCTGGACCGGAGGGTCGTCGAACATGGGCAGTCCGGCCGCCGGGTAGAGGTCCCCCGGATTGAGCCGGAGCCCGATGTAGAGCGCGGCGAGCACGCCGATGACGATGCCGACGATGAGGTAGCCGACTTCCAGCAGGCGTGCCGACGCGGTGATGTAGTACCCCGTCAGGCCGTCCTGCACGGCCGCCACCAGCGCCCGCCCCGGGATCAGCGCGAACAGCCCACCGGTGATCACCGCGGACGCCTGCACGGCGACGTGCGAGAAGCTCAGGGCGACCCCTATCGCGGCCGGCGGCATGGCGGCGACCACGAACTGGTAGAACTCCGGCAGCCCGCGGCTGGACGCCAGCCAGGCCAGCCGGTCGCCGAGCATCGAGCCGATGGCGGCCGCGATGAAGACGATCAGCTGGCCGCCGACCAGCATGCTCGCGGCGCCGGACAGCAGCCCGGAGGCGAGGGTGAGCGCCCAGCTCGGGTACGGGTGGCGGTTACGGCGTATCTCGGCCAGGCCGCGGTACGCCTCCTCCAGGGTGATGCCCTCGGAGGTGATGTCGTCGACGAGGCGGAAGACCGCGGAGAGCCGGGTGTAGTCCACACCGCGCCGCCGCACCGTACGGCTGGCCGTCACCGGGTCGTCGACCAGGGACGGCTGGTAGGAGATCGACAGCAGTGTGAAGGTGACGGTGGGCTCGACGCGCTCCAGCCCGTACGCGTGTGCGACGCCGAACATGGCGGCTTCCACGTCCTCCGCGCCCTCGCCGCCGGCCAGCAGGATCTCGCCGATCCGCAGGGTCAGGTCGAGGACGCGCGGCACCGCGGGCCCGCTCTCCTCGGCGCGCTCCGCCCGCTCGGGGACCGGCCGCTCGCCGACCGGCATCCGCAGCATCGTGCGCATCCGGTCCTGCCAGGGCGTCTGCTTGGTCAGGCTGATGACGGGGATGCCGTGCGGCGGCGTGAAGGCGGGCCAGCCCGCCGGGGTCCGGTCGGGCAGCTGCTGCTGGCCGGTGGTGCTGCCGCTGCCGCCGGGCGGGGTGAAGGCGGACCCTTCCGGCTCGGCCGGCGTCTCGGTCTTCAAACCCTCCGGCAGGGCGAACTCGGAGGTGGGGTGCTCCTCCTCGGGGACCTGCGGGTACGGCACGCCGAGCGGCGGGGTGAAGGCGCTGCGTGCCTCGTCCGACGGGGACTTGCGGTCCTCGGTCTGATCGTTTCCGCCGTTCGTACCATTGCTGGCGCCGTGCGCGCCTTTGACGCCGTTCACGCCGTTCTTTCCGTTCGTGCCGTTGGTTCCGCGCTGGCCCCGCTGTGCGTCCGACGCCACGTCTCTTCGCTCCTCGTACGCCTCCTGCCGACCCTCAAGGACACGATGCCTGATGGTCGGCAGAGGCGCGCGTGGCGGGGCCCTTACTGAGGTTCATATGGGCTGCGAGTGTCCCCTGTTTCTGAAGGGAAACCGGTGAATTGCGCCGCGGCGATCACCGGCCGGCGCGGTACGACGGTGGCCAGGCCCGCCGTACGACACTCGCCAAGACCGCCGCACGGATCACCGTACGGCGGTCACCGGCGGTAGCGGTACCGCCGACCGGGTCAGCGCTTGGCGTGCCGGCCGCGGCGGCCGTCGTTGCCGGGCTGGCGGGGCGGCTGGACGGCGCCCGTCGGGTCGTACGGCTGCTGGGCGGCGGCCTTCTTGTTCCTGCCGCGGGCCCGCAGGTACTCGATGACGATCGGGACGACCGAGATCAGCACGATCGCGACCAGGATCAGCTCGATGTGCTTGTGGACGAACTCGATGTTGCCCAGGGAGGCGCCGAGCAGGGTGACACCGGCGCCCCACAGGGTGCCGCCGATGACGTTGAAGGTGATGAACGAGCGGTAGTTCATCTTGCTCACGCCCGCGATGATGGGCGTGAAGGTCCGTACGATCGGGACGAAACGGGCCAGAATCAGCGATTTCGGGCCGTGCTTCTCGAAGAACTCGTGCGCCTTCTCCACGTTCTCCTGCTTGAAGAGCTTGGAGTCCGGGCGTTTGAAGAGCGCGGGCCCGACCTTGCGGCCGAAGAGATAGCCGGCCTGGTCACCGAGGACCGCCGCGAGCACGATCAGCAGGCACACCAGCCACAGCGGCTTGTCCAGCTTGTCGGTCGTCACCAGCAGGCCGGTGGTGAACAGGAGCGAGTCGCCCGGCAGGAAGAATCCGATCAGCAGGCCGGACTCCGCGAAGACGATGATCAGCACGCCGATCAGCCCGAACGTGCCGATCAGGTAGTCCGGGTCCAGCCACTGGGGGCCGAGCGCGAGAGTATTCACGGGGTGAAGGCTCCTGGGTCGAGGGCGCCGGATCGTGCGGTGCGACGGGGATTCAGGCGCAGTGTGCGGCCCAAAGCTATCAACGCCGGACGGCAGGGCTTGGTTCCAGCCGCCCGCGGAGGCCTGCGCACGGCTCTGGACACGGCTCCGGGGCGGCTCTGGCGGCGCCCTCGACGCACCCCCTCGGCCCCCGGCAAGCAGCCCGGCCCACTGTCTCTCCCCCCATGGCCGGACACCGACCGCCGGATTCCCCGCTTCCACCCCTCCCCCATGAGACCCTCCCCGCGAGGAGCCCGCCTCCAGGCGGCTCACCGCACGGAGGGACAGGACACACGATGGGCATCGAGGAGTTCGGCGGCGGCCAGGCCGCGCAGGCCGACGTGCTGGTGGTGACGACCAACGACGTCCCCGGGTACGAGGTGCAGCGGGTGATCGGCGAGGTCTTCGGCCTGACGGTCCGCTCCCGCCACCTGGGCAGCCAGATCGGGGCCGGGCTGAAGTCGATGATCGGCGGCGAGCTGAAGGGCCTGACGAAGACGCTCGTGGAGACGCGCAACCAGGCGATGGAGCGGCTGGTGGAGCAGGCGCGGGCGCGCGGCGCGAACGCGGTGCTGATGTTCCGCTTCGACGTGACGGAGGCCGCGGACGTCGGCACGGAGGTCTGCGCGTACGGCACCGCCGTCGTCATCGCCCCGAAGGCCGCATGAGGCCTCCGCAAGACCGTACGGACCAGGGGGCGCGCTCCCCTGCCCCGTACGGGCTCAGCCGTTGCGGACCGCGTTGGCCAGCATCGCGTCACGCATGTAGACGGCCAGCCCGGGCCGGATGGTCTCGTAGGTGGCGGTGAAACGCTCGTCCGCGACGTACATCTCCCCGAGACAGGTGTGCATCTCGTACGAGCAGTCGTAGTACCCGGACGAGATGGCCCGGCGGTGCTCCTCGGCCACGTCCATCGCCTCAACCGAATCAGCCGCCACGCCGCGCTCCAGCAGCCCTGCCATCTTCCGGTGGACCGCGTCGAACTCCTCGGTCAGCCGCTTCCAGTCCTCCTTCGTGTAGGAGGCCGTCCGGCGCTGCGACTGCTTGTACGCGTCGGTGCTGCCCCACCGCTCGCGCACCTCGTCCACGTACTCGTCCGGGTCGAAGTCCCCGAAGACCTCGAACTTCTCCTCCGGGGTCAGGTTGACGCCCATCTTGCGTGCCTCCATCGCGTGTTCGACGGCGGCGGCCATCGCCTGGAGCTTGCCGATCCGGGCGCTCAGCAGCGCGTGCTGCCGCCGCAGGTGCTCCTGCGGGTCGGCGTCCGGATCGTCCAGGAGGGCCGCCACCTCGTCGAGCGGGAAGCCGAGCTCCCGGTAGAACATGATCTGCTGGAGCCGGTCGAGATCGGCGTCGCCGTAGCGCCGGTGGCCCGCGTGGTTGCGCTCCCCCGGCACCAGCAGCCCGATCTCGTCGTAGTGGTGCAGAGTGCGCACCGTCACACCGGCGAACCCGGCCACCTGCCCCACCGGATAGCTCACCCTCCCCGCCCTCCTTCCTTGTCGGTACGCGCTCCACGATGGGCCCTCACGCCACGTGAGGTGCAAGTCCGTATACCGGAAACCTGTGGGACGCACGGGTCACGAGTGGCATCCTGCCGCCATGCTGGGGATAACCGACCTTCCGACCTACCTGGCGGGCCTCGCGCTCATCATTCTGCTGCCGGGCCCGAACTCGCTGTACGTCGTCTCCGTGGCGGCCCGCCGCGGCCCGCGCACCGCCTATCGCGCGGCGGCCGGCGTGCTGTGCGGCGACACCGTACTGATGACCCTGTCGGCAGGCGGCGTGGCCTCGCTCCTGCAAGCCAGCCCGGTCCTGTTCTCGATCGTCAAATTCGCCGGCGCGGGCTACCTGACCTGGCTGGCGGTCGGCATGCTGCGCGGCGCGTGGTCACTGTGGCGCAACCGGGAGGCCACGAAATCCCTCCGCAAGAAGGCCACGGCCGACGGCGGGTCCGCCGCGCGGGATTCCCGCGAACGCCCGTACCGCCGCGCCCTGGTGATCAGCCTCCTCAACCCGAAGGCGATCCTCTTCTTCATCTCCTTCTTCGTCCAGTTCGTCGACCCGCACTACCCCCACCCCGTCCTGTCCTTCCTCACCCTCGGCGCCTGGGCCCAACTCTTCAGCCTCACCTACCTCTCCCTCCTCATCTTCAGCGGCACCTACCTGGCCGCCACCTTCCGCCGCCGCAAGCGCCTGACGGCAGGCCTGTCCGCGGGCGCGGGCGCGGCATTCCTGGGCTTCGCGGCAAAGCTGTCGCTGGCGAGCACGGGGTGACGGCAGGCACCCGAAGGCCACGCACCCGGTGCGCGCAAGCCTGAGCCACTTCATCACGAGTCCCGGCGCCGCCCGGCCGGGCAGGTTGCCGGGCGGCGCCGGTGGACCGGGCGGCCGGGGCCGCGCCGGTCCTTACCGGGTCAGACCGCGGCGGCCTCGATGAGGACGAACGGGTCCGGAGCCGGTAGCGGGGTGAGGCCGGTGATTTTGAAGCCGGCCTTGGTGCAGAGGTCCTCGAAGTCGGCGCGGGTGCGCTCCCGGCCGCCGACGTTGACCAGCATGTTGAGGTCGCTCATGTAGGGCAGGGCGGTGGCGCCGGGCCGTACCGTGTCGGTGAGCACCGGCTCGATGATCAGCAGCCGGCCGTCCGCGGGCAGCACCTGCCGGATGTGGCCGAGGATGCCGGCGCACTGTTCGTCGTTCCAGTCGTGGATGACGCTCTTGAGCAGGTACAGGTCGCCGCCGGCGGGGGCGGCGGCGAAGAAGTCGCCGGTCTCCAGGGTGACGCGGTCGGTGACGCCCGCGGCGGCCAGTTTCGCGGGGGCCTGGGCGTGGCCCTCGGCGCTGTCGTAGATCATGCCGCGCGGTGCGGGGTGGGCCCGCAGGATCGCGGCGAGCAGGGTGCCGTCGCCGCCGCCCACGTCGACGATGGTGGTGAAGCGGCCGAAGTCGTAGTGGGACGGGACGTCCTGGGCGGCGATCCGGGTGCCCTGGCCCATCGCGGTGTTGAAGATCTCCGACAGCTCCGGTTCGCCCTTGAGGTGGCTGAAGAAGTCCGTTCCGAAGATCATGTCGAAGGCCGGCGCACCGCTGCGCACGCTGTCCTCCATGCGCTCCCGGGCGCGGGTCATGACCGGCTCGCTGAAGATGCGGGCCAGCGCGGCCATGGAGTCCGGGGTGTCGCTGCGCAGCAGTGCCCCCGCGGCGGTGGCCTCGAAGGTGCCCGCCTCGCGTTCGGTGAGCAGATCCAGGGCGGCCAGGGCGCGCAGCAGGCGCAGCGTGGCCTGCGGGTGGGTGCCGCACGCGGCCGCCACGTCGGCCGCCGTACGGGTGCCGTCCCCGATGCGGTCCAGCACACCCATCCGTACGGCGGCGCCCACCGCGTACGTGGCCAGCTGCCCGAACAGCAGCCGGGTGACGGTTCCGCGGGCCTCGCGTGCCGGTGTCGCCCGTTCCTCGTTCGCTTCCACGTGCGCTCCTTCGGGTCGCCTCGGACACCGCTCCCGCACCGGACCGGCGGCCGGGTGACGGCACGGCGGGCCCGGCGGATCGTTCCCCCGTCCCGCGCGATAAGTTAGGTAAGCCTAAGTTCCTGTGCGGGTTGGCGCAATACTTCCGTAAGGGGGTATGGGGTGCGGTCGTTGAGGGTTCAGGTATAGCGCGTCACGGTGGAGTGGAGGCGGAGAACAGGCACGGCCGGACGCGGCGGGGCGCGCCGAACCTCGTCATCCGCGCGAGGGGCGCACGGTCGTTCGCAGGGCGCACGGCTTCGGCGAACTCGGCCTGTACGCCGCAGCCGGCAATGCCTCCTACTGGCGCGTCGAGTGCGCCCGGACGACCTGCCCGCGGTGCACGAGTTCCGGCTGCACCACAGGACAGGGGTTTACGGCCTGGGTCCCGCCTTCACTTCCCCAGCCTTCCGAACTTCCGCACCGCCAGCGGAAAGAACACCGCCAGCAGCGCCAACGGCCAGCACACTGCCAGGAGTTCCGCGTGCTGGGACGCCCACCCGTCCCCCACCCAGCGGGGGTTGGCGAAGCGTTCGCGTACCGCGCCCGCCGTCGCGGACATCGGGTTCCACTCGGCGACGGCGCCCAGCCAGCCGGGCATCGACGCCGGTGAGACGAACGCGCTGGAGAGGAAGCCGACGGGCCAGACCAGGATCTGCACGGCCTGGACGAGTTCCGGCCTGCCTGCCACCAGGGCCAGGTGGATGCCGATCCACAGCATCGCGAAGCGCAGCAGGAGCAGCAGCCCCACCGCGTACAGCGCGTCCCCGAAGCCGCCGTGCCAGCGCCAGCCCATCGCCAGGCCGGCGCCGATCATCACCAGCAGGCTGACAGCCGACTCCAGCATGTCCAGGACGCTGCGGCCGATCAGGACGGCCGACGGGGCCATCGGCATGGACCGGAAGCGGTCGATGACGCCCTTGTCGAGGTCCTGGGTGACCGCGACCATCGTGGCTTCCAGGCCGAAGGCCATGGTCAGCGCGAGCATTCCGGGGACCAGGAACTCCTTGTAGTCGCCGCCTCCCGGCAGCGCCATCCCGCCGCCGAGGAAGTAGCCGAACATCACCAGCATCATCACGGGGAAGACCAGCCCGACGACGACCTGGACGGGCTGCCGCACCCAGTGCGCCAGGCCGCGGCGGGTCATGGTCCAGGAGTCGGCGAGGACCCATCCGGCCTTACGGGGCAGGGAGCCGGGGGCGGGGGCCGGTACCGGCCCCGGTGCCGTGACGGTGCTCATACGGTCGTCTCCTCCTTGGCCGTCTCCCCCTTGGCGGGCCGGCGGGTCAGGTGCAGGAAGACCTCGTCCAGGGTGGGGCGGCGCAGGGCGATGTCCTGCGCATCGATGCCGGCGGCCGCCAGGGCCTGTACGGTCTCGCTGAGCGCCGCCATCCGGTCGGTGACGGGCGCGCTGGCCCGCCGGGTGTCCGCGTCGGTGACGACACTCCCGGCGACGGTCTCCAGGACGGCCGCCGCGCGCGCCAGATCGTCCGGGTCGTGCAGGACGACGTCGATCCGGTCGCCGCCCACCTCGGCCTTGAGTTCATCGGCCGTGCCGTCCGCGATGACCCGCCCGTCGTCGACGACGGAGATCCGGTCGGCGAGCTGGTCGGCCTCCTCCAGGTACTGCGTGGTCAGCAGGACGGTCGTGCCGCCGTCCACCAGGGTGCGCACCGCCTGCCACACCTCGGTGCGGCCGCGCGGGTCCAGGCCGGTGGTCGGCTCGTCGAGGAAGAGGATCGGCGGGGACACGATCAGGCTGGCGGCGAGGTCGAGGCGGCGCCGCATCCCGCCGCTGTACCGGCCCACGGCCTTCTTTCCGGTGCCGGCCAGCGCGAACCGTTCCAGCAGTTCGGCGGCGCGAGCCGCGGCCGCGCGTCCGCCCAGGTGGTAGAGCCGGCCGAACATCTCCAGGTTCTGCCGGCCGCTGAGTTCCTCGTCGACGGCGGCGTGCTGGCCGAGCAGCCCGATCCGTACGCGCACCTCGTCGGGCCGGCGCAGGACGTCGAAGCCGGCGACCCGGGCGGTCCCGGCGTCTGGGCGCAGCAGGGTGGACAGGATGCGGATGAGGGTGGTCTTGCCGGCGCCGTTCGGGCCGAGGATGCCGTGCACGGTGCCGCGGGGCACGGTCAGGTCGAGGCCGTCGAGAGCGGGCTTGCGCCCGTACGTCTTGCGCAACCCTTCGACGGCGATGGCCGGGGTCGAAGGTGCGGTGGGGGTCGAAGATGCGGCGGGGACGGCAGGTGCGGTGGGAGTGGAAGGTGAGGCGGGGTCGGGTGGCGGGTTCAAAGGTGCCTCCTCCAGACGCGTAGCCAAGTTTGACTACCCGCTCGAAGGTAAGCCCGCCGACTCGCAGTAGTCAAACTTGATTATGCGCCGGACGGTGGCGTTTCGACGCCGTACTCCGGGTCCGGTTCACCCGTCGCGTACGGGTTCTCCTGGCCCTCCGCGAGCACCCCCACGAACGGCTCGCCCTCGCCCGCGAAGACGTACGCCCCGCCCTCGATCCGCTCGATCAGTCCCCGCGTCCACTCCGCGCCGCTGTCCGCCGAGTTCACCCACATGTTCATGATCTCGCCGATGTGGCCGAGCTGCTCCGGACCGGCCTCCGGCGTGTAGTACTCGGTGACCGAGAGCCGCCACTCCTCCAGGCCCCGCACCCGCTCCTTCAGCAGGGCCACGGCCTCCTCGCGGGGCAGGTCGACGATGAAGCCGACCGCCGCGCTCAGTTCGTCGACCTTGCGGTCGTACTGGGACAGCGACTCGCGCAGCAGCTTGAAGAACTCCTCCGTGCCGGCCTCGGTCAGCTCGTACTCCGTACGCGGCGGGCCGCCGGCCGGGCTGGGCGCGACGTCGTGCGCGAGCATCAGCCCTTGCCTGGCCATCTGCTTGAGCGCGTGGTAGATCGACCCGGGCTTGGCGTTGGACCACTCGTGGGCGCCCCAGTACTCCAGGTCGTTGCGCACCTGGTAACCGTGCGCCCGCCCGTGCTGGCGCACGGCCCCCAGAACCAACAGCCGGATCGCCGACATCGCTCCCTCTCATCCTTCACGCTCGCACTGTGGCCAGCCTAGACCGACCACCTATTCAAGTTTGAATACCCGCTGCGGGCGCTCTACGCTCACCGGCATGGCCGAGACCGTGATTCCGATCCTCCCGTGCCCGTCCATCGACGAACTCCTCGACTTCTACCGGGCCCTCGGATTCGAGGTGACCTCGTACCAGAAGCGCCCGAACCCGTACTGCGGCGTCCGCCTGCGCGGCATCGAGCTGCAGTTCTTCGGCCTGAAGGCGCACGACCCGGCCACCTCGTACAGCACCTGCTACGTCCTGACCGACGACGTGGACGGCCTCTACGCGTCCTTCCGGGCGAACCTGAAAGCCGCGCTCGGCAAGGTGCCGACGCGCGGCCTGCCGCGGCTCGGGGCGCTGAAGGACATGTCCTACGGCGTACGGCAGTTCCTGGTGACCGACCCCGGCGGCAACTGCGTACGGATCGGCCAGCCGATCGCCGACAGCTTCGAGCACACGGCCGTCCCGAAGGAGCGTTACGCGCGAGCCCTGCACCAGGCGACACTGATCGGCGAGTCCAAGGGCGATCACGCCGCGGCGGCCCGGATCATCGACCGGGCGCTGGAGAACGGAACCGGGCACGGCGCCGGGCCCTCCCCGCTCCAGCTCGTACAGCTCCTCGTGCTGCGCGCCGAGATGGCTGCCCAGTTGGACGGCTTGCGCGCGGCCGCCCCCTGGCTCGACCGCGCGGACGCGGTCGAGCTCGGCGACGCCGACCGGCAGGCCGCGCGTGACGCGCTGCGCCGGGCGGCGGACCTGCGGGCCGGGGAGGACTGAGGACACGCCGGGGAGGGCCGAGGCGTGCGCACGCGCCGGGCCCGCCTCAGCCCTGTGCCGCCCGCTCCTCGTCGACCAGCGCGAAGGCCGTCCTGCCGTCCAGGGACTCGCGGATGATGTCCGCGTGCCCGGCGTGCCGGGCGGTCTCCTCGATCAGGTGCAGCACGAGCCAGCGCATCGACTGCTCCGCCTTCGGCGGGAACCAGGGCGCCTCGGGCAGCGGGAAGGTGGCGTTCAGGTCCGGCAGCGACCGGACGAACTCCTCGGTCCTACGGGCCACCTCGTCCCAGAAGGCGAGAATCGACGCGACGGTCTCCGCGCCCTCCAGCTGGAAGCCGAGGTGCCAGGTGTCCATGTCGCGTTCGATGGAGTGCGGCTTCTGCCGGGCGGTCTCCACCCAGCCCTGCTCGACCTCCGCGACGTGCTTGATCAGGCCGGACAGGGACAGTTCGCTCGCCGACGGCTTCTGTGCGGCCTGTTCGTCGGTGAGGCCGAGTACGGACCGCCGCAGGCCGCCGCGCTGCGCCTCCAGGAAGGCCAGGAGCGCGCCGCGCTCGTCGCCGTGGGCTTCGGCCGGAACATGAGTGGGCATGGTGATCTGCCTTTCGCGAGGGCCGCGGCGCTGCTGCCGCGGTCCGACACGAAGAAGGTACGAAGCGTTGCGGACAGGTTCTGTCCTCAACTGGTCAGGAACCGGAAAAGGCCCCCGCCGACCGGAAGAGACCCCGCTCGTCGAGCAAGGTCCGGGCCGGACAGCGTCGGCCCGGACCGGCAGGGACCGGCGGCAGCCGCCGGCAGACCGCTAGAACGGGAACCGCGACCGGCCGTGCTGGATGGAGATCCACTTGGTGGTGGTGAAGGCCTCCACCATCGCGTCGCCGTTCAGCCGCCCCAGCCCGGACGCCTTCTCGCCGCCGAAGGGCACGATCGGCTCGTCGTGCACCGTGCCGTCGTTGATGTGGATCATGCCGGTCTCGACGCGCTTGGCGAAGCGCACGCCCCGCTCGATGTCGGCGGTGTGCACCGCGCCGCTGAGCCCGTACGGCGAGGCGTTGGTGATCCGTACGGCCTCCTCGTCACCGTCGAACGGCACCAGCGACACGACCGGCCCGAAGATCTCCTGGGTGAGCGCGACGGAGTCCTCCGGCAGCCCGGCCAGGACGGTCGGCGCGACCAGGGTGCCGCGCACCGTACCGCGCACCAGCGCGGTGCCGCCCTCGGCGACGGCGCGGTCCACCACCGCGGCGACGGCCTCCGCCTGCCCCTCGTTGATCAGCGGGCCGATGTGGGTGGCCGGGTCGTTCGGGTCGCCGACCTTCAGAGTCTTGACCTTGGCGACGAACTTCTCGGTGAACTCCCGCTCCACCGCGCGGTCGACCAGCACCCGGTTGGCGGCCATGCAGACCTGCCCCTGGTGCACGAAGCGGCTGAAGACGGCGGCGTCCACCGCGTAGTCGATGTCGGCGTCGTCCAGGACGACCAGCGCGCTGTTGCCGCCCAGTTCCAGGACCGTGCGCTTGAAGTGGGAGGCGGCGACGGTCGCGACGTGGCGGCCGACCTTCTCCGAGCCGGTGAAGGAGATGACCTTCGGCACCGGGTGTTCGATGAGCGCGTCACCGATCTCCGCGATGTCGGTCACCACGACGTTGAGCAGGCCGGCGGGCAGCCCGGCCTCCTCGAAGACCTTGGCGACCAGGCCGCCACCGCAGACCGGGGTGTTCTGGTGGGGCTTGAGCACCACCGCGTTGCCGAGCGCGAGCGCGGGCGCCACCGACTTGACCGACAGCAGGAACGGGAAATTGAAGGGGCTGATGACACCCACGACACCGACCGGCAGCCGGTAGAGCCGGTTCTCCTTGCCGTCCACCGGGGACGGCAATATGCGGCCCTCGGCCCGCAGCGACAACTGGATGGCCTCGCGCAGGAATTCACGGACGAGATGGAGTTCGAAGGCGACCTTGGCGTGGGTTCCGCCGACCTCCGCGACGATCGCGGCGCCGATCTCCTGCTCCCGGTCGTCGATGATCCGCAGCGCGCGTTCGAAGACCAGACGGCGGGTGTACGGATTGGTGGCCTCCCACTCCCCCTGTGCGCGTTCGGCGGCGCGGTAGGCCTGGTCGATCTCGTCGACCGTGGCCACGGTGATGGACGCCAGCTTCTCCCCGTCGTAGGGATTGAAATCGACGATGTCCCACGAGCCGCTTCCGGACCGCCATTCGCCGTCGATGTACTGGTGGGCCAACTCGTCGAAGTAGGACATGCGAAATCCCAATCTGGAGGACAGGGCACCGGTCGCAGCGCCCTAGCCGGGGGGTGCTGACTCCTGATGGGAACTCATGCTACCTACGGGTTAAGTCAGTTGGAGTAGACCACGTATCAAGTCTCTGGTCTCGGCCGGATTCGGGCTGTCCTCCTGGAGGCGGTCCATGACCCGCGCGTACTGGGCGACCTCGTCGCGCTTGTCGAGGTAGAGCGCGCTGGTCAGCTGCTCCAGGTACACGACGTCGGGCAGGCCGGGCTCCGGGAAACCGAGCGTGGTGAAGGCGCCGCTCTCCCCCGCGTGACCGCCGAAGCTGAACGGCATCACCTGCAGCCGCACGTTCGGTCGCTCGGACAGTTCGATCAGGTGCCGCAGCTGCCCGCGCATCACCTCCCGGTCGCCGTACGGGCGGCGCAGCGCCGCCTCGTCGAGCACGCAGTGGAACTCCGGCGGGCGCTCTGCCAGCAGCAACTTCTGCCGCTCCAGGCGCAGCGCGACCCGGCGGTCGATCTCCGCCGCACTCGCCCCGGGCATACCGCGGCGGACGACCGCGTGCGCGTACTCCTGCGTTTGCAGAAGCCCGTGCACGAACTGCACCTCGTAGGCGCGGATGAGGGAAGCGGCTCCCTCCAGCCCCACATATGTCTGAAACCAGCCGGGCAGCACGTCGCCGTAACTGTGCCACCAGCCCGCGACGTTGGCCTCGCGGGCCAGTACCAGCAGTGCCTCGCGCTCCTGCGGATCGGTCACGCCGTACAGCGTGAGCAGGTCCTCCACGTCCCGTGCCTTGAAGCTGACCCGGCCCAGTTCCATCCGGCTGATCTTCGACTCGGACGCGCGGATGGAGTAGCCGGCCGCCTCGCGGGTGATCCCGCGGGATTCGCGCAGCCTGCGGAGCTGTGCCCCCAGCAGGATGCGCCGCACCACGGACCCGCTCGATTCGCTTGCGGACACCTTTGTGACCCTCCCATGGCCCACCCCGTCCAACAGTGGGCCGCAGTCTGCCACGTCCGGGCTTCGTTGAGTGCTCATCCGGTTACTGATGCGGGAGGTCCGGGCGGCCGCTCCACAAGAACACGTAGGAAGAAATACGCGTGAAGCGGCACGCGCGCTCCCAAACAGGGCACGTGCACGTGCATCTGCCCTTGCATCTGGCGTACGCATTGGGAACCATGGACAGCGCACGCATGCACGCTCGGGAAAGATCCGCCAGACCGCCAGATCCAGCTGCCCGGCCAGGGTCATGACGTCCGCGAACGCCAGGAGTGCCTCGCATGGGGACCAAGGTTTTGACCATGCTCCAGCCGTCATGGCAGGGCTTTCCTCCCGTCGACCCCCCGGCCGTCTCCGGATCCGTCTCCTACTCGCTGGCCCCCCGCTACGAATCGGTGCGCGGCGCACGGCACTTCACGCGCGAGACCCTGCACCGGTGGGAGCTGGAGGAGATCTTCGACAGCGTCGCCCTGGTCGTCTCCGAACTGGTCACCAACGCACTGCGGCACGCCCCGCCGGCCGGCACCCCCGGCGCGTACGAACCCACCCGGACCGCACCGTACGGCCCTGCCGACGCCGACCCGTTCGAGCCTGCCCGCACCCCGGGCGCCCTGCCCGCACGCCTGCACCTGATGCTGTGGTCATCCCGGCTGGTGTGCGCGGTGCGCGACTCCAGCGACGCGTCCCCGGAGGCCGAGGAGGCCGACGCCGGCGCGGAGTCGGGACGCGGCCTGTACCTGGTCGACTCCTTCAGCGACGGCTGGGGCTGGCAACCGCTGGCCGGCGCACCGCACGGAAAGATCGTGTGGGCGCAGTTCCGGCTGCCCTGAGCGGCGGACGCTCCGGGGCCTCGGGGGCACGGGGCCCGGGGGCCACGGAGCCTCCGCCGGCCTGCCCGGACGGCCGCGGCCGTCCGGGCAGGCGCGCGGGCATACCGGCCGGTCCCGCACCGGCCGGCCGGGGACCAGTCGGTCCCGTACCGGTCAGTCCCGCATCAAGTGGTCGAATTCGCCGTCCTTGACGCCCAGGATCATCGCCTCGACCTCGGCCGGGGTGTAGACGAGCGCCGGCCCGTCCGGGAAGCGGGAGTTGCGTACGGCGATCTCGCCGCCCGGCAGCCGCGCGAACTCCACGCAGGAGCCCTGCGAGTTGCTGTGCCGGCTCTTCTGCCAGGTCACACCGTGGAGATCCGTTGCGGCCATGCCGTTGTATGCGTCGGGCACAGGTGTCTCCCGGTGGATGCGGTGGTCAGCGGTGACGGGTCGTGGCGCGCTGAGCGGTCGGCGGTCGGTGATGGGCTGTCAGCAGCAGTGCGCACAACGGGAACCGGTGTCAACTGCAACTGATGGGGATCATAGCTTCGTTCATATGCAGATGCATGGTCGGATGCACGTGCACGACGGCCCGTGGCGCACCGGTCACAGCACGTCGAACACCATGCTCACGGGACGTATCACCGGACGCCAGGGTTCCCCGGAACAAGAGAACCGGCCTTCCGCAACACCTCACGGTGCTCCGGAAGGCCGGTCAGCGGGCCGGACTTCTGCGTGAACGGCGGCACAGCAGCGGCGACTCGCGAAAAATAGCGCCGGCCGCCCCACGGCCCTCACTTGGACGAGTACGGCAGCAACGCCATCTCCCGCGCGTTCTTGATCGCACGGGCCAGCTGCCGCTGCTGCTGCGCGCTCACCCGCGTGACCCGGCGGCTGCGGATCTTGCCGCGGTCGGAGATGAACTTCCGCAGCAGGTCGGTGTCCTTGTAGTCGATGTACGTGATGCCCGCGGCGTCCAGCGGGTTGGGACGGGGCACGGTCTTCTTACGGGGGTCGTGGCGGCGGGGCATGGGGGCTCCTGAGGTCGTACGGGCCGGTCGGCGGCCTTGAGGGCGGGTTACGGAACGGGGTCGAGGAGTTCGTCGAACGCGGGCGTCAGCCGCTTCCAGGCCTCGGGCCCGCCCGCGTACTCCTCGTCCGTCAGCAGGCAGGACTCCAGCAGCGACGTCAGCCCGTCCCGGTCCAGCCCCGGTGAGGTGAAGACGAGGTGCTGCGCGCGGTCGCCGTGCTCGGGGTGCCAGTCCAGCGCGGCCGCGGCGCGGCGTACCGGCGGCACCAGATCCCAGGCGGCGTCCGGCAGCGCGGCCAGCCACGGGCCGGCGTTCTCGACGCACAGGGCACCGCCCGCCGCGTCCCACGACAGCAGCGTGTCCGGCCGGTCCGCGAGCCAGAACCGGCCACGGCTGCGGGCCGCCACACAGGTCAGGTCCTCCAGCGCCGCGTACAGCCGGGCCGGGTGGAAGGGCCGGGTACGGTGCCAGACGAGCGTTCCGACGCCGTCCGCGTCGGCCTCCTGCGGGAGCAGCGCGCACGCCGGGTGCTGCCGCGCGGCGGCCGCCTCCACGTCGAATCCGGCCAGCGCCGCGGCGGCCAGCTCGCCCGGGGAGTCGGCGTCCACCAGCCGCGCCGTCGGGTGCAGCTGCGCGAGCAGCGCCAGATCGGCGGCGTCGCCCTCCTCCTCACCCGGTACGACGACGAGCACCGGCGGGTACTCCAGCTGGCGGGCCCAGGTGTCCGCGACGGTCCGCTGGTCCGAGGCGGCCGCGGCGAGCCCGGCCTCGGCCAGGTCGTCGCCGCAGCCCAGGTACGGCAGCAGCAGTGCCGGGTCGACGGCGGTGAGCACGCCGGACAGCGCGAGTTCCTCGCCGCCGCAGGCGGTGACGACCTCGGCCATGGCCTTGGGCTCCACGGAATCCCACAGTTCGACGACGGCCAGCCGGCAGGTGCGGCCGGCGGCCAGCCGCTCCAGCTCGGGGACCAGGTCCTCGCGGAGCGCGCAGCAGGCGCAGTCGTTGACCAGCGGCGCCTCGCCCGTGTCGAGCACGCCACCGGCGTCCCGCACGGTCCGGCGAACCGTTCCTTCAGCGGCGGAAGCGAGGTCGTGGTGGAGCGCGACACTGCCGGGCACGGCGCGCAGCAGCCGCTCCACCGCCGTCCGGCGGGCGTCCGAGTGCAGCCCGCCGATGATCACCACGGACAGCCGGTCCCCGAAGCCGCCCCCGGGACCGCCGGGTGCGCCCTCCCTCGACGGGCCGCCCATCAGCGGGCCCCGCGCTTGCCGTAACGGCGCTCGAACCGCTCGACGCGCCCCGCGGTGTCCAGCACGCGCGCCGTCCCCGTGTAGAAGGGGTGGCTCGCCGAGGAGATCTCGACGTCGATGACCGGGTACGTGTTGCCGTCCTCCCACTCGATCGTCTTGTCGCTGGTGGCGGTCGACCGGGTCAGGAAGGCGTAATCGGCGGCCCGGTCGCGGAAGACGACGGGCCCGTACGCGGGGTGGATTCCAGGCTTCATGGCGCTGCTCAGCGCTCCTCTCGGAAGTCGACGTGGCGGCCGGCGACCGGGTCGTACTTCTTCAGCACCAGCCGGTCGGGGTTGTTCCGGCGGTTCTTGCGGGTGACGTAGGTGTAGCCGGTGCCGGCGGTGGACCGGAGCTTGATCACGGGTCGTAGTTCGTTGCGGGCCATGGGCGCTACTATACAGAAATGGTTTCCATTTTCATTAGGAGGTACTGACCTTGTCCGCCCACTGCCAGCTCACCGGCCGCAGCCCCGGCTTCGGCAAGTCCGTCTCGCACTCCCACCGCCGCACGTCACGGCGGTTCGACCCCAACACCCAGCGCAAGCGCTACTGGCTGGCGAGCGAGGGGCGGCACGTCCGCCTCACGCTCAGCGCGAAGGGGATCAAGACCGTGGACACGATCGGGATCGAGGCGGCCGTCGCCCGGATCCGCGCACGAGGAGAGAAGGTCTGATGGCGAAGCAGAGCAAGATCGCGAAGAACGAGAAGCGGCGCGCGACGGTGGCGCGCTACGCCGCCCGGCGGGCCCTGCTGAAGTCCGTCATCCGCAGCCCGCACACCCCGGAGGAGGAGCGGCTGGCCGCCCAGCGCGAACTCGCCCGCCAGCCGCGCGACGCGAGCGCCACCCGCGTACGCAACCGGGACAGCGTCGACGGCCGCCCGCGCGGCTACTTCCGCGCCTTCGGTCTCTCCCGCGTCAGCCTGCGCGAACAGGCACACGCGGGGTTCCTGCCGGGGGTGCGGAAGTCGAGCTGGTAGGGGGTACGGCTACGGGCCCGCCCCGGAGGCCAGGCATCCGGGGCGGGCCCGTAGGCCACGCGGTTCAGAACTCGCCCGTATCGATCTCGAAGCCGAAGGGCGCAGGGAGGGCGATCGTCTTGGAAAGGGCGACCGCCGACACGCGGGTGTACCTGTCGCCCGCCGGTTCGGAGCAGAGGGAGACCTGCTCCGCTTCCCGGTCCACCAGGAGGTGGAAGGGGATACCGGCCCGGGCGTAACCGCGCAGCTCGGGACCGCGGTCCTGCTCCGCGGTGGACTTCGAGGTCACCTCGCCCACCAGCATCACCGACGCTGGATCGTGGTACTCCAGCCGGTCGCTGAAGCTCCCCTTCGGGGCGGTCACCAGATCAGGGACGACCTTTCCGGTGACCGAGACCCCCGGCACGTTCAGGCCGAGCCCGGTACGTGTGCGCAGCTCCGCGTCCTTGCGGCGGCCGGACACCTGGTCCGCGACTTCCGCCACGATCTCCTCATGCTCCCCGTTCGCGTGGCACCACATGGATCTTCCCTTCGACCAGTTCCACGCGCCATCCCTCAGGGGCTGCCGCGTTCAACGTTTCGAAGGCTTCCTCGACCGACGCGATCATGACGTCGTCACCGATCGCGTGCGGGGCGCGTCTGGAGCTGCCGATGTCACGGGACCTCCTTCATGCGGAGCGACACTGCCACCTTAGGCAAAACCACACCGGCATCCGGGTGACTCTTCATCCGAACGAGCGTGCCCTTCCCCTGGGCCACCTCAGCTGTCCCCGCCCTCGTCGATCAAGCGCCGCACCTCGCGGTCGATGAGGCCGAGGCGGGCCTCCGCGACCAGGGGGACGGCGCGGCGCTGGCGGCGCGCCTCGGAGAGGTCGATGTCCACCGTGACCAGCGCCGTCTCCCACTTCGGCGCCTGCGCCACCACCGTGCCGCGCGGATCCACCACCCGCGAGCCGCCCCAGAAGGCGGCCCCGTGCTCGTTGCCCACCCGGTTGACGAAGACGATCCAGCACTGGAGCATCCGCGCCGTGTAGGAGAGCAGCGTGTCCCAGTACGAGCCGGTGTCCATGGCCTCCGGGTCGAGGCTGGCCGCGCTGTTGGTGGGCACGAACAGCACCTCGGCGCCGTCCTGCACGGCGATCCAGGGCAGCACCGGCTGCCAGGCGTCGTTGCAGACCAGCGTCGCCCCACGGCCGCCGCTCGGGGACTTCGTCAGACCGTACGCGCGCAGCGACTGGCCCGGGCTGACGTGCTTGCGCTCCTCCCAGGACAGGTAGTTCGGGAGGTACAGCTTGCGGTGCGCGTGCAGCAGCGCGCCGTCCGCGTAGTAAGCGGCCGTGTTGTAGGCCCGCAGGACCGTGTGCTCGTGGAAGCCCACGAGGACGTCCGGGCCGAGCAGGCTCAGCTCGCGCAGCCGCGGGTCCTGCGCCTCGACCGAGACGTCCCGGGACAGGGCGCCCAGGTGGTATCCGTGCAGACTCAGTTCCGGGAAGACGACGAGGTCGGCGC
Organism: Streptomyces sp. NPDC030165; assembly: GCF_055573595.1. Classification (NCBI taxonomy): domain Bacteria; kingdom Bacillati; phylum Actinomycetota; class Actinomycetes; order Kitasatosporales; family Streptomycetaceae; genus Streptomyces; species Streptomyces sp. NPDC030165. The sequence continues at coordinate 394,882 of NZ_JBVIBD010000004.1, read as the reverse complement.
CCTGCTCCGCCGACTTCTCGACCTCTTCCCGCGCGGTGGCGAGGTTCGCGTCGACCTCGCCCAGCCCGCAGTCCGTCTGCGCCAGAGCCACCCGCATGCCCGCACCTCGCTCCGTCGGCCGTCTTGCCCACCGGGACGGCACACGGTGGGCGGTACACCCGCCTTGCGCATGGTTTGCGGTGATACAGGCGGTACGAAGCCATGCTGACAGAGGTTGCGGGCGCGGGCCTGCTCGCGGGAAGGGGCCACGGAAGCCGCGAGGACCTGGATCAGGCGCGGAGGAAGTCCTCCATGGTCGTGGCCAGCGCCACCGGCGTCTCGTGCATCGGGTAGTGCCCCGAGCCCTCGATCGTGACGATCTCCGCCTGGGGGTACCACCGCTGCCAGGTCTCCCGCATGAGGTCGGCGGTGAGCGCGAGGTCGTACGCGCCGACGACCACCCGTACGGGAACGGAGTACCGCTTCGCCGCGTCCGCGACCGCCTCCGAGAGGTCGAGCCGCTGCCAGCTGGCGAGGTAGGCCGCGTGCGCCTCCGCACGGGAGATGTCGAGGGAGTGGCGCACCATCCGGTCCAGCCAGATCCGGCTCGCGCGGTGGCCCGTGACCAGATCGATGATGGCGCGCCGTTTGTCCGGGTCCGCCGAGGCCCCGTAGAACAGCTCGTGCGTCGCGTCGTCCATCGGGTACGTACCGGCGGGGACCGGTGCGAGACCCAGCATCCGGTTCACCCGATGGGGGGCGCGGACCAGCACCTGCTGCATCGCCTTGGCACCCATCGAGTGGCCCACCAGGGAGAACCGCTCCCAGCCGAGCTGGTCGGCGAGGGCCAGCGCGTCGCCGGCGATCTCCGGCAGGTCATAGCGGCCCGGTACGTACTTGCGGTCGCCGTAACCGCGGCAGTCGAGGAAGGCGTACGTGAAGGTCTCCCGGTCGAGGAAGTCCAGGACGGAACCCCAGTTGGCCGAGGTTCCGAACCAGTCGTGGAGAACGATCACCGGGTGCGGTCCTGAACCGATGGCACGGTGCGCGATGGCCATAGGGGCGACTCCCTTGTCTGCCGTGGGCGGGGATGCGGGTGCGGGGTGCGTGACCTGGGTCGGCGCGCGCATTCTCCCCCTAGTCAGGTGGACCGGGTAGGGGAGCTAACCGGCCAACGTCGGAGTTGACGGCGCGTCTTGACGGGGGCGGGCGGAGGCGGTGGCGGGGCCGTTGTCAGTGGGGTGGTGTGCAATGGGGGCACGAACGGGGATCGGACTCGTCATCCCTACAGATACCGGCCCTGCAGGCATCGGCGTTTGGCGGCGCTGCCCTCCCGGAGGCGGCGCTGAAGGAGCTGGCGGAGGAAGCCGGAAGGCTGGGGGTTGTTCGGGGCGGGAGTTGGGGGTGGTTGCGGCCTGACGGGGGCGTGAGCTGCGGGAGGCGAGCTGCGGGGCGGGCGCCGGTCTTCGGGGGCCCGCGGGGAAGCCCCGAAAAGTCCGGAATGGGAAAGTGGACGTATGCGGTGGGTGGTCGGGGGGACCGGTGACGGGGGTGTGGCGGCGTGTGCCGTGGACGTGGCCGGGCGGCCGGTGGGGGTGCCGGTCCGCGCGAGGAGCGTGGCGGAGGCCGTACGGGCGTGTCCGGACGCGGAGCGCTGGGTGTGGCGTTCGACCGCCGAGACGTACCGCGAGCTGCTCGCGGCCAGCGTCCGCGTCGAGCGGTGTTACGACGTCGAGGCGGCCGAGGCGCTGCTGATCGGACACGAGGAGGGCCAGTCCGGCCAGCCGCGGTCGCTCGCCGCGGCGTGGGCGCGGCGGCACCGGCTGCCGGTGCCCGACGATCCGCCGGTGCGCGGCGCGGAGACCCAGCCGTCACTGTTCGAGCCCGGCCCGGTGCCGCTGCCGCCGGGGGTGGACGAGTTCACCGCGCTGCTGGAGGTGTACGCCGGGCAGCTGGAGCGTACGGAGCGGGCCGAGCACCCGGACCGGATGCGGCTGCTGCTGGCCGCGGAGTCGGCCGGGATGCTCGTCGCCGCGGAGATGCGGCGGGCCGGGCTGCCGTGGCGGGCGGACGTGCACCGGGAGCTGCTGGACGAACTGCTCGGCGAGCGCTATCCGGGTGGCCTGGAGCCGCGCCGGATGGCGGAGCTGGCCGAGGAGGTGTCGCGGGCGTTCGGGGAGGGCGTGCGGGTGCGCCCGGATCTGCCGGGCGAGATCGTCAAGGCGTTCGCCGGCGCCGGCATCACGCTGCGGTCGACCCGTAAGTGGGAGTTGCAGGAGGTGCGGCATCCGGCGGTGGCGCCGCTGCTGGAGTACAAGCGCCTGTACCGGCTGCACACGGCGCACGGCTGGGCCTGGTTGCAGCAGTGGGTGCACGAGGGCCGGTTCCGCCCGGAGTACCTGCCCGGGGGCACGGTCTCGGGCCGCTGGACGACCAACGGCGGCGGCGCGCTCCAGATCCCGAAGGTGGTGCGCCGGGCCGTGGTGGCCGACCCGGGCTGGCGGCTGGTGGTCGCGGACGCGGAGCAGATGGAGCCGCGGGTGCTGGCGGCGGTCTCCCGGGACCGGGGGCTGATGGAGGTGGCGGGCAGCGGCCGCGACCTGTACGCCGACCTGGCGGCGCGTGCCTTCGGGGGCGACCGGGCGCAGGCCAAGCTGGCATTGCTGGGTGCCGTGTACGGCCAGACGTCCGGGGACGCCCTCAAACACCTGGCGGACCTGCGGCGGCGGTACCCGGACGCGGTGGAGTACGTGGACGCGGCGGCCCGCGCGGGCGAGGAGGGCCGTCTCGTACGGACGTGGCTGGGGCGTACGTGCCCGCCGGCCTCCGTCGCGCCGCCCGACGAGGCGGGCCTGCCGCAGGAGGAGGCCCCGGTGTACGGCAGTACGGCGGGCACCCGGGCGCGTGGCCGGTTCACCCGTAACTTCGTGGTGCAGGGCAGTGCCGCCGACTGGGCGCTGCTGATGCTGGCCGCACTGCGCCGGTCGCTGGCGCCGCTCCGCGCGGAGCTGGTCTTCTTCCAGCACGACGAGGTGATCGTGCACGCTCCCGAGGAGGAGGCCGGAGCGGTCGCGGAGGCCGTCGCGGAGGCCGCTGAGCTGGCCGGGCGCATCGCGTTCGGTGCGACGCCGGTGCGGTTCCCGTTCGGTACGGCGGTCGTGGAGTGTTACGCCGATGCGAAGTGAGGCGGCGGGGTAGGGGGTGAGGAGGAATGTGAGGAGAGTGAGGGCCTGCTGTGCATGTCGATCCTGAGCTCGCGCCCGTACTGGAGCAATTGCCTCCGCTTCTCGATCCGTACGCCGACGTCGAGGGCACCCGCACCGGCCTGCACGCGCTGGCCCGCCACTTCCCGGCGGACCGCGACGGGGTGACGAGCGAGCGGTTCGCGGTGCCGCGGCCGGACGGTTCGTGGCTGACCGTGGAGGTCTACCGGCCGGTGGACGCGCCGGGTCCGTTGCCCGGGGTGCTGCACTTCCACGGCGGCGGCTACACGTTCGGGCAGGCGCCGCCCGGTGAGGACCGTACGGCGATCGAGCTGGTCCGCGCGGTGCGGGCCGCGGTGGTCTCCGTGGAGTACCGCCTCGCCCCGGAGCACCCGTGCCCGGCGGCGGTGGAGGACTGTTTCCTCGCCCTGGAGTGGACGGCCGGGCAGGCCGTGGCGCTCGGTGTCGATTCCGCGCGCCTCGCGGTGGGCGGGCAGTCCGCCGGGGCCGGGCTCGCCGCCGCCGTCGCGCTGATGGCGCGCGACCGGGGCGGCCCGGCCCTCGTCCACCAGTCGCTGGTCGTGCCCGACCTGGACGACACGGCCGGTACGCGGCCGACACCCGCGGACGGCGACCCGCGGCTGCCGGACGGCGCGTTCATCCAGCGCGGCTGGCGGCATTACGCGCCCGAGGGGGCCGAGTCGTACCCGTACGCGGCGGCGGCCCGCGCCACCGACCTGCGCGGCCTGCCCGCCGCCTGCGTCGTCGTCTGCGGCCTCGATCCGCTGCGGGACACCGGGCTCGCCTATGCCCGCCGGCTGATGGACGCCGATGTGCGGGTCGCGCTGCACTACGTACCGGGGGCCTGGCACGGTTTCGAGATGTTCGCGCCGGACTCCCGCCTCACGCGGGAGACGACGGCCGCCTGGACAGGGCAGCTGCGCACCGCGCTCCGGGTACGGCCCCGAATCCCCGCGTGATCCGCACCATCGCCGCGACCAGCACTTCCCGCGGCTTCTCGGGCCGGTCCGGCCACCACAGCGCCGGCCCGTACAGGAAACTGCGGACCGCCTCGCCCAGCGGCTCCGGTTCGGCCTCGGGCAGACCCGGTACGTACTCGCGCAGCAGCGCCGGCACCGGTGGCGCGCTGTCGGCGCTGGAGTTCGCGCTGGAAGTCCCGCAGTCCCGTACGCGGTGGCCGCGTCGCCCGGCGGGCACGCGTCGTCCGGGGCGGCGACCTCGGTGTGACCACGCCATAGACTCGGCGGACAGCCGAGAACGTACGGAAAGGGATCAGCGTTGGCCGACACCGGAGGGACTCCAGACACCTCGGCAGCGGCCACGACTCCGGCCGGGGCACCGGCCCCCGCGAAGACCTCGGAACCGGCGAAGGGCGCGAAGAGCGGCGAGGCTCCGGCGACGACGGCGCCCGAAGGCAAGCTGGGACCCAAGGACCGGCGCAAGCGGATCGCGGACCGGGTGCTGGCCGAGGGCCAGGTGAGCATCGAGGACCTCGTGCAGGAGCTGGGCGTCAGCCAGATGATGGTCCACCGCGACCTGGACTCCCTGGAACACCAGGGCTGGCTGCGCAAGGTGCGCGGCGGGGCGACCGCCGCGCCCAACGCCCTGTTCGAGTCCAACGCGCGCTGGCGCGGCGACGAGCAGGTGGCGGCGAAGGAGGCGATCTGCGCGGCGGCGCTGGCCATCGCCGAACCCGGCCAGGCCGTGATCATCGACGACTCCAGTACCGCGCTGCCGCTGGCCCGCTCCCTCGCCTCGCGCGGCGCGTACACGGTCATCACCAACTCGCTCCAGGTCATCAACGAGCTGGCCGAGGAGCCCGACATCCGGGTGATCGCGCTGGGCGGCGAGTACCACGCCGCCTTCAACGCCTTCCTCGGCATGTCCACGGCCGACATCGCCCGCAGCTTTCGCGCCGATGTCGCCTTCGTGTCCGCCTCCGCCGTCGACGACGGCCGCTGCTACCACCAGGCGCAGGAGAACGTCCTGGTCAAGCGGGCGCTGATGGCCGCGGCGCGGCGCAAGGTGCTGCTGGTGGACCACTCCAAGTTCGGCCGCCAGGCGCTGTACGAGCTGGCGCCGCTGGCCGATTTCGACCTCGTCATCTCCGACGGACAGCTTCCGCAGGAGGAGCGCGACGCGCTGCAATCCCTGGGAGTACGGTACGAGTTGGCTACGGAGGGGGCACACCGGGCATGAGTGCGGGGCGGGAGCAGGGCAGAGGCCGTGCGGGTACGGCGGAAAGCGGGACGGTCCCGGCAGAAGCACGGCCCACGGACGCACGCCGCACGGCGGCCGGCGGTTTCGAGCGGGTGAATCCCCCCGAGCTGTCGCCGCCGACCGGTTTCAGCCACGCCGTACGGGCCGCGCCGGGCACGATCGTGTTCCTGGCCGGCCAGACCGCGCTCGACGGGACGGGCCGCATCGTCGGTGACGGTGTCGTCGAGCAGTTCGAACGGGCGCTGGCCAACCTCCTGACCGCGGCCGGGGCCGCCGGCGCGGGCCCCGGTGACCTGGCCAAGCTGACCGTCTTCGCCGTGGACGTGGCCGACTACCGCAGCAACGCGGCGGCCATCGGCCGGGTGTGGAAGCGGCTGGTCGGCGCCGACTACCCGGCGATGGCGGTCATCGGCGCGACCCGGCTGTGGGACGCGGCGGCGCTGGTGGAGATCGAGGGCTTCGCGGTCGTCCGGTAGCCCCCGCGGGAGGCCGCAGCCGTCACGCGACCGGCTCCTCCCGGTGCAGCGCCACCAGGTCGGCCGCGTCCCGCTCGTCCAGTACGAGCCCGAAGTCCGCCGCCAGTACGGCCGGGATCTCCTCGGCCGGGATCTGGCGCACCTCGCGGGACCAGTCGGGGCGGGTCAGTGTCAGCTCCGTACCGATCAGGGTGCGCCGCAGGTCGGGGCCGGGCTGCTGGACGACCGTCCGGCCGGTGAACGGCGACCGCGGGTGGGTGGAGATGTAGTAGTTGAAGACGCCGTAATCGGCCGGGTGGCGGGCCTCCGGGCCGAAGGCGTACAGGTCGAACCAGCCGTCCTCGTGCCGTGAGCGCAGCACCCAGGTGCCGTCCTCCCCTTGCGGTCCGCTTTCCCGCACCAGGCCGAACGTCCAGCCGCCCTGCCGGACCTCGACGCCGTCGCGCAACGGGACCGGCTCCAGCAGCGCCTCGCCGCCGAAGCCCACGTCGGTGATCCAGTCCTCGCCGTCCAGTCGCACCTTGAGCAGGGCATGGGTGACCGGCCGGATCTTGGCCTCGCCCATGCGGATACGGGCTCCCAGCCCCGTGACCTGGAAGCCGAGCCGGTCCAGCGCGGCGGCGTACAGCAGGTTCTGCTCGTAGCAGTAGCCGCCGCGGCGGCGGCCGACCATCTTCTCCTGGAGGGACTTCAGGCCGAGGAGGACCGGCCGCCCCAGGACGATCTCCAGGTTCTCGAAGGCGAAGGTGGCCGCGTGCCGGGCATGCAGTTCCCGCAGGGTGGCCGCCGTCGGCGCGCGCTCGCCCTCGTACCCGATCCGTGCGAGGTACGCATCGAGATCCAGCTCGTCCCCGCCCCAGACGCTGCCGGTGCTCCAGGCGCTGTCGGTCATGATCGGTCCCTGCTCCTTCTGTGCCCCGGGCCTCGCTCCGGGGCGGCTGCTCACCTGCGGTCGGCGAAACGCCGCCCCTGCGACCCTACGAGACGGCCGGAGCCCGGCGCGCGGGAGCCGCGGAGCCGGGGAGCCGAGGAGCCGAACCCGGGTCTTACGGGGGTTACGGGAAGAGCTACGGCGTCGCACACCAGAGGCGCCCCAGCCGCGTGAACGGAATCCCGTAAGGCCCCGCCCAGAACCCGCCTTCCTCAGACGATGACGCCGTCGAAGCCGTAAGCGGAAGCGATCCGGGCGTAGTTCCGCAGCGGTACGTCCCAGGCGAAGACCTCCATCCGGCGGCCGTGTACGCCGCGCAGCCGGTGGACGGCGGCCACGTACTGCGCGTTCACCCTGGACAGCTGGGGGTTGATCTGGTCGACGTAGCGTGCGTACGAGGCGAGCGCGTTCAGCGGCGGGTTGCCCAGGAACCCCGTACGGACGCCGGGCACCAGGCGGTGCACCGTCTGCACGCTGCTCGCGCTGAAACTCTGCACCACCAGCCGGCGGCGCACGTGTCCACGGCCGAGCCAGCCCGCGCCCGACAGCTCCTTGACGATGCGCGCCTCGATGCCGGGGTAGTGCTGCGGGTTCTTGATCTCCAGCAGCAGCCGCAGGTCGTGGTCCTCCATCCGCCGCAGGAACTCCGCGAGCGTCGGCACCCGTTCGCGCGCGAAGCGCTTGTGGAACCAGCTCCCGGCGTCCAGCCGCGCGATCTCGGCGGCCGTGAAGTCCCGTACCCGCCAGGGGGCGCGCTGGGGGAACAGGCGCCGGGCGTTGGTGGTCCGCGTCAACGTGGGGTCGTGCATCACCACCAGCTTCCCGTCCCGGGTCTGCTGCACGTCGTTCTCGACCCACTTGAAACCCTGGCGGTCCGCCGCGTCCACGGCGGCGAGGGTGTTCTCCGGAGCCACCTGGGAAGCGCCTCGGTGCGCGACGACCACCGGGCCGGTGAGCCAGGGGATGTCCACGGCACCGGCGAGGGAGGCCGTCACCCGTCCGGCGGCTCCCGTACTGGCATTCGCGCTGCCTGCCCATGCGGGCGCCAGGCACGCGATCAGCAGGGCACATCCGGTGGCCGCGACGACACGGACCGATCTCTGGTTCATCAGGGCCTCCCGGGCACGCCCACCGCTGGCATCAACGACAGCGACAACCTTGCCCCGATATGCCCTTAAGCATTCAAGAATGCCGCCATGCGGGGGCGCGCACTCCGGGGAGCGCACGCCCCGGCGCGTAGCCGGGTCGGGTGACCGGACGACGCGGTACGGGGGACCTGCCCTCCGGGCCGAAGGGACCGTCACTCACCGCCGGTGGCCACCAGCCGGTACCGCGCCTCGCCCGTACCGGCTCCGGCTCCTCCGCCGGCCCCCTCCCGCCGCACCAGCCCGCCGGTCGGCGCCGCGAAGTGGCTCCCGAGCATCAGCGCACCACTGCGCGCCACCTCGTCGAACAGCCACCGGCGCGTCCGTACGGCCTCCTCCGGGTCGATGTCGACACTGCTGCACAGCTGCGGGTGCGCCAGCTGCACGGGGTGGTGCACGCAGTCGCCGGTGATGATCGCCGACTCCCCCTGGCTGCGCAGGGCGACCGCGCTCTGGCCCGGCGTGTGACCGGGCGTCGGCACGAGGGTGAGGCCCGGGAGGATCTCGGTGCCGGGCGCGGTGACGTCGACCAGGTCGAGCAGACCGTGTTCCCGTACGGGCTCGACCGAGTCACGGAACATCTGACGGCGGCTCTCCTCCATGTCGACGCCGGACCAATAGTCGTACTCGGCACGGGAGGTGAGGTAGCGGGCGCGTGGGAACGTCGGCTGCCAGCTGCCGTCGGGGGCGAGGCGGGTGTTCCAGCCGACGTGGTCCGCGTGGAGGTGCGTGCTAATCACGTAGTCGATCCGCTCCGGCGGGAAGCCGGCGGCGGCCAGCCGGTCGAGGTAGGGCGTGTCGAGCTGGTGCCAGGCGGGGTTGGCGCGCGTCTTGCCGTTGCCGATACCGGTGTCGACCAGTACGCGCAAACCTCCGATCTCCAGCGCGAAGGTGTGCACGGCGGCGCGCAGGGTGCCGTCGGGGTGTGCGAACTCCGGCGCGAGCCAGGGCACTTCGGACACGAGGTCCGGCGTCGCCCCGGGGAGCAGCCAGGCGCCGGTCTCGGGCGGCAGCGCGACTTCGTCGATGCGGTGCACGACGATGTCGCCGACGTGCCAGGTGTGCGCGGGGCGGGGGGACATGGGGCCTCCGTACGGGCGGGAGCGAGCCGGGGTGAAGAGGGGGCGGGGCGGGGCCTTGCGGCCGGTCAGGCCGACCCCGGGTAACCAAAAGCTAAATATTTGCCTTAACCGAGACTAGCCCCCTAGGCTCACCAAACGCAAAGCCTTAGCTTTAACGCTCCATCCGCCCCCGGCCCTCCCCACCCACACCTCCACCCCCATCCATCCCTATCCGCACCTCCACCCCCACCCGCCCTCACCAAGTGCCCCGGAGGCGCCATGTCCTCTCCCGCCCTCACCCCCGAAGACATCGCCCGTCTGGCCCGCCGGGCCGGGCTCCCCCTCCCCGAAGACCGGCTGGCCGGCGTCGCCGCCACCGTGAACGCCATCGACTCCGTCCTCAGCTCCCTGCGCACCCTGCCCCTCGGCGACACACCACCAGCCCCCGTCTTCACCGCCGCCCCCCGCACCTCCGCCCCCGCCCGGGAGACCTCATGACGTACGCACCCTCGTCCACGCCCCCCACCACTCCCCTCCCCCACCACCTCCCCCTCACCGAAGCCGCCCGCCTCATCGCGGACCGCGCCCTCTCCCCCGTCGAACTCACCACCGCCGTCCTCGACCGGATCGCCGCCGTGGACCCGAAGGCCGGCGCCTACGTGACGGTGACCGCCGAGGCGGCGCTGCACTCCGCCGCCGAAGCCGAACGGGAGATCGCCGCCGGGCGCCACCGCGGCCCGCTGCACGGCGTCCCCGTGGCGCTGAAGGACCTGATCGACGTCGCCGGCGTACCGACCACGGCGAGCTCCCAGGTGCGGGCGGGCCACACACCGGACGCGGACGCCGCCGTGACGGAACGGCTCAGAGCGGCCGGTGCGGTACTGATCGGCAAGACCCACACCCACGAGTTCGCGTACGGCCTGACCACCCCGCAGACCCGTAACGCCTGGTCACCCGAGCATGTGGCCGGGGGCTCCAGCGGCGGTTCGGCGGCCGCCGTCGCCGCCGGCACGGCCACCTTCGCCCTCGGCACCGACACCGGCGGCTCGATCCGCGTGCCCGCCGCCCTCAACCACGTCGTCGGCCTGAAGCCGACGTACGGCCTGCTCTCCCGGCGCGGCGTGACGTCCCTGTCGTGGTCGCTGGACCACGTCGGCCCGCTCACCCGTACGGTCGGCGACGCGGCCCTGGTCCTCCAGGCGCTCGCCGGACACGACCCGCGCGACCCGGCGTCCCTGGACCACCCGCGCGAGGACTACACCCGCGCCCTCGGCACTCCGGTCACCGGCCTGCGCGTCGGCGTCCCCGTGAACCATTACTTCGACCGCGTACAGCCCCAGGTGGCGGCCGCGGTCCGCGCCGCCGTCGACGCCCTGACCGCGCTGGGGGCCATCGCCGTACCCGTGCACGTCCCGATGACGGAGTACGTCCATGCCGCCCAGTGGGGCCACATGGTTCCCGAGGCCACGGCGTACCACCAGGACACGCTGCGCGCCGTCCCCGACCTGTACTCCGACGACGTACGCATCCTCCTCGAAGCCGGCGAGTTCTTCCCGGCGACGGACTACATCCGCGCCCAGCGCACCCGGACTCTGATGCACCAGGCCTGGCTGGAGCTCTTCAACGGCACCGCCGACGGCGGTTCTCTCGCGGCTGACGGCATCGACGTGCTCGCCGCCCCCACCGTCCCCGCCACCGCCGCCCTCGCCGGCCAGCCGGCCTTCACCTGGCCCGACGGCACCACCGAACCGGTCTCCGACGCCTACGTACGCCTCTGCGCCCCCGCCAACCTCACCGGCTTCCCGGCCCTTTCCCTCCCCGTCGGCTTCGACGACCAGGGCCTGCCCATCGGGATGCAGCTGATCGGCCGCCCGCTGGCCGAGTCGACGCTTCTCCAGCTCGCCCACGCGTACGAGACCGCTCACCGGCCGGTGCCGGAGGTGGCGCCGGTGTAGGGGGTGTCCGACGGGTCAGGGCCGGGACCGCGCCCTATCGGACACCCCCTCCCCCTGACCGTCAGCCGGACAGCAGCCGCTCCACCAGCCCCCGGGCGTAGTCCGGAGCGGCACCGGCACCTTTACCGGCACCGGCACCAGTTCCGTCACCGGCTTCCGGGCCCGGCCCCGTGTCCGCCCGTACCCCCGTCTCCGCCCGTACCCCCGTCTCCGGTCCCGGCCGGAACAGAATCCGGTACATCATCGGCGCCACGACCTGGTCCATGGCCACTTCCAGTTCCGGCACGGCCTCCCCCCGCCCGGCCGCCCGCCCCAGCAGAATCCGCAACTGCTCGGCCGCGTACTCGGAACACTGCCCGGCGTTGCTGCCGTCCGGATCGCCCGCCAGCGCGTCCCGGATGTAAGCGCGGCCCGCCGAGGACGCCATCTCCTCCAGGAACTGCTCGGCCCAGGCGCCGAGGTCGGCACGCAGCGAACCGTGGTCCTCCGGCTCCCCCTCCGGCCGCAGCCGTTCCACCGCCACGTCCGACAGCAGTTCCTGCAGGTCACCCCATCGCCGGTACACGGTCGACGGCGTCACTCCGGCCCGCGCCGCGACCAGCGGCACCGTCAGCCCGTCCCGCCCCCGCTCGGCGATCAGCTCCCGTACGGCCCGGTGCACCGACTCCTGCACCCGCGCACTGCGCCCACCGGGCCGAGCAGCCTTCCTGCCCCCCTTGACCACGGCCCCGGCACCGGATCCCTCACTCACCCTGCCGCTCATCCCCTCACCTTAACGCGAAATATTTGCGTCAGTCGGTCATCTCCCCGCGGCAGCGCCCTCGTCTCTCTCCGCGAAGAGGATACGTAGGACGAACAGGGAACCGAGCTCACCTCGTGGCGCCGCGATGGCAGCTGAGGCTTGATCCCTAGAGCCCGATAGACGCTCCCCGACCGGGAAATGGAACGCCTGGCACAAGTCGGGCACGATCTGCCCGGTGCTGTCCAAGTGCTGCACGCAGATGAGCCGGAGGGCGGTTGGGTGTGACAGGACCCGGCAGTGAGCGTAGGTCCGTCTCCCGAACGGGCTGGCAGCCGTTCCCCATGACGCTTCTCCCTCGCAGGAGTGGCGTTGAAATTCTCCATGCGAGACCGTCGCGGCCGTCTCGTACCGAGGGCACGATCTGACGTCTCTGCGCGAAGCCGTGCCCAGGATCGCTTTCTCTGTCGCTGTCGGAAACGGTGATTCGCACCTGAAGAATCGGTCTCTCATTTACCGCGACGGCCGTACACCCTCACTGCCCCCGGTGCACGACCTGGTCTCAACGGCCCCCTACTCACCGAGTGACGAGCTGGAAGGCCTTGGCCTGAAGTTCGGTGGCAGCAAGCGTTTCGATAGGTTAAGATTCTCCGCCTTCGAACGTCTCGAAGGTGCACTGAGCCAAAAGTTCGGCATGCCTGAGGCCCACCTCGCAAACGTCGCCGAAGAAACAGTACGAGCCGTCAGCGAATACCGGCCGAGCCACGAAAAGATGCTCCCGGCCAATCCCTCGCTTCGCGAAGCGCTATCTACCTGGATTTCCGATTCCACAGCTCGCTCGCTGAAAAGGAGATGCACCGATCCATGGCTTCGGTCAGACCCGGCGGTACGTGAAGGAACGCTCCGAGCTCTCGGAGGTCGCGATGCGCCGCAGAGAGGCGCCTTCTGGCCGGAGGCTGCCGCCGGCTGCAGGACTGAGCGGACTCGGCGGCGGCGTCCTATTCGGTGAATGAGAAAACCCCAGCCCAGACCAGGTCTGAGCTGGGGTTCCCAACTGAGCCGCCTAAGGGAATCGAACCCTTGACCTACGCATTACGAGTGCGTCGCTCTGGCCGACTGAGCTAAGGCGGCGTGGTGCGGAGCCCAGTCTACACATCGGATGGGGGTGGTCCGAACCGGGTTCGGGTGGGGTCAGGGGCAGTGCTTGTCGGGGGGTGGGGGTGTGGCTTCCAGGAGGTAGGTGTTGATGGCGGTGTCGGTGCAGTCGCTGCCGCGGCCGTAGGCGGTGTGGCCGTCGCCCTCGTAGGTGAGCAGGGTGGCGGAGGAGAGCTGGGAGGCGAGAGAGCGGGCCCAGGGGTAGGGGGTGGCCGGGTCGCGGGTGGTGCCTACGACCAGGATCGGGGCGGCGCCGTCGGCGGTGATGCGGTGGGGTTCGCCGGTGGGCTTGACCGGCCAGTACGCGCAGTTCAGGGCGGCCCAGGCGAAGCTTTCACCGAAGACCGGAGAGGCCTTGCGGAAGGCGGGCAGGGCGGCGCGTACCTCGTCGGGGCCGGAGAAGGAGCCGGGGAGGTCGAGGCAGTTCACGGCGGGGTTGGCGAACATCTGGTTGGCGTACGTGCCGTCAGGGTCGCGTTCGTAGTAGGAGTCGGAGAGGGCGAGCAGGCCGCGGCCGTCGCCCTTCTGGGCCTGGGCGAGGTATTCGCGCAGGACCGGCCAGGCGCCCTCGTCGTACATGGCGGCCGTCACGCCGCTGGTGGCGAGGGATTCGGTGAGGGTGCGGGAGCTGCCCGTGGGGGCGGGGTGGGCGTCGAGTTTTTTGAAGAGGGCGGAAAGGTGGCGGCCTGCTTCTTCGGGGCCGGAGGTGCCCAGCGGGCAGTTGCGCTGCTTGGCGCAGTCCTTGGCGAATGCGGTGAAGGCGGTGTTGAAGCCGGCGGTCTGGTCGCGGTTCATCGTGCGGGCGGGCAGGGAGGGGTCCATGGCGCCGTCGAGGACGAGGCGGCCGACGCGGGAGGGGAAGAGGCCGGCGTATGTGGCACCGAGGAGGGTGCCGTAGGAGGCGCCTACGTATGTGAGCTTGTCGTCGCCGAGGACGGCTCGCAGGACGTCCATGTCGCGTGCCGATTCGGCGGTTGAGACGTGGCCGAGGCGGGCGCCGGAGCGGGAGCGGCAGCCTTGGGCGAAGGTACGCATGGCCGTGGTGAGGCGGTCGACCTCGGCGTCGTCGTCGGGGGTCTGGTCGACGCGGGTGTAGTCGTCCATCTGGGCATTGGACAGGCAGGTGACCGGTTCGCTGCGGGCCACGCCGCGCGGGTCCATGCCGACCATGTCGTAGCGGGCCCGGACCGCTTCGGGCTGGGGCGCGTACTGCTGGAGGTAGTCGATCGCCGAGCCGCCGGGGCCGCCCGGGTTGACCATGAGGGAGCCGAGGCGGCTGCCCGGGCCGGTGGCTTTTTTGCGGGAGACGGCCAGTTTCAGGTCGGTGGCGGTGCTGGGGTGCGCGTAGTCGAGGGGGGCCTTCATCGTCGTGCATTCGAAGCCGACGATGCCGCACTCGCGCCAGGTGAGTTTTTGGTCGTAGTACGGGCGCAGGGCCGGGGGGATGGCGGTGGGGAGGGGCTTGAGCAGGGCCGTCGCCGCGTCGGGGACTGCGCCGGCGGAGCCCGTACGGCCGTTCGTCGGCTGCCCGGAGGCCGCGGCGCCGCGTGACGGGCTGCCCGTGGAGCAGCCGGAGACGAACAGTGCGGTGGCCGTCAGGACGGTACCGGCGGTGCGGAGCAGGCGGCTGGTGGCCATGGGCGGTCCCTCGGTCCCTGAGTCGTCGCAGCAGCAGTAGCAGGAGCAGGAGTAGGGGTGGGAGCAGGAGCGGGCGGGAGCAGGAGCGGTAGGTGGCTGTGGCGGTGGCCCTTGGCGGTGGCGGTCGACTGGCGGCCGTGGACGGAGAGTATCCGGGTCGGGACGGTCCGTGGGGGTGAGTGGGTGCGCTCGTATGGGTGAGGGGCGGAAGAGGGAAGGGGGCCGGCGGGCTCAGCCCTTGCGGAGGGCGACTGTCATCGCTTCGACCGCCAGGAGAGGGGCCACGTTGCGGTCGAGGGCCTGGCGGCAGGCGATGACGGCTTCTATCCGGCGCAGCGTGCGCTCCGGGGTGGAGGAGGCGGCGATACGCCGGATGCTGTCGCGGACCTCGTCGTTGGCGAGCGGGACCGTGGCGTTCAGCTGGACGGCGAGGACGTCGCGGTAGAAGCCGGTGAGGTCGGTCAGGGCGAGGTCGAGGCTGTCGCGCTGGGTGCGGGTGGAGCGGCGCTTCTGCTTGTCCTGGAGCTCCTTCATGGCGCCTGCCGTGCCGCGCGGCAGGCGGCCGCCCGTGCCGGCGGCGGCGCCGAGGGCGGCGCGCAGCTCTTCGGTCTCCTTGGAGTCGACGTCCTCCGCGACCTGCTTGGCGTCCTCCGTCGCGGCGTCGATCAGTTCTTGGGCGCCCTTGAGGCAGCCGCCGATGTCGTCGACGCGCAGGGGGAGTTTCAGCACGGCGTCGCGGCGGGCGCGGGCCCGTTCGTCGGTGGCCAGGCGGCGGGCCCGGCCGATGTGCCCCTGGGTGGCGCGGGCGGCGGCCGCGGCGGCGTCGGGGTCGATGCCGTCCCGGCGTACGAGGACGTCGGCGACGGCGGCGACCGGCGGCGTACGCAGGGTCACGTGCCGGCAGCGGGAGCGGATGGTGGGCAGGACGTCCTCGATGGAGGGGGCGCACAGCAGCCAGACCGTACGGGGGGCGGGCTCCTCGACGGCCTTGAGAAGTACGTTGCCCGCGCCTTCGGTGAGGCGGTCGGCGTCCTCCAGGACGATGACCTGCCAGCGGCCGCCGGACGGGGACATGGAGGAGCGGCGGACCAGGTCGCGGGTCTCCTTCACGCCGATCGAGAGCAGGTCCGTACGGACGACCTCGACGTCGGCGTGGGTGCCCACCAGACTCGTGTGGCAGCCGTCGCAGAAGCCGCAGCCGGGGGCGCCGCCGAGCGCGCGGTCCGGGCTGACGCACTGGAGGGCGGCGGCGAAGGCGCGCGCGGCGGTGGAGCGGCCGGAGCCGGGCGGGCCGGTGAACAGCCAGGCGTGCGTCATTTTCGACGTGCCGGACTGCGCTATCGGGTCGGCGCCGTTCGCGGCCGCGCCCTCTGCGGTGACCAGCGCGTCCGCGTCGCGTGCGGCAGCGGCCAGCTGCTCCGTCAGACGTTCCTGCCCGACCACGTCGTCCCACACAGCCATCTCGCTGCCCGCCGTTCCTGTCCGTCCTGCCCGTGCCGTCGCGCCACCCGCGCGACGCCCGTTCTCCCCTGCTGTCGTTCCGCGCCCCGCGCTCGTTCCATTGTGGGGCCTGCCGCTGACAGCCGGTGCCGGAGGGCGGGAAGGCGGGAAGGCGGAAAGGGGTGAGCCCCTGGCAGCTGACTTTCGACCGCTGCCAGGGGCTCATCCCGTGCGCGTACGCGTCACCGGTCCGCCGGTCTCACCCCCGGCGCCCCCGCCGGCCGCGTCCCCGCTGCTCGTCCTCGTCCTCGCGCGGGCCGAGCAGTTCGTCGGCCAGTGTCGGGAGGTCGTCCAGCGGGGTCTCCTCCGCCCACTCGGGGCGGCGGCGCGGTGCGGGCTCGACCGGTTCGCCGGTGGCCGGGTCGATCTGCGGGAGTTCCCTGGTCCGTTCCACACCCGGGACACCGGACGCACCCGACGCCCCGGCCCGCGGGTCCGTACGGGCGTCGTGCCGCTCCGTAGGGACGTCGTTCTCCTTCCGGAACATCCACGCCGGTACGCGGTCCGCCGGGTCGTCCCCGCGCCGCGCCTCCTCGCGTTCCTGCCAGCTGTACCCCGCCTCGGGCCGTACGGGCGGCAGCACCGCGGTCTCGTCGGAGGCTCCCGGGGTCTGCCGGTGCTGCGGCAGGACGGTGGTCTCCTCCGCGTCGGGGGAGGGCGCCGGCTCCGTACGCCCGCGCCGCTCCAGCCCCGCCATCGGCGTCTCCGTCGTGGGTGCCTCCGCGGCCTCCGCCGCCCGCGCCGCGTCTTCCTCGGCCCTGCGCGCGGCCTCGGCCTCCTCCTTGGCCCGGGCTTCCGCATCGGCCTTGGCCTTGGCCTCCGCTTCGGCCGCGGCTGCCAGCCGGGCCTGCTCGGCGCGCAGCAGTGCCTCTTCGGCCTTGCGCTGCTTCTCCAGGCGGCGTTCCTCGGCCTCCTTGCGCAGGCGTGCCTCTTCCTCGGCCTGCTTGCGCAGCCGTTCCTGCTCGGCCTGCCGGGCGCGCTCCTCGGCCTCGCGCCGCTGGCGCTCCTCCTCGGCGGCCCGGCAGGCCTCCTCGGCGCGCTTGCGGGCTTCCTCGGCCTGGCGGGCGGCCTCGCGGGCCTTGGCCTCTTCGATCTCGCGGCGCTTGCGCTCTTCCTCCTCGGCGCGGAGCTTGGCGATCTGCTCCTGCCGTTCGCGCTCCTTGCGCTCCTCCTCGGCCTTGCGCGCGGCCTCTTCCTCGGCCTTGCGCCGGGCCTCCTCCTCGGCCGCCTTGCGAGCCTCCTCCTGGGCCTTGACCTCGGCCTCGGACAGCGGCAGCACCTGGTCGAGGCGGTGGCGTACGACGGTGGTGACGGCCTCCGGCTCCTGGCCGGCGTCCACGACCAGGTAGCGCGCCGGGTCGGCGGCGGCCAGGGTCAGGAAGCCGGAGCGGACGCGCTGGTGGAACTCGGCGGGCTCGGACTCCATTCGGTCCGGGGCCTCGGTGAAGCGCTCGCGGGCGGTCTCCGGGGAGACGTCGAGGAGGACGGTCAGGTGCGGTACGAGGCCGTCGGTGGCCCAGCGGGAGATGCGGGCGATCTCGGTGGGGGCGAGGTTGCGGCCCGCGCCCTGGTAGGCGACGGAGGAGTCGATGTACCGGTCGGTGATGACGACGGCGCCGCGCTCCAGGGCGGGGCGGATCACGCTGTTGACGTGCTCGGCGCGGTCGGCGGCGAACATCAGTGCCTCGGCGCGGTCGGACAGGCCCGAGGTGGACACGTCCAGGATGATCGAGCGCAGCCGCTTGCCGATGGCGGTGGCGCCCGGCTCGCGGGTCACCACGACCTCGTGGCCCTTGCCGCGGATCCACGCTGCGAGCGCCTCGACCTGCGTCGACTTGCCGGCGCCGTCGCCGCCCTCCAGGGCGATGAAGAAGCCGGTGGGGGCCGGTGCCTGGTCCGGGTCGCCGCCGCGCAGGGCCTCGCGCAGGTCGCGTCCGAGGGGGACGCCCTGCCGGTCGTCGACCTTGCCGAGCACCCACGCGGCGACCGGCAGCAGCAGCGCGCCGGCCAGCATCAAGGTGAAGGCCGCGCCGCCGTGCGAGAAGACGTTCTTGTCGCCTGCCAGGTGGTGCGGGCCGATGGCCGCGGCCAGCAGCGGCGCGACGATGACGGCGAGCGCGACGACGAGCCGGACGACCGCGTGCAGGTGCTCGGTCATCCGGGCGGCGCGGGGCTCTTCGGTCTCCTGGTCCAGGAGCGTGTGGCCGGTGTTGGCCGCGACGCCCGCCGCCACTCCGGCGAGCAGCGTCAGCAGGACGACCGTCGTGGTGTCCGGGACCAGCCCGGCCGCCAGCAGGGCCAGGCCGGTGACGGCCACGGCGAGGGCCAGCAGGCGGCGCCGGGACAGTGCGGGCAGCACCTTGCGCGCGCCGCGGATGCCGGCGACCGGGCCGGCGCTCAGGCCGAGGACCAGCAGCCCGAAGGCGACCGGGCCGCCGCCCAGGTCGCCGGCGTGCAGGACGGCGACGGAGACGGCCGCGGCGATCGCGCCGGCCACCGCGGCGCAGGCCAGGACCAGCAGCGGTACGGCGTTCGTACGGCCGCGGTCGACGCCGGCGTCGCTCTTGGGGCGGCGCAGGCCCTCCAGGGGGGAACGCGGGCGCGGGGTCTGCGTACCGGGAAGTTCGAGGAAGTACAGGATCGAGATCGAGGCGGCGAAGAGGCCGGAGGCCACGTACGAGGCGAGCGCGGCCTGGTGGTCGGCGAACCAGCCGATGCCGTTGGCCAGCAGCTTGCCGATGAGCGCGACGACGATCAGGCCCGCGGCGGCGAGCGGCAGCGAGACGAAGGCGGTACGCAGCGACAGGCGCCGCAGCGCGTCCAGATTGTCCGGCAGCGGGCGGACGGCCGGGCCCTCGGCGCGGGAGTCCGGCCGCCCGGGCGAATCCGGGGCCGGAGCCGGGGGCGGCGCGGGCAGCAGTCCGGGCGCCGCGCTCTCCCGCGCGACGGTCCAGAAGCGCTCGGCCACGCCGACGACGAAGGCCGTCACCAGCAGCCAGATCAGCGCGCTGTCAGGGGTCCAGTCGATCCACAGCGGGGCCACGACCAGCAGCGCCAGCCGCACCCCGTCCGCACCGATCATGGTCCAGCGGCGGTCCAGCGGGCCCGACGGCGCGGTCAGTGCGGACAGCGGGCCCAGCAGTACCGCCCCGGAGAGCAGGGTGGCCAGCATCCGGACGGCGAAGACGGAGGCGACGGCGAGGGCCGCGCCCCGGTAACCGCCGCCGAAGGCCGCCAGGCCGCCGAAGGGTACGTACACCGCCGCTTGCAGCGTCAGCAGTACGAGCACCAGCAGGGCCAGGGCATCGCCGATCGCCCCGACGAACTGTGCGCTCCAGAGCCGCTTCAGTGGGGGGAAGCGGAGCAGGGCTCGCACGGCGCGCTCGCGGGAGTCCGCGACGAGGGCGCCGGATGTGGGGGTCACGACCGTAGGGAGCTCGGCACGCGTCATCCCGCCAGCCTATCGGCCGGATATGACAGGTCCAGTTTCCACCCGAACACACGGGCGGGTGGTTCAGTCCTCCAGCAGTATGTCGTCGAAGATCTCGATCACCACGATGACGAGCAGACCGTGTGCGACGACGTACTCGATGAGGACTCCCGGCGCCACCTGGGCCTTGCGGTCGTCCTCGTGCGTGCCGATGTGCGCCGTGGCCTTGTGGTACGGGTCGAGAGCGAGCTTGGCCAGCCCGCGTTCGAGCATGTCCCGCCGCTCCGGCGCCATGGCATCGGCGGTCGCCTTCGCCTCGACGGTGTAGGTGACGCGGTACGTCAAGTGCTCCCCCTCAGCTCTCCACGCCCTCCGCGGCCGCCGTCTTCTTCGCGGCCGCGGCCGTGGTCTTCTTCGCCGCGGTCGTCTTCTTGGCCGTCGTGGTCTTCTTCGCGGCCGTCGTCTTCTTGGCGGCCGTCTTCTTCGCCGGGGCCTTCTTGGCGGTCTTCTTCTTCGCCGGGCCCTTGGCGCGCTTCTCCGCGAGCAGCTCGTACCCGCGCTCCGGCGTGATCGTCTCGACGTCGTCGTCCCGCCGCAGCGTCGCGTTGGTCTCGCCGTCGGTGACGTACGGGCCGAAGCGGCCGTCCTTGACGACCACCGGGCGCTCGCTGACCGGGTCGGTGCCCAGCTCCTTCAGCGGCGGCTTGGCGGCGGCGCGGCCGCGCTGCTTGGGCTGCGCGTAGATGGCGAGGGCCTGCTCCAGCGTGATGTTGAAGATCTGGTCCTCGCTCTCCAGGGAGCGCGAGTCGGTGCCCTTCTTCAGGTACGGGCCGTAGCGGCCGTTCTGCGCGGTGATCTCGACGCCCTCGGGGTCCTTGCCGACGACGCGCGGCAGCGACATCAGCTTCAGGGCGTCGGCGAGGGTGACGGTGTCCAGGGACATCGACTTGAAGAGCGAGGCGGTGCGCGGCTTGACCGCGTTCTTGCCGGTCTTCGGGGTTCCCTCGGGCAGGATCTCGGTGACGTACGGGCCGTAGCGGCCGTCCTTGGCGACGATCTGGTTGCCGCTGTCCGGGTCCATGCCCAGCTCGAAGTCGCCGCTCGGCTTGGCGAGCAGTTCCTCCGCGTACTCGACGGTCAGCTCGTCGGGCGCCAGGTCCTCCGGCACGTCGGCGCGCTGGTGGCCCTCGGCGTCCTTCTCACCGCGCTCCACGTACGGGCCGTAGCGGCCGACGCGCAGCATGATGCCGTCGCCGACCGGGAAGGAGGAGATCTCGCGGGCGTCGATGGCACCGAGGTCGGTGACCAGTTCCTTCAGGCCGCCGAGGTGGTCGCCGTCGCCGTTGCCGGCCTCGGAGGCGGCGCCGGCCGCCTCGCCCTCGCCGAAGTAGAAGCGGCGCAGCCACGGCACGGACTGGGCCTCGCCGCGCGCGATGCGGTCGAGGTCGTCCTCCATCTTGGCGGTGAAGTCGTAGTCGACGAGGCGCCCGAAGTGCTTCTCCAGGAGGTTGACCACGGCGAAGCTCAGGAAGGACGGCACCAGGGCGGTGCCCTTCTTGAAGACGTAGCCGCGGTCCAGGATCGTGCCGATGATCGACGCATAGGTCGACGGGCGGCCGATCTCGCGCTCTTCCAGCTCCTTGACCAGCGTGGCTTCGGTGTAGCGGGCCGGGGGCTTGGTGGCGTGGCCGTCCGCGGTGATCTCCTGCGCGGTCAGCGGGTCGCCCTCGGCGACCTGCGGCAGGCGCCGCTCGCGGTCGTCCAGCTCGGCGTTCGGGTCGTCGGCGCCTTCCACGTACGCCTTGAGGAAGCCGTGGAAGGTGATGGTCTTGCCGGAGGCGCTGAACTCGGCGTTCCGGCCGTCCGAGGCCCGGCCGCCGATCTTGACGGTGACCGAGTTGCCGGTCGCGTCCTTCATCTGGGAGGCGACGGTCCGCTTCCAGATCAGCTCGTACAGCTTGAACTGGTCACCGGTCAGGCCGGTCTCCGCCGGGGTGCGGAAACGATCACCCGAAGGCCGGATCGCCTCGTGCGCCTCCTGCGCGTTCTTGACCTTGCCGGCGTACGAGCGCGGCTTGTCCGGCAGGTACGAGGCGCCGTACAGCTGCGTCACCTGGGCGCGGGCCGCGGAGATCGCGGTGTCCGAGAGCGTCGTGGAGTCCGTACGCATATAGGTGATGAAGCCGTTCTCGTACAGCTTCTGCGCCACCTGCATGGTGGACTTCGCGCCGAAGCCCAGCTTGCGGCTGGCCTCCTGCTGGAGCGTGGTCGTACGGAACGGGGCGTACGGGGAGCGGCGGTACGGCTTGGACTCGACCGAGCGGACCGCGAAGTCGGTGTGCTCCAGGGCGGCGGCCAGCGCGCGGGCGCCGGCCTCGTCCAGGTGCAGGACGTCGCTGTTCTTCAGCTGCCCGTTGGCGCCGAAGTCACGGCCCTGGGCGACGCGGCGGCCGTCGACCGTGGACAGGCGCGCGGCCAGGGTCGCGGGGTCGCTCGGGTCACCGGCCCGGCCGGTCGAGAACGTGCCGGTCAGGTCCCAGTACTCGGCGGAGCGGAAGGCGATGCGCTCGCGCTCCCGCTCGACGACGAGGCGGGTGGCCACCGACTGCACACGGCCGGCCGACAGCCGCGGCATGACCTTCTTCCACAGGACCGGCGAGACCTCGTAGCCGTACAGGCGGTCGAGGATGCGGCGGGTCTCCTGGGCGTCGACCAGCTTCTGGTTCAGCTCGCGCGGGTTGGCGACGGCGGCGCGGATCGCGTCCTTGGTGATCTCGTGGAAGACCATCCGGTGGACCGGGACCTTGGGCTTGAGGATCTCCTGGAGGTGCCAGGCGATGGCCTCGCCCTCGCGGTCCTCATCGGTGGCGAGGAAGAGTTCGTCGGACTCGGCCAGCAGCTCCTTGAGCTTCTTGACCTGGTCCTTCTTGTCGCTGTTGACGACGTAGATCGGCTGGAAGTCGGCGTCGACGTTCACGCCGAGACGGGCCCAGGGCTCGCCCTTGTACTTCGCCGGGACCTCGGCCGCGCCGTTCGGGAGGTCGCGGATGTGCCCGACGCTGGCCTCGACCACGTAGCCAGGGCCGAGATAGCCCTTGATCGTCTTCGCCTTGGCAGGCGACTCGACGATGACGAGTCGGCGGCCGCCGCCCTGTGCGGTCTCGCTGGTCGGGGACAACTTCGCTCTTCTCTCCGGTCGACGCTGGGGGTAACCCCCCGGGCCGGAGCTCTGGGGGACACTGCGGTGACGCTTGACGCTGCGGAGTGTGACGGTACATCCCGCCCTCGTGTCAAACGGAAAAACCCCGCAACGCCACTCGAACGGTAACCCGACTACATGCCTTCATGCCGCCCGGACCGGACACGGGCCGGTGACCGGCCCCGGTGTGTTCCCGGCCCGCGGCGGGCCGGGACGGCACTGCGGGGCTTCCGGCCTGCGGGCCGCGACGACCGGCTGGACGGTGGCCGTATCCGTTCTCACCCCGTACTGTCCCCTCTCGACCGGGCTCTCTCACCAGGTGCCGCCGATCTGGCCGGGGGCGAGGCGGGAAGTGGCTGTTGTTGTGGCTGATGTGTCGGCTGGAGTGGCTGTTGCGGGGCGTTACGGGCGTTACGGGACGGGGGCGACCGCCCGGGCAGCGCCATGTTTGTCTGTTTGTCCTGAATCAGGGCAACTACGCCAGGTCGTCGGCGCCGGGGCCCGGAGCGGTGAGCGCGCTGTGAGCACCCGGTGAGCGCCCCCTCCTCCCCCGCCGCCATACGGAACGCGACGCTGCGCCGCGCGGCGGTCGCCGTCGGCGCCGGAGCCCTCGGCACGGTCTACCTGTGGCACACCAATCCCCATGAACCGGGGCATGTCCTGCTGCCGTGCCCGTTCCGCTGGGCGACCGGGCTGCTGTGCCCGGCGTGCGGCGGGACACGGATGGCGTACGACCTGATGCACGGCGACCTGGTGGCGGCCTTCCACGACAACGCCGTCCTGCTGGCCCTGGGCGTACCGGCCGCCGCGTACATGACCGGACGGTGGCTGTACGCGGGACTGCGCGGGCGCCGGTTCCGGGCCCGCCTCGGGGCGCGCGGCAACGCCGTCGCCCTCGGCATCGCCGCCGTCTGGATGCTGGTGCGCAATCTCACGGGCTGAAACCGGCCGCCGGGCGCGCCGCGGGGGAAGCGGCGCGCCCGGCGTACCGTGCGTATCGGCGGTGTCCTGGAGCCTGCCTCAGCGCACCGTGACGGTGATCACCGGCGAGACCGCGCCGCCGCCGGCGATGCGCAGCTGGTTGACGCCCTTGATGCCCAGCTTCACGCGGAGCGAGTAGGCGCCGGTCTTGTTGACGTTCACGCTCGCCGGCAGCGAGACCCACTTGGCGCCCTGCTTCTGCTGGACGGTGACCTTGGTGCCGGCCTTCAGGCCCTTGGAGGTGCCGGAGATGCGGAACTCCTGCCACGCCTTGACCGAGCCGGTGCTCGCCTTGGCGGTGAGCGTGGCCTTCTGCGGCGCCTTGGCGGTGACGGAGTGGGCGGCCGGGGCCGCG
This sequence comes from Streptomyces sp. NPDC030165, assembly GCF_055573595.1. NCBI lineage: Bacteria > Bacillati > Actinomycetota > Actinomycetes > Kitasatosporales > Streptomycetaceae > Streptomyces > Streptomyces sp. NPDC030165. Next base: position 370,894 of record NZ_JBVIBD010000004.1, on the reverse strand, counting down.
GGTGCGGCGGAGGCGGCAGCCGCGGTTCCGGCTACGAGTGCGGCGCTGAGAACACCTGCGGCGGCGAGGCGGTATGCACGGTTCATTGCGTGTTCCTCCCTATTGGGGCCGGTTGATGGCCTTCACACAGGAACACGGGCACATGGCCGTGTCGGTTGCCTCACACCTGCATAAGATTTTTTCAGGCGCCGGAAGTGAACACCGGTGACCAGCAATGCAGTTGATCACGCAACGAAAAGGCCGGCGCGCGGACGGCAGCACCCGTGCCGGTGACCGGCCGGCCCCGCCGCTACACCGGCAGCAGCAGCCAGCACCCCGTCCCCAGGAACAGCACTCCGAACAACAGCGCCAGCGCCGCACCGGACGACCGGCCCACCCCGTCGGCGACCGGTTCCCCGGCCCGTACGCACACGCCCGTCCACACCAGCAGGCCGGCGCCGAACAGCGCGAAGGCCACCCCGGCGAACGCTTCGGGACCACTCTCCATGCACGCAGCGTGGCACGCCGGGGCGGCGCGGCGGCGAACTGCGGATGAATGCCGCCCGTCCGGCCGCCGGGACCGCCCAGCCGCCGCCAGGACCACCCGGCCGCCGGGACCGCCCGATCACGTCCCTCGCATCGCCCCCGTATCCCCGCCCCCTCGTTCCCCCGCGCACCCGCCCCCGTCTTCCGCCCGGCTCTCAGCCCTTCCCGGCCGGCACCGGCTCCAGGAAGCCCTGCTCGACCAGCGTCCGGATCGCGTCCGGCGTACGGTCGCGCAGCAACACCGGATCCTCGCCGACCAGTTGCGCGATCGCGTCGAGGATCCGCCCGGCGGGCAGCGAGCCGTCGCAGACCCCGGCGAAGCCCGCGCCGACCGTGTCCACCTTCGTGGCGCGCCGCATGCCGCGGTTCTGCCGCAGCACCACGTGCTCCGGGTCCTCGGCGCCGGGCAGCCCGACCTGCTCCTGCACGACCTCGTCGGCGAGCCGGAAGTGCCCCGCGAGAAGCGCCGCGTCGTCCGTCGCGCGCAGGTAGTCCTGGCGTTCGAAGTGGGCGACGACCGCGGTGCCCAGCGGCTGTTCGACCGGGTGCGGCCACTCCTCGATCGTGATCGACGGGTCCTCCGCGCCGGACTTGCGCAGCGTGATCCACCCGAAGCCGACGGCCTTGGTCTTACGGGCCTCGAACTCCTCCAGCCAGGCGTCGTAGCGCGCCGCGTACTCCTCGGAACTCGTACGGTGGTCGCCGGCGTCGCGCAGCCACAGCTCGGCGTACTGCGTCACGTCCTGGACCTCGCGCTGCACGATCCACGCGTCGCAGCCGCGCGGCACCCACGAGCGCAGCCGGTCGCGCCAGTCCTCGCCCTCGACGTGCTGCCAGTTGGCGAGGAGCTGGCAGTACCCGCCGTCGTTCAGGTGGTCCGCCGCCTGCTGGACGATCGTGCGGCACAGGTCGTCGCCGCCCATGCCGCCGTCCCGGTAGGTCAGCCGGGCGCCCGGGGAGATCACGAAGGGCGGGTTGGAGACGATCAGGTCGTAAGACTCCGCGCCGCGCTCCGCCGGGCCTCCCGCGCCCACCGGTTCGAACAGCGAGCCCTCCCGCAGGTCGGCGGCGGGCGCGCCGGACAGGGCCAGTGTGAGCGCGGCGATCCGCAGCGCCCGCGGGTTCAGGTCCGTGGCCGTGACCTCCGTCGCGTACACGGAGGCGTGCAGCGCCTGGATGCCGGAGCCGGTGCCGAGGTCCAGGGCCTTGGCGACGGGGGCGCGGACCGTGATGCCGGCGAGCGTCGTGGACGCGCCGCCGACACCCAGCACCAGCTGCGCGCGGTCCACACCCGCGGCCTCCTCGGCGGCCCGGATGCCGCCCGCGCCGCCGACCGCGCAGCCCAGGTCGGAGACGATCCACCAGTCCTGGCCGTCAGGGCCGCTGTACGGGCGCACGTCCACGCTCGCCCGGACCTCGTCGCCGTCGCGCACCAGCCAGCCGTCGGCGAGGCAGTCGGCCACCGGCAGCGCGGCGGCGGCCCGGTCGTACGGCACCGGGCGCTGGAGCAGGAACAGCCGCACCAGGAGGGGCAGCGGTCCGCCGCCCCGGGTCGCCCGGAGCGCCGGGACGGTCTCGCTGCGGGCCAGCGCGGCGTAGGCGGGCGCGCCGAGCAGCTCCAGCAGGCCGTCGGCGGTGAAGCCGGCGGTCAGCAGCGCCGCGCGCAGCCGGGCGGTGCGGGCGGCGGAGTCGGGGTCTCGAAGGTCAGCGGTGGGGAGGTGCGTACTCACGCTCCCATTGTCAGGCCAACCACTGACAAACGGCCACGGCCCGGCCGCGCCCCGGCCACCGGGTCACGCCCGACGGCGTGTCGGACGCGGTCCCCGCCGCACCTGACGGCGTGTCGGCCGCGCCCGGCGCCCGGGGCCGCCGCCACGCCGCCGCGGCTACTTCTTCGGGGAAGCCGACCCGCCGCCCTCGGTCGCCTTCTGGTTCTGGCAGCCGGACTGCCCGGCCATCGCCTTGCCGACGTCGCCGGACTCCAGCTTCTTGAACGCCTGTTCGCTCTTCTTGTTGAGCTTGTTGATGCCGTCGGACAGCGACCGCAGACCGTCCGCGAACTTGCCCTTGTCTCCGGTGTCCAGGCCGTCGACCTGCTTCTTGAGGTCGGCGTAGCCCTTGGACAGGTCGTTCAGCTCCTTGACCGCGTTCTTCTGGGACTCCTCGCCGCCGTCGGCGGGCGGCGCGCCCGCCTGGTCGAGGGACTTCGCCAGCGACGCGTAGGCGCCGGAGATCTGCTGGAACGCCTTGGAATCGGCCTCCTGGACCTTCTTGGAGTCGGTGCCGCCGCTGTCGGCCGTCTGCATGGACGTGTTGGCGTCCTGGATCTTCTTGAACTGGGCCTGGGCGGGGTCGCAGAACTTCTTGGCCCAGTCGTCGAGCTTTTTGTTGCCGTCGTCGCTGCAGCCGGTCAGCGCGAGCATCAGTGCCGCGCCGCCGGACAGCGCGGCCACAAGCGTCTTCTTCACCGGATCGGTCCCTTCCATGGCTCTCGGCCCCGGAACATACACGTCCGAAGGCCCCCGGCCATGAGCCGGTCGGTCCGTACGACCCGCATTGCAGCCATTTGCACCAAGCCCCGTGACGCGGCCGGGCGCACAGCAGGGCGGGCGGACGGCGCGCTCAATGCACGCCTTCCGCCCGCCCGTTGAGCGGCGCGAACGCCCCGCCCCCTAGGAGACCACCGCCGGGTCGGCGGTCTGCGCCACCTTCCCCGAGTTGTTGTCTTCGTCACCCATCGCGATGCCGCGTCGCTTGGAGACGTACACCGCGCCGACGATGACCGCGATGGCCAGGGCGGCGACCACGATCCGTACGCCGGTGCTCTTGTCCGCGCCGTAGCTGAACTTCACGACGGCGGGCGCGATCAGCAGCGCCACCAGGTTCATGACCTTCAGCAGCGGGTTGATCGCGGGGCCCGCGGTGTCCTTGAACGGGTCGCCGACCGTGTCGCCGATGACGGTCGCGGCGTGCGCCTCACTGCCCTTGCCGCCGTGATGGCCGTCCTCGACCAGCTTCTTCGCGTTGTCCCAGGCGCCGCCGGAGTTGGCGAGGAAGACCGCCATCAGGGTGCCGGTGCCGATGGCGCCCGCCAGGAACGAGCCGAGCGCGCCGACACCGAGCGAGAAGCCGACGGCGATCGGCGTGAGCACCGCCAGCAGGCCGGGCGTGGCCAGCTCGCGCAGCGCGTCCTTGGTGCAGATGTCCACGACACGTCCGTACTCCGGCTGCTCCGTGTAGTCCATGATCCCGGGCTTCTCACGGAACTGCCGCCGCACCTCGAAGACGACCGAGCCGGCCGACCGGGACACCGCGTTGATCGCCAGCCCCGAGAAGAGGAAGACGACGGAGGCGCCCAGCACCAGGCCGACCAGGTTGTTCGGCTGCGAGATGTCCAGGCTCAGGCCCATGCCGCGGGCGGCGTCGCCGACGTCCCGTACGGCCGTGGCGATCGCGTCCCGGTACGAGCCGAACAGCGCGGCCGCGGCCAGGACGGCCGTGGCGATGGCGATGCCCTTGGTGATGGCCTTGGTGGTGTTGCCGACGGCGTCGAGGTCGGTGAGGACCTGCGCGCCGTCGCCGGTGACGTCACCGGACATCTCGGCGATGCCCTGGGCGTTGTCGGAGACCGGGCCGAAGGTGTCCATCGCGACGATGACGCCGACGGTGGTCAGCAGGCCGGTGCCGGCCAGCGCCACCGCGAACAGCGCCAGCATGATGGACGTGCCGCCCAGCAGGAACGCGCCGTACACGGACAGGGCGATCAGCACCGCGGAGTAGACCGCGGACTCCAGACCGATGGAGATGCCGGAGAGGATCACGGTCGCCGGGCCGGTCAGCGAGGTCTTGCCGATGTCCCGTACGGGCCGCCGGCTGGTCTCCGTGAAGTAGCCGGTGAGCTGCTGGATGAGCGCGGCCAGCACGATGCCGATGGCGACCGCCACCAGCGCCAGCGTCCGCGGGTCACCGCCGTGGGCCAGGATCGCGGGGTCCGTGACGCCGGTCAGGCCGGCGTAGGAGGACGGCAGGTACGTGTAGACGGCGACGGCCACGAGGACCAGCGAGATGGCCGCGGAGATGAAGAAGCCGCGGTTGATGGCGGTCATGCCGCTGCGGTCGGAGCGCCGGGGCGCCACGACGAAGATGCCGATCATGGCCGTGATCACACCGATGGCCGGGACCAGCAGCGGGAAGGCCAGGCCCGAGTCGCCGAAGGCGGCCATGCCCAGGATGAGGGCGGCGACCAGCGTCACGGCGTACGACTCGAAGAGGTCGGCGGCCATGCCCGCGCAGTCACCGACGTTGTCGCCCACGTTGTCCGCGATGGTCGCGGCGTTGCGCGGGTCGTCCTCGGGGATGCCCTGCTCGACCTTGCCGACGAGGTCGGCGCCGACGTCCGCGGCCTTGGTGAAGATGCCGCCGCCGACCCGCATGAACATCGCGATCAGCGCGGCGCCGAGGCCGAAGCCCTCCAGGACCTTGGGGGCGTCGACCGCGTAGACGAGCACCACACAGGACGCGCCGAGCAGGCCGAGCCCCACGGTGAACATGCCGACGACGCCACCCGTACGGAAAGCGATCTTCATGGCCTTGTGCGAGACGGCCGTGAGATCCTTTTTCGGCTCGCCCTCGGCCGGTGTGGCTTCCCGGGCCGCGGCCGCGACGCGCACATTGCTGCGCACCGCCAGCCACATCCCGATATAGCCGGTGGCTGCCGAGAAACCGGCGCCGATCAAGAAGAAGACGCTGCGCCCGGCGCGCTGCGTCCAGTTGTCCGCGGGGAGCAGCATGAGCAGGAAGAACACCACCACGGCGAAAACGCCGAGGGTGCGCATCTGCCGGGCGAGATAGGCATTTGCGCCTTCCTGCACGGCTGCGGCGATCTTCTTCATGCCGTCGGTTCCCTCACCGGCGGCGAGCACTTGCCGCACCAGCACCGCCGCGACGGCCAGTGCCGCGAGCGCCACGACGGCGATCACCAGCACCATGCCGCGGTTGCCCGACGTCAGCGATGGCTCGGCCAGGTAAGAGGGATGTTCCAGCAACTGAGGGGTGTAAGGCCCCGCCATTCGTCCTCCTTGACGTTTGGCACATGGGCGCGCGGATGCACGCTCAGGCGTCCTGAGCAAAGTTGTGGACGGATTGTAGGTAGCGGCACCAGATCAAAACAGGGCGCCTCAAAGGGAATTCGCCGGTGGCGGCCGAGATCGTTCGAAGAACGGACGGAGATCGGACAGAGATCAGGCGAACAAGCAGCGAAGATCGAAAATAGCGGGACCGTAGCCACGCTGCCGCAATTTCGCCTGGACGAATGAATGCGAATAATGAGCTGACAACTGAATGATGATCTAAGGGTCCTACCTGACGGCCCTGCTCAAGGGGGTGCGGAGCGCCGCCGGGCCGGGCGCGGACAAGGCGGCGGGCCCGGACCGCCACGAGGGCGCGGGCCGGCGCGAGAGCCCGCTCGGCCGCCCGGCGGGGCGCCGGCGGCGCCTGGGGAGGGCGTGCGCCGCGACGGCCTGCGACGGACGCCGGGCGGCGCGGACACCCGTACCGCCACGGAAGTACGCGGTCCGGTACGGGCCGTACAGCTCCGGGACGGCGGCGGGCCGTACGCCCTGTACGGCCCGGTGGGGAGGCGGAGGGGATGGTGGCGCGGTGAGGTGTGGGCGGGGTGGGCCGCGGGCACCCGGATGGGTTCGGGGGGCGCCGGCGGGCTTCGAGACGCGTGGTGGGGCGGGGTGTGCCGATGTGGCCTGAAGAGGGGGGGTACAGGGCTCGGGCGCGGCCGGGACGGGCCCCGGCCGTGGAGGCGCTTCCGGAGGCGCTCGAAAGAGGTGCGGGGCGTACGGCCGAATGGTGGGGGCGCCCGGGAGAGCCCGGTGCCGGCAGCGGGCGGGCACAGCTGCGGCGGCGGCAGCGCCGAAGCGTCGGTGCGTCCCGGCAGTACACCGGTAGTTCGGGGGCAGTACGGAGGCAGAGGGAACGTCACGGCGGGACGCGCTCAGGCGTGCGTCACACGTACGAGGCCGACGGGCGTCACGGCAGTGCTATCGGCTCAGGCGGGCGTCACAGCAGTACAAGGGCGGGCGGGCGACGGCACGGCGGCACAGGGGCAGGCGACCGTCACGACAGCAGCACAGGGCCGGGCGACCGTCACGGCAGTACCGGCGCCGGTGTCGTCGGCCAGCTCATGCGGATGACGCCGCCGGTCTCGCCGGAGGTCACCTCGACGTCGTCGACCAGCCCGCTGATGACCGCGAGCCCCATCTCGTCGTCGCTCTCCGCCGCGTCGCCGTTGTCCGAGGCGGGGCCGCCGGGCAGCGGTTCCCCGTCGAGGCCGCGTACGCCGGGCACCGCACCGGCACCGGCCGGGCTGCCCGGGACCTCGTCGCCCACCTCGATGGAGAACTTCTTCTCGTCCTCGACCAGGGCGACCCGCACCGGGGCCGAGATGTTGTTGGTGCGGTGCAGCCCCACCGCACGGGTGCACGCCTCACCGACGGCGAGCCGGACCTCGTCCAGCACGGCCTCGTCCACGCCGGCCCGCCGCGCCACGGCAGCCGCGACCAGACGCGCGGTGCGGACGTGCTCGGGAAGGGCGCTGAAGCGGAGTTCGACGGTGGTCATGCCATCCCCCTCGGTATGCGGGCGTGCAACGCAGGGGGCCGGACCGCCAAGCCCGGTTCCCCCCACTGCTTCCAACCCCCGCGCCGCGGCGCGGGGACCGGCAAACCGTCAGTCGGTGGCTGCGACGGCTTCGTCGACCGAGGTGTGAATCGGGAACACCTTGGTCAGTCCGGTGATACGGAAGATCTTCAAAATGCGCTCCTGGTTGCAGACCAGGCGCAGCGAGCCCTCGTGGGCACGCACCCGCTTGAGCCCGCCGACCAGCACGCCGAGCCCCGTGGAGTCCAGGAAGTCGACACGCTCCATGTCCACCACGAGGTGGTAGCTTCCGTCGTTCACGAGCTCGACCAGCTGCTCCCGCAGCTTGGGCGCGGTGTATACATCAATCTCGCCACCGACCTCGACGACCGTACGGTCGCCAACGGTCCGGGTCGACAGGGACAGGTCCACGGATCCTCCAGCACCTTGCTATCGAGCGGTCGCCCCCCATGGATCGGCAGCCGCGATGGCATTCAATCACTTACCAGCAGGCGTGCACGACGCCTTGTGCGCATTGTCCGTCACACCGGTGACACACTCGGTGCCGATGGCCTCCAATCAGCTGCCCCCGGACGGGGGCACCAGCCCCTCCCCGCGCACGGTCCTGGACCGTCTCACCCAGGGGGCGTCCCGCGCTACGCGCATCACTCATACGGAGCACTTGCCCCCGCGCATCGGCAGCCATGCGGAATGGCCCGCACGGATCCGTCCGGAGGTGGTGGAAGCCGTGCGCGCCGCCGGGATCGAGCGGCCTTGGGCCCATCAGGCCCGTACGGCGGAGCATGCCCTGCGGGGCGAATCGGTCGTCATCGCCACCGGTACGGCGTCGGGAAAATCACTCGCCTACCTGGTCCCCGTGCTGTCCGGGCTTCTTGACGGCTCGGAGGCACCGAACGGGCGCGGCGCCACCGCCCTGTACCTCGCGCCCACCAAGGCGCTCGCCGCCGATCAACGGCGCGCCGTCGGTGAACTCGCGGCGCCGCTCGGTACCGCGGTACGGCCGGCCGTGTATGACGGCGACACGCCGGTCGAAGAACGCGAATGGGTGCGCCAGTACGGCAATTACGTCCTGACCAACCCCGACATGCTCCACCTGGGCATCCTCCCGGCCCACCCGCGCTGGTCCGCCTTCCTGCGCGCCCTGCGCTACGTCGTCATCGACGAGTGCCACTCCTACCGCGGCGTCTTCGGCTCCCACGTCGCCCAGGTCGTACGCCGCCTCCGGCGTGTCTGTGCCCGGTACGGCTCCGAGCCGGTCTTCCTGCTGGCCTCGGCCACCGCCGCCGAACCGGCACAGGCGGCCGAGCGGCTGACCGGGCTGCCCGTGGCCGAAGTGACGGAGGACACGTCGCCGCGCGGCGAGGTGGTCTTCGCCCTGTGGGAGCCGCCGCTGACGGAGCTGCACGGCGAGCAGGGCGCGCCCGTCCGCCGTACCGCCACCGCCGAGACCGCCGACCTGCTGACCGACCTCGCCCTCCAGGACGTGCGCACCCTCGCCTTCGTACGGTCGCGGCGCGGCGCCGAGCTGATCGCCCTGATCGCGCAGGAGCGGCTGGGGGCGGTCGAACGGTCCCGGGCCCGCCGGGTGGCCGCGTACCGGGGCGGCTATCTGCCCGAGGAGCGGCGTGCCCTGGAGCGTGCCCTGCACACCGGCGACCTGCTCGGACTGGCCGCCACCACCGCCCTGGAACTGGGCGTGGACGTCTCCGGACTCGACGCCGTACTGATCGCCGGATACCCGGGCACCCGCGCCTCCCTGTGGCAGCAGGCCGGCCGCGCGGGACGCGCCGGGCAGGGTGCGCTCGCCGTCCTCGTCGCCCGCGACGACCCGCTGGACACCTATCTCGTCCACCACCCCGAGGCGCTCTTCGACCAACCCGTCGAGTCCACCGTCCTGGACCCTGACAACCCGTACGTGCTCGCCCCGCACCTGTGCGCGGCCGCCGCTGAACTCCCGCTGACCGAGGAGGACTTCGCGCTGTTCGGCCCGGCCACCCCAGGGCTCCTGCCCTCCCTGGAGGCGCGCAAGCTGCTGCGCCGCCGCGCCAAGGCGTGGCACTGGACCCGTCGCGAGCGGGCCGCCGACCTCGCCGACATCCGGGGGCAGGGCGGCTCGCCCGTACAGGTCGTGGAGGCGGGCACCGGCCGTCTGCTGGGCACGGTGGACGCTGCCGCCGCGCACACCACCGTCCACGACGGCGCCGTCCACCTCCACCAAGGCCGTACGTACGTGGTCGAACACCTCGACCTGGAGGACGACGTGGCTCTGGTCGAGGAGGCCGACCCGCCGTATTCGACGACCGCGCGCGACACCACCGCCATCGCCGTCCTGGAGACCGAGACGGAGATCGCCTGGGGCGACGCACGCCTGTGCTTCGGTTCGGTCGAGGTCACCAACCAGGTCGTCTCCTATCTGCGCCGACGGCTCATCACCGGCGAGGTGCTGGGCGAGACCAAGCTGGACCTGCCACCCCGTACGCTGCGCACCCGGGCCGTGTGGTGGACCGTCACCGAGGACCAGCTCGACGCGGCCCGGGTCAACCCCGAGCAGCTCGGCGGCGCCCTGCACGCCGCGGAGCACGCCTCGATCGGCCTGCTGCCGCTGTTCGCCACCTGCGACCGCTGGGACATCGGCGGCGTGTCCCTCCCCCTGCATCCCGACACCCTCCTTCCCACCGTCTTCGTGTACGACGGGCACCCGGGCGGCGCGGGCTTCGCCGAACGCGCCTTCCACACCGCCCCCGAGTGGCTGGCCGCCACCCGCCAGGCCATCGCCTCCTGCGAGTGCGAGGCCGGCTGCCCGTCCTGCATCCAGTCCCCCAAGTGCGGCAACGGCAACGACCCCCTCCACAAACGAGGCGCCGTACGGCTCCTGACCGAACTCCTCAAGAACGCGCCCACGCCGCCTTCCTGAGCGCCTGATACCTGAAACCTGCTGGACCGACTGATGACCACCTTCTTCTGTGCCAAATGCAGCATCGAGCTCACGTCCGACCTGCGGCGGCTGCCTGCCGTACCCGACGTGTCGACGCACGACAAGGACCGCGACAAGAAGACCGGGCTGGCCCCTTCCACCGTGCCGCCGGGCCACTACGCGATCGATCCCCAGCCGTGGGGCGCGCCCTTCGAGCCCGCCGGCCCCGGGGGCAGCCGCGTCGAGGACGACCGTGCCCTGCTCATGCCTCCCGGCATGGAGGGCATGGTCTCCGCCGGCCCCCGGAACACGGTGATCGTCCACCCGGACGACACACCTGCCCTCCGCCAGGCCGCCGTCCCCGCCGACCACCACGGCTGCTGCGGCCCGTTGGGCACGGGCGGCCGCAACATGGCGTGCGCCTGCGGAGCACTCGTCGCCACCCTCACGGCCGACTGCATGGGCCCGTACGAGCTGCACCTGGATCCGCTGCGTGTGTACGGCTACGACGAGACGGCGGCCGGCGCACCGACCGAGGCGCCGTCCGGAGCCCCGCCCGGGCCAACCTGACGCGCTGCGTCGACCCCACCCGGGACCCCACCCGGAGCCCCGTGCGGAACAGCCTGACGCTCTCTCACCGCCCCCTTCGGCTCGTCATGCCTCCTCGCCACCTCCCTCCTCCTCGGCCTCCCTCGCTTCGAGGATGACCAGCGTGCCCCGGCTCCCCGCACGGACCGCGTGGGCCACTCCCGCCGGGACCAGATACATCTCGCCCGGCCCCACCGAGACGTCCGCACCGCCCACCGTCAGTTCCAGCCTCCCGTCGACCACGAACAGCGCCTCGGCCGTCCCGTGGGCCTCCTCCTCTCCCGCCGACTCGTCCATCCGCAGCACCTTCACGCAGGCCGCGCCCACCTTCCCCAGGGGGCGGGAACTCCACGCTTCCGGCAGGGCGGCCGCCGTTTCCCGTACGTCGATCACACTCATGACACGCCTCCTGGCGGACCGCCTCGGTCTGCCCGAAGAGTCCGCACATCAAGATCAATGGATGATCCGGACGCTATCCGAGCCGGGGCGACGGGTGGTCGACCGTTCGGTCAAATCTGCCGCGCGGACCCGGCGGCTACTGCCGTGCGGAGCCGCGCCGTTCGGGTATCGGCTCCGCGCCCGGGCCCGGCACCGGCGGCCCCGCACGGGCCCGGATGTCCGAGGCGAACGGGCCGGTACGGGATCGGGCCGTGACGTCCGCGATGTCGCCCCGTACCGTGCAGCGCACCAGGTGCGCGTCCTGCGCGGCCGCCACCTCCTGGGCGGCACGGCAGGCGGCCGACGCACCCCGGAGTGCGGTGTCCGCCGCCGCCAGCGCCGCCAAGTCCGCTGCCGCGCCCGCACGGTGGCGTGCCACGACCACCTGGGCCATGGCGAGCACCACCGCGAACACCGTGCACACCGCCATCGCCGCGAACACCGCCCACACCGTGGCCGAGCCCTCATCGCCCCACCGTTTCCTCCGCAAGAGCCGTCGCCTCCCCTCGGAGCGTCAGCGTCAGCGGGCCGACGCCGGGCGAGGCCGCCTCGACCCGTACGCGCACCAGGTCGCCTCGCCTCTCCAGCGCCACCCGCGCGCCGTGCGGGGCCGCGCCGCGGGCCACCGCGCCGACGGTCGCGTCCGGTTCCGACCTGGCCGCCGCGCGGGCCCCGGCCCGGGCCGCGTCCACGCACTGGATCTGCGCGCAGGCGGCCATCAGCCCCCACAGGAGCAGCCCGGTGAACAGGACCAGCGCCGGGATCACCAGGGCCGCTTCCGCGGTCACGTACCCCCTTTCGCGGTCGTCGTCAGACATGGACGCCGAGGGCCTTCCCGATCACCGCGCGCAACGCCGCCTCCACCGCGCCGCCCGACAGCACCTTGTAGAGCACCGCCGCTGCCGCACACGCCGCGAGCGTCCCCAGCGCGTACTCCGCCGTGGTCATGCCCCGGTCGGCGACGGCCCTCCTCCGCACCGCCGCGACGCGTCGCTTCAGCCACTCTCGTGCGAACATCTCTTCCCCCTTGTGATCGTTTCCGTCGTCCGTGAGCCGGTGTGGCCCGGGTCGGTCGTGAGTCGTCATGAGTTCCGCATGAGTTGCGCGGCCAGGCCGATCAGGACCGGTATGACGCCGAGCGCCAGGAAGGCGGGCAGGAAGCACGCCGCCAGCGGCATCGTGACCAGCACCCCGGCGCGGCGGGCCCGTTCGGCCGACGAGCGGGACTGCTGCGCTCGCAGCTCCGCCGCGATCCGGGAGACGCCCTCCACGGCCGGGACCCCCGATATGCCCGCCCGTTCCATGCACCGGGCGAGTTTTTGGGCACCGGGGAGCGCGCCGAACCGCTGCCATGTCGTCGCAGGGTCGCCGCCCAGCCGGAGTTCCGCGGCCACGCGCCGCAGTTGCTCGCCGATGGTTCCGCCGAGCGACCGCCCGACCGCCTCGGCGGACTCCCGTGGCCCGGCTCCCGCTGCCAGGCAGGCGGCCAGCAGGTCCGCGGCCGGTGCCAGCGCCGCTCGCAGCTCGGCCTCGGCCGTCTGCCGCGCGGCCCGTGTCTTCGTACGCCGCTGCCACCGCCCGACTCCGTACGCCACGGCGAGCCCCAGTACGCCACCGGTCACTCCGCCGACGAGAACGACCACGAAGCCCGCGATCACAACGGCCCCGGCCCACTCCCGGACCGCCCCAGTCCACCGCCGCTCCCGGACCGCCCCAGCCGACCGCCGTTCTCGATTCCGGCCCCGGCGCTGGGTCGAGTTCCGGTCCTTGTCGCGCTTCAGCCCCGGTACCGGGCACCGGTCCGCGCCGTCGACGCGCCGTGCGTTCTCGGCCAGGACCACCCGCGCCCGTCGCCGGACGGCCCGTACGCCGCGTGCTTTCCTGGCCGCAGTCAGGGCGCACACCGCGGCGGTCAGCGCGAGAAAGACAATCCCCAGGGTGTGGACAACTTCTCGGACGGCCTCCGGCGCGGCGTCAGCGGACATGATCGCCCCCCTCGGCAGCCGTGATGATCCGCGCCGTCCAGGCGATACCGCACCACTCCAGGAGGCCGCCGACCAGCAGGCACGCCCACCCGGCAGGGGTGTGCAGCAGCACCCGGAGCGGGTCGGCGCCGAGGGCGCTGCCCATCGCGAGCCCTCCGGCAGGGAGGAGGGCGAGCATCAAGGCCGTAGCTCTCGGGCCCGCCAACTGGGCGCGTAGGTCGTCCTGTTGGTCACGCAGCGCCCGCAGGGCCGTCGCGATCCGTTCCAGCCCGGCGGCCAGCCCCGCACCGCCATCGACGGCGACCTGCCAGCACGCCGCCGCTCCGGCCAGCCCTTCCGCGCCCGGCAGCCGCGCCGCCGCCCGGAAGGCCGCCGGTACGTCCCCGCCGAACCGGGCCGCCGCCACGACCGCCGCGCCCTCCTCGCCGAAACCCGTGGCCCCGACTGCCGTCAGGGCCTGCCCGGGCTGCCGTCCGGCCCGCAACTCCCCCGCCACCGCCTCGCACAGCTCGATGACCGCCACGTCCCGGAGCTCCCGCTCGCGCACCCGCTCGCGGGCCCGAAGCCATCGCCGTACCAGGACCGACGCCACCACGGCGGCGATCACGGGCACCACCGATCCGCCCATGACACCGAGGACGACACCGGCCGGCAGGCACCACAATTCCTGTGGGGCCCGTGGAACCCGTGGGAATGAGGCAGGCCCGTCCTTTCCGTCTCCACTCCACCGGGAGGCCCGGTACGCCGCCCACGTGGCCCAATGCGCCACCCGCCGCAGCACCCGTCGAAGCCCGAACCCGCTCTCACCGGCGGCCGTCACCCGTTCCCGGGTCTCCGGCCCAGCCCGCTCCCCGTCCACGAACAGCAGGCGTGCCCGCCGTACGTCGCCGCTCCGCCCACCGGACAGCCAGACCGCCAGTCCCGCGCACAGCACGGCCGCACACACCGGCCCCACGGCCACCGCCGTCTCACCGACGCCACTCATCCCGCACCCCTCCCCCGCTCGCACAACCCCGTCAACCGCTGCCAGCCCGCCGCCTCTTGGAAGCCGCCCGGTGCCCACACCGCCGCCGGTACGGTCACCACGAAGCCGTCCCGGTCCCGCTCCAGCACGTCCACCCGGGCGAGCCGTCGCCGACCGCCCCTGTCCCGTACGAGGTGCAGCACCACCGACAGCGCGGCCGCCACCTGGCTGTGCAGTGCCGCCCGGTCGAGCCCGGCCGTCGAACCGAGGGCCTCCAGGCGCGCCGGGACGTCGCTGGGGGCGTTCGCGTGGACCGTTCCCGAGCCGCCCTCATGGCCTGTGTTCAGAGCCGCCAGCAGGTCCGTGACCTCGGCGCCGCGCACCTCGCCGACCACCAGCCGGTCGGGCCGCATCCGCAGCGCCTGGCGCACCAGGTCCCGCAGGGTGACGCGGCCGATGCCCTCCTGGTTCGCGGGCCGGGTCTCCAGCCGTACGACGTGGGGGTGATCCGGGCGCAGTTCCGCGGAGTCCTCGGCCAGTACGAGCCGTTCGGCCGGTCCTGCCAGGCCCAGCAGCGAGCTGAGCAGCGTGGTCTTCCCCGAGCCCGTCCCGCCGCTGATCAGGAAGGAGAGCCGGGCGTCCAGCACGGCCCGCAGCAGCCGGTCGCCGTCCGGCGGCACCGTCCCCGCCGCGACCAGTTCGGCCAGGGTGAAGGCGCGGGGGCGCAGGACACGCAGCGACAGGCAGGTGCCCTCGACCGCCACCGGGGGCAGTACGGCGTGCAGGCGGGTCCCGTCGGGCAGCCGGGCGTCCACCCAGGGATGGGCGTCGTCCAGCCGTCGCCCGGCCACCGATGCCAGCCGCTGGGCGAGCCGGCGCACCGCGGCCTCGTCGGTGAAGCGCACCGGCGTGCGCTCCAGGCCGCCGCCGCGGTCCACCCACACCTCGTCCGGCGCGGTGACCAGGACGTCGGTCACCTCCGGCTCGGCGACGAGCGGTTCGAGAGGGCCGCAGCCGACCAGCTCCGACCGCAGGGCGGACACGACACCCAGCACCTCCGCGTCGCCGAGCAGGCGGCCCTCGGCGCGCAGCGCCATCGCGACCCGCGCGGGTGTCGGCTCCGCGCCCGCCTCCGCCAGCCGCCCTCGCACCGCTTCCAGCAGGCCGGCGCCGATGTGCGTCCCGGCACCGCCACGGGCCGGCCGGCCGCCGGACAGCCGCAGGTCGTCCGCCCCCGAATTCTCAGGCCTCACGCCGACCGCCCCCCGCACCCTCACCGATCCGTACTCGCGGCCCGCCGCCCTCCGGCTCCGCCGTCCCCGGTAGCACCCGCTCCCAGAAGGCCGTGCCGAAGTGCCGCAGCGGGCCTCGGGCGTTCGCTCCCGGGGGCGCGCCGCGGGCCAGCTCCCCCTGGAGTCCTGGCTCCCAGTCCAGCTCGCCGGCCAGCGGAAGATCGAGCAGCCGGGCGGTCTCTTCGGGCGCCAGCTCCGCCGCGCGGCCGGTACCCGTACCGGGGCCGGCGCGCGTCACCACGCGTACGTCCGGCAGGACCGTCCGGACGAGTGCCGCCATGCGCCGGGACGCCGCGACCGCCCGTAGTGCGGTGGGGACGACCAGCAGCCCGACATCGATCTGCGCCAGGGCTTCCACGACCGCTTCGTCCAGCCGGCGCGGCAGGTCCACCACCACGGCGCCGCCCCGCCTGCGGGCCGCTGCCATCACCGCGCGCATCGCCTGCGGCGGGATCGCCACCGTGTCGCCCCGGTCCCAGCTCAGTACGCGTAAGGAGTGCAGCCGCGGCAGCGCTTCCTCCAGCGCGCGACCGCCCACCCGGCCGCGCGACTCGGCGAAGGCGGGCCAGCGCAGCCCTTCCTCCTTCTCGCCGCCCAGCAGTACGTCGAGGCCGCCGCCCAGCGGGTCCGCGTCGACCAGGATGGTGCGGCGGCCCGCGCGGGCCGCCGTCAGGGCCAGGGCGCAGGCGAGGGTGCTCGCGCCGGCGCCACCGCTGCCGCCGATCAGCCCCACCGTCACGGCCGCCGGCCCGACGCCCTCCACCGCGTCGGCGATCCGGTCCACGAGCCAGCTCTCGCCGCCGGGGAGCACCAGCACCCGTTCCGCCCCGACCGTGACGGCCAACCGCCACAGCTGCCGGTCGTCGGCGCCCCGGGCGACGAGCACCACTCCGTCCCTGCGGCCCGCCCCGCACAGCCGGGGCGCGCAGTCGGCGCCGACGATCACCAGGGGCGCCGAGGCCCAGCCCGGGCTGCGGCCCCGGGCGACGCCGTGTGCCACTTCGGGCGTTGCGCCGGCCGCGGCGCACAGTCTCAGGATGTCGTCGAGGAGGTCTTCGTCCTCGGTGACGACCAGCGGTCCGCCGCGCCCTTCGGCGGGCCCGGGCGGTTGATCGGGAGTCTTACGTCCGGCCACGTTCCGTTCCCCTATCGCTACACAACTCACACATCCGCGAACTCGCGGAGTTTCACCGTGCAGCGATCCGGAAAATTCTGTGGATCTTGGTTCAAAACTGTGGACAACTCAATGGCTGTGAATATCCCAGTCACCTATACCGGCGACCTTGAAGGCTCCCTTAGAGCAGCGCTGCGGCTACCCTGCGTGATGTGTAGCGGGTGTCAGCAAGCTCGGGCCGAGCGACGAAGGTGGAAGCGGTCGATCCGCCTCGGACGGGCAAAAACGCGTCCGGACATGCGACGACCCCCGCCGGGGGGGAGAGCGGGGGTCGTCCCCACGGCCGACTCGGGGGGGGAGGAGTCGGACCGGGTTAGCACGGTCGCGAACGATCCGTGACTTCCATGGTGTACCCGAGAGCCTTCTCAGGCAAACCCACGCGCCACACCTTACGCCGAATGGTGGGCGCCTATGCTCGCCCCGTGGAAAACCACTCCGTGCCCCACTCGGCGACTCACTCGACCCCCCGCACAGCCGCGTTCTTCGACCTGGACAAGACAGTCATTGCTAAGTCGAGCACGCTGACCTTCAGCAAGTCGTTCTACCAAGGCGGCCTGATCAATCGCCGGGCCGTTCTGCGCACCGCCTACGCCCAGTTCGTCTTCCTCGCCGGCGGCGCCGACCACGACCAGATGGAGCGGATGCGCGCCTACCTGTCGGCGCTCTGCCGCGGCTGGGACGTGGCCCAGGTCCGGGAGATCATCGCGGAAACCCTCCACGAGCTGATCGACCCGCTCATCTACGACGAGGCCGCCTCACTCATCGAGGAGCACCACACCGCGGGCCGCGACGTCGTGATCGTCTCCACCTCGGGCGCCGAGGTGGTCGAGCCGATCGGCAAGCTGCTCGGCGCCGACCGCGTGGTGGCCACCCGCATGGTCGTCGGCGAGGACGGCCGCTTCACGGGTGAGGTGGAGTACTACGCCTACGGTCCGACCAAGGCGCAGGCGGTCCGGGACCTCGCCGCCTCCGAGGGGTACGACCTGGCGCGCTGCTACGCGTACAGCGATTCGGCGACCGACGTTCCGATGCTGGAGTCGGTCGGCCACCCGTACGCCGTCAATCCGGACCGCGCACTGCGCCGGGAGGCCGCGAGCCGGGGCTGGCCGGTCCTGTCCTTCACCCGGCCGGTCCAGCTCAAGCAGCGGCTGCCGTCGCTGGGCATGCCGTCGCGTCCGGTGCTCGCCACGGTGGCCGCCGTGGGCGCGGCCGCCGCGACCGCGGGCCTCGTCTGGTACGCGAGCCGACGGCGCCCGGCTTTTGCCCGTATCACCCGAGTTTGAAGGGAAAAGTAAAGAACTGTGGTGAGGGGTTCCGCTTCCCCCGCGGCAGGAGTACAAAGGACGTAACGGCCCGCGAGACCGAGGACCTCCGAGAGGAAGACCTTCTACGCAGCAAGGCCCCACGGACCGAAGCACGAAAACCGGGCACCCACGCGACGCCGACCCGTCGATTACGGGCCAGCCGTACCAGGTGACGGACCAAGTCTCCGACCTGATCGGCACATACGGAGCGCGCTTGGTAACCCGGTGGACGTGCCAGCGGCGGTACCGGAACGACTGGGTACCGCCGCAACCCTTTGCCCGGGCGCACTAGAGGGCCCCTTGGGGAGCCCCCGTCACGCCGCCCCGCGCTGCATCGCCTCGCACACCGCCGTGCTCTCCCGCGCGCCCAGCTCCGCCGCCCGGCCGCAGTGCGCGATCCACGCCGCCACGCCCTCCGGGGTGCCGGACACATAGCCCTCCAGCGCCGCCACGTACGCGGCCCGGTCCTGTTCCGCGTGGCCGACCTCCGCCGGGCAGACCGACTTCGGGTCCAGCCCGCTGCCCACCAGCACGATGCGTTCGGCGGCCCGCGCGACCAGCCCGTTGTACGAGCCGAAGGGGCGCAGCGCCAACAGCTCACCGTGCACCACGGCCGCGACCACCAGAGCCGGCGCCTCACTGCCCGCCAGCAGCAGCCGCGCCAGCCCGTCCAGCCGCCCGGCGACCTCGTCGGCGTCCGGCAGCGGCAGCTCCACCAGGGGCTCGTCGACCGGTTCACCCGCCAGCCGCGGCCGCCCGACCGACTCCTGCCGCGCGTCGCCGCTCGCCGCCACCAGGTGCAGCCGCGCCAGCACCCGCAGCGGCGACTGCCGCCACACGCTGAGCAGTTGCCCGGCCTCCGCGGTCAGCCGCAGCGCCGCACCGACCGTCCGCGGTTCGCCCTCGACGCCGAAGTCGGAGCGCCGCCGCACCTCCTCCAGCGCCCAGTCGGCACCGGCCAGCGCGGCGGAGGCACGCGCTCCGCGCAGCGCCGCCTCGGAGGTGACCTCGTTGCTGCGCCGCCGCATGATCCGGTGCCCGTAGACCCGGTCCACGCTCTTGCGCACGGAGTCCACGGAGTCGGCGACCCCCGGAAGGGAGGCCAGGGTCGCGAGCGGATCGGCTGTCGTACTCATGGGTACGACCCTACGCACCCCGGAAGCCGCAAGGCCGAACCGCTCGAAGGAGTGGTCTTCTTCACCCGAACCTCTCACCCCGGGCAACTTGACGATTACGCTTCGTGACCATGAAGATCGCGTTCGTGGGCAAGGGCGGCAGTGGGAAGACCACGCTGTCCTCCCTGTTCATCCGCCACCTCGCCGCCGCCCGCGTCCCCGTGATCGCGGTGGACGCCGACATCAACCAGCATCTGGCCGGCGCCCTCGGCATGGACGAGACGGAGGCCGCCGCGCTGCCCGCGCTCGGCGCCCGGCTGCCGCTGGTCAAGGACTACCTGCGCGGCACCAACCCGCGTATCGCCTCCGCCGAGACAATGATCAAGACGACGCCGCCCGGTGAGGGCTCCCGGCTGCTGCGGATCGCCGAGGACAACCCGGTGTACGCGGCGTGTGCCCGGTCCGTGCTCCTGGAGGGCGAGCCGGTGCGCCTGCTGGCGACCGGCCCCTTCGCCGAGTCCGACCTGGGGGTGGCCTGTTACCACTCCAAGGTCGGCGCGGTCGAGCTGTGCCTGAACCACCTCGTGGACGGCCGCGAGGAGTACGTCGTCGTCGACATGACGGCCGGCTCGGACTCCTTCGCCTCCGGGATGTTCACCCGTTTCGACCTGACCTTCCTGGTCGCCGAGCCCACCCGTAAGGGCGTCGCGGTCTACCGCCAGTACCGCGACTACGCACGGGACTACGGCATCGCCCTCAAGGTCGTCGGCAACAAGGTCCAGGGCCCGGACGACATCGCCTTCCTGGCCGACGAGGTGGGCGAGGACTTGCTGTTGACGGTGGAGGACTCGGCGTGGGTGCGGGCCATGGAGAAGGGCCGGCCGCGCCGCTTCGACCTGCTGGAGGCCGACAACCGGCAGGCCCTGAAGGAGCTGCACGCCGCCGCTGACGACACGTACGAGCGGCGCGACTGGGAGCGTTACACCCGCCAGATGGTGCACTTCCACCTGAAGAACGCGGAGAGCTGGGCGAACGCGAAGACGGGCGCCGACCTGGCGGCCCAGGTCGACCCCGCCTTCGTTCTCGCCGAGCCTGCCGGGGCCCCGCAGCCCGCCTGAAGTCCCCGCAGGAGAACCGAGGCGGTACGGGCCGGAAACAGTACGGTCCCTACTCCCCGCCCCGCCGTACCGGTTCGGCCGGGCCTGCCGAACCGGCGGGTTTCTCCGGCGCGCCGGGCTTCGTCGACTGGGACGTCAAATAGCTCCCCCAGCCGCCCTTCGGGGCGCCGCCCACGGGCAGCGCGCGCAGCTTCTCCAGCACCTTCGGGTCCTGTGCGTCGAGCCAGTCGGCCAGTTGCTTGAAGGTCACGCAGCGCACGCCCTGGCGGGGACAGATGGTCTTGATCGCGTCCTCGACGGCGCGCATGTACGTACCGCCGTTCCAGGACTCGAAGTGGTTGCCGACGACGAGTGGCGCCCGGTTGCCCTTCTCGGCCCGCTCGAACGCGGCGACCAGGCCGTCCCGCATCTGCTTGCCCCAGGTGGCGTGCATCGCCGGGTCGCCCCGGGTCGTACCGGACTGGTTGGCCAGGAAGTTGTAGTCCATCGAGAGCGTCTCGAAGGCGCGGCCGGGGACGGGGATCTGCTGGAGGGGGAAGTCCCAGATGCCGTCGATCTGCCGGGGCCACAGCTGGCGGCCGCCGACGGAGCTGGAGTCGTAGCGGAAGCCCATCGCCTTGGCGGCCGGGATCAGGTTGCGCTGCCCTTCGAGGCAGGGGGCGCGGCCGCCGACCAGTTCCTTGCTGTAGTCGAACGGCAGCGGCTTCTCGGTCTTCAGTCCGGTGTGCGTCTTCCAGGACTTGACGAACGCCTCGGCCTGCCGGATCTCGCTCTGCCACTCCTCCGGCGACCAGGTGCCCACGCCGCCGTTGGCGCCGCAGAAGTGGCCGTTGAAGTGCGTACCGATCTCGTTGCCGTCCATCCAGGCGCCGCGGATCTGCTCCACGGTGGCCCGTACGCCCTTGACGTCGTTGAAGCCGATGTCGGAGGCGCCGGGGCTGTGCTTGGGCGGGTGGTAGGCCTCCTTCTTGCTGCCGGGGAGCAGGTAGACGCCGCTGAGGAAGTACGTCATACGGGCGTTGTACTTCTTGCCGACCGCGCGGAAGTGCGAGAACAGCTTCTGGCTGTCCTCGCCGGCGCCGTCCCAGGAGAAGACCACGAACTGCGGCGGCCGCTCACCGGGTCGGAGGCGCTCGGCCTTCGGCTGCATCGGCTGCGCGCCGGTGTACGCGGTCGAGCCGTCACCGATGAGTTTGACCTGCTGGGCGGTGCGCTGTGGCGCGGCCTGGCCCGCCTGGGCGCCGCCCGGCCCGCCCCCGTGTCCCCCGGCGCAGCCGGCGGCCGCCGCCAGCGCCATCGTCGTGACCATTCCGGCCGTGACCCTTGCTGCGGCTGCCATCAGCCACCTCACTCCCTGAGCTGCGAACTGCGAAACGGAAACATCAAAAAAACTGATTAACCGTTTTGAAGAGCGCATAAGCCATGGAATGGGCCGTAAGGGACAAGCGACGCGACGTTGCGGTCACTCGAAAGACGGAACGATAGACCCGAATGCCTGAAAAGGCTTCTCTGTGCCTTTACATGTCATTACGCTTCATTTACCGATGCTTGAGAGTCACCGGACCGTCACTAACCGTGACACCAGCCGGCCGGCTCGCGTCCCGCCGCAGTACACCGCCGCCCACGATCGCGCCCCGCGCGACCGCGCCGCCCCGGAGGAGACGGGAATGTCGCAGCTACAGAAGCCGCCAGCACCATCCGGTGCACCGAACACCCGCCGTACGCAGCCCCCGCGGACCGCCGACCGGACCGCGGCTCGGCTCGGCGACCTGTCCGCCTCGCTCGTCGTGTTCCTGATCGCCGTACCGCTCTCGCTCGGCCTCGCCCTGGCCACCGGCGCGCCCCTCCAGGCGGGCCTGGTCGCCGCGGCCGTCGGCGGCATCGTGGCCGGGCTGCTCGGCGGCGCGCCCCTCCAGGTCAGCGGCGCGGCGACGAGCCTGCTCGTGGTCACGGCCGAGCTGGTGCAGCGGTACGGCTGGCGGGCCACCTGCGCCGTCACGGTCCTCGCCGGGCTGGCCCAACTGGCCCTCGGTGCCGTACGGGTCGCCAGGGGCGCGCTCGCCATCAGCCCCGCGATCGTGCACGCCATGCTCGCGGGCATCGGCGTCACGATCGCCCTCGGGCAGCTGCACGTGGTGCTCGGCGGCAGCCCCGACAGCTCGGCGGTCGACAACATCGCCGCGCTGCCGGGCCAGTTGGCGCACCCGCACGTCGCCGCGCTGCTCATCGGCGCCGTCACGGTCGGGGTGCTCGCCGGATGGCAGCGGCTGCCCGGGCGGGCCGGACGGGCGCTGCGCACGGTCCCGGCGCCGCTGGCCGCCGTGGCCGCCGCGACGGCCGTGAGTGCGGCGGCGCCGGTGCCGCGCGTCGCGCTGCCCGACTGGTCCCTGCAGGCGCTGCCCGCCCTCCCGGACGGGCCGGTCCTGGGCATCGTCGCGGCCGTCCTCACCGTCACCCTCGTCGCCAGCATGGAGTCGCTGCTGTCGGCGGTCGCGGTCGACCGCCTCGCCACCGACCGCGCCGTGACCACGCCCCGTACGGACCTCGACCGCGAGCTGGCGGGCCAGGGCGTCGCCAACGTGCTGTCCGGGCTGCTCGGCGGGCTCCCGGTGGCCGGCGGCGCGATGCGCGGCTCGGCGAACGTACGGGCGGGCGCGGTCAGTCGCCGCGCCACCGTGCTGCACGGCGTCTGGGTGGTGCTCTGCGCCGGCCTGCTGGCCACGGCCCTGGAGCGGATCCCGCTGGCCGCGCTCGCCGCGCTGGTGATGGTCATGGGCGTACGGATGGTGAGCTTCGCGCACATCAAGCACGTGCAGCGGCACCGGGAGTTCCCGGTGTACGCGGTCACCCTGGGCGGTGTGGTGCTCTTCGGTGTCCTCCAGGGTGTGGCCCTGGGCATCGGGGTGACGGTCTTCCTGTCGCTGCGGCGGCTGACCCACACCCGGGTCACGGTCAGCGCCGAGGAGGGCCGCCACCGGGTCTGCGTCAATGGGCAGTTGACGTTCCTCGCGGTACCGAGGCTGACCCGGGCCCTCGCCCAGGTGCCCGCCGGGGCGGACACCGTCGTCGAACTGGGAGGCTCGTTCATGGACCATGCCGCGTACGAGGCCCTGCGGGCCTGGTCCGACGGGCATCGCGCGGGCGGCGGCTGGGTGACCCTGGGTGGCCGCGCCGGAAGCCCGATCGCGGAGCCCGCGAGCGCCCACCACTGCCGCCCGTGGACACCGTGGCGCAACCACCACTGCACCCGCCCGCCCCAGGAAGCCGCGCCGCAGTCCAGCGGCAGTCAACTGCTCGGCGGCGTCAGCGCGTTCCAGCGCAACACGGCTCCGCTGGTACGGGAGGAGCTGGCGCGGCTGGCCCACGAAGGCCAGCGGCCCACCCAGCTCTTCCTGACGTGCGCCGACTCCCGCCTGGTCACCAGCATGATCACCTCCAGCGGCCCGGGGGACCTGTTCACCGTACGCAACGTCGGCAACCTGATGCCGCCGCCCGGCACGGACGCCGCGTGCGACTCGGTGGGCGCGGCCATCGAGTACGCGGTCGAGGTGCTGGAGGTCGGTTCGCTGACCGTCTGCGGGCATTCGGGGTGCGGGGCGATGCAGGCGCTGCTCGGCACCGACCACGAGCCGGGCGCGCAGACCCCGCTCGCGCGCTGGCTGCGGCACGGCCGTCCGAGCCTGGCCCGGATGCAGCGGATCGGCCGGCTGGGGCGGGGCGAAGTCGCGCTGGACGGACGCCCGGTGACCGACGACGTGGAACGGCTCGCGCTGGTCAACGTCGTCCAGCAGCTCGACCACTTGATGTCGTACCCATGCGTCGCCCGGCGTGTCGCCGAGGGCGCGCTCACCCTGCACGGGATGTACTTCCACGTGGCCGAGGCCCAGGCGTACGTCCTCGACCGGGCCACCGGCACGTTCTGCGCGGTACGGCCCCGGGCGGCGGCGGTGACGGCGTGACCGGACGGTGTCGGGCGTCAGTCCACACCGTCCGCCTCACCCCTTGCGGTGCTCTGCTGCCCCACCCGTAAACGGCACTTGACCTGCGGACAGTAAAGGTCTACACCAATTTTTGTCCACAGGCCTTGTCAGGCCGGGCGGTGGGCTGATGAGCTATGGCCGGGAGAGACATCGCACGCCCCGGGAATGGGAGATGACGTGAGCAACGAAAGCCTGGCCAACCTTCTGAAGGAGGAGCGGCGGTTCGCGCCGCCCGCCGAACTGGCCGCGAACGCCAACGTCACCGCCGAGGCGTACGACCGGGCCGCGGCGGACCGGCTGGGTTTCTGGGCCACCCAGGCCAAGCGCCTGACGTGGGCGACCGAACCCACCGAGACGCTCGACTGGTCCAACCCGCCGTTCGCCAAGTGGTTCGCCGACGGCAAGCTCAACGTCGCGTACAACTGCGTGGACCGCCACGTGGAGAACGGGCTCGGCGACCGCGTCGCCATCCACTTCGAGGGCGAGCCCGGCGACACCCGCTCGATCACCTACGCCGAGCTGCAGCGCGAGGTCTCCCAGGCCGCCAACGCGCTGACCGAGCTGGGCGTCACGGCCGGCGACCGGGTCGCGATCTACCTGCCGATGATTCCCGAGGCCGTCATCTCCATGCTGGCCTGCGCCCGCCTGGGCGCGCCGCACTCGGTCGTCTTCGGCGGCTTCTCCGCCGACGCGCTGGCGACCCGTATCAACGACGCCGACGCCCGCGTGGTGATCACCGCCGACGGGGGCTACCGCCGCGGCAAGCCCTCCGCCCTCAAGCCCGCCGTCGACGAGGCGCTGACCAGGCCCGGTACGGAGAACGTGCGCAGCGTCCTGGTCGTACGCCGTACGGGCCAGGAGGACGTGGCCTGGACCGAGGGCCGCGACGTGTGGTGGCACGACATCGTCGGGCGGCAGAGCGGGACACACACTCCCGAGGCGTTCGACGCCGAGCACCCGCTGTTCATCCTCTACACCTCCGGCACCACCGGTAAGCCCAAGGGCATCCTGCACACCACCGGCGGCTACCTCACCCAGGTGGCGTACACCCACCACGCCGTCTTCGACCTCAAGCCGGAGTCCGACGTCTACTGGTGCACCGCCGACGTCGGCTGGGTGACCGGCCACTCGTACATCACCTACGGACCGCTGGCCAACGGCGCGACCGAGGTGCTCTACGAGGGCACGCCCGACACCCCGCACCAGGGCCGCTGGTGGGAGATCGTGCAGAAGTACGGCGTCACGATCCTCTACACCGCGCCGACCGCGATCCGCGCCTGCATGAAGTGGGGCGACGACATCCCCGCGAAGTACGACCTGTCCTCGCTGCGGATCCTCGGTTCGGTGGGCGAGCCCATCAACCCGGAGGCGTGGATGTGGTACCGCAAGCACATCGGCGCCGACAGTGCCCCGATCGTCGACACCTGGTGGCAGACGGAGACCGGCGGCATGATGCTCAGCCCGCTGCCCGGCGTCACGGAGACCAAGCCCGGTTCGGCGCAGCGCCCGCTGCCCGGCATCGCGGCCACCGTCGTGGACGACGAGGCCCGCGA
Organism: Streptomyces sp. NPDC030165; assembly: GCF_055573595.1. Classification (NCBI taxonomy): domain Bacteria; kingdom Bacillati; phylum Actinomycetota; class Actinomycetes; order Kitasatosporales; family Streptomycetaceae; genus Streptomyces; species Streptomyces sp. NPDC030165. The sequence continues at coordinate 345,275 of NZ_JBVIBD010000004.1, read as the reverse complement.
GGTGCCGGACGGAGGCGGTGGCTACCTGGTCCTGACCGAGCCGTGGCCGTCCATGCTCCGGACGATCTGGGGCGACGACCAGCGTTACCTGGACACCTACTGGTCGCGCTTCGAGGACCGGTACTTCGCCGGCGACGGCGCGAAGAAGGACCAGGACGGCGACATCTGGCTGCTCGGCCGGGTGGACGACGTGATGCTGGTGTCCGGCCACAACATCTCCACCACCGAGGTCGAGTCCGCGCTGGTCTCGCACCCGAAGGTCGCCGAGGCCGCCGTCGTCGGCGCGACCGACCCGCAGACGACCCAGTCGATCTGCGCCTTCGTCATCCTGCGCGGCACCGCGGCGGAGGACGAGGGACTGGTGGAGGAGTTGCGGGCGCACGTCGCCAAGCAGCTCGGCCCGATCGCCAAGCCGAAGCGCATCCTGCCGGTGGCCGAGCTGCCGAAGACCCGCTCCGGCAAGATCATGCGCCGGCTGCTGCGCGATGTCGCCGAGAACCGCGACCTGGGCGACGTCTCGACGCTGACGGACTCCGGCGTCATGGACCTGATCCAGGCGAAGCTGCCCGGCGCGGCGAGCGAGGACTGACCGAAGGAGGGACCTCACCCGAGATCCCGACGTTTCACCAGGACCCACCGCGCGCTCCGGGAGAGCGCGCCCGGTGGCCGGGCATCGGCGCGCGCTCGTACGTATGTGCTGATGACTGACCGCCACCCCGAGGGGCACCCGTCCGCAGGCCGGCCGGGTGCCCCTCACCTGTTCCGGGCGCCCCGACACCCGCCGCCGAGCGGCCGATCACACCAAATGCCCGTAAGGTGAAGCTCGCCGGATTTATCCCCGCGTGGCCCGGGTACAGTAGGGATCGCGTCAAGAACGCGACAAATACCAAAGGTGCGCCGGGAAGTCTGGTCGGCAACTGCAACAGCCGTATCCAGCTGCCGAAACACCGGAGGTCCTCGCGTGAGCGCGCCCCACAACCGCCGATCCATATTCCTCGGGCGGATGTCCCTGCCCGAGCGGAACTTCATCGCGGACGCGCTGCGCGCCGAGACCGTGGGCGGCGTCCTGCTGCTCATCGCCGCCGTCGTGGCCCTGGTCTGGGCCAATACCCTGGGTTCCAGTTACGAGTCGGTACGGGGCTTCCACCTCGGCATCGGGTCGATCGGCCTGGACCTGTCCCTGCAGCACTGGGCCGCCGACGGCCTGCTCGCCGTCTTCTTCTTCGTCGCCGGCATCGAGCTCAAACGCGAACTGGTCGCCGGTGACCTGCGCGAACCCAAGAAGGCCGTCCTCCCGGTGGTCGCCGCGCTGTGCGGCATGGCGATGCCCGCCCTCGTCTACTTCCTGGTCAACACCGCGGGCGGCGGCTCGACGGCTGGCTGGGCGGTGCCGACCGCCACCGACATCGCCTTCGCGCTGGCCGTACTCGCCGTCATCGGCACCTCCCTGCCGTCCGCGCTGCGCGCCTTCCTGCTCACCCTCGCCGTCGTCGACGACCTCTTCGCGATCCTGATCATCGCGGTCTTCTTCACCTCGCAGCTCAACTTCCTGGCGCTCGGCTTCGCCGTCGTCGGCCTCGCCGCCTTCTACCTGCTGCTGCGCAAGGGTGTACGCGGCTGGTACATCTACGTACCGCTCGCCCTGGTCATCTGGGGCCTGATGTACAACAGCGGCGTACACGCCACGATCGCGGGCGTCGCCATGGGCCTGATGCTGCGCTGCCACCGCCGCGACGGCGAGCAGCAGTCCCCCGGCGAGCACATCGAGCACCTGGTGCGGCCCGTCTCGGCCGGCCTCGCGGTGCCGCTGTTCGCGCTCTTCTCGGCGGGGGTCTCGGTCTCCGGGAGCGCGCTGCACGACGTGTTCACCAAGCCGGAGACGCTCGGCGTCGTCCTCGGCCTGGTCGTCGGCAAGGCGGTGGGCATCTTCGGCGGTACGTGGTGCGCGGCCCGCTTCACCAAGGCGGAGCTGAACCCCGACCTGAAGTGGCCGGACGTCTTCGCCGTCGCCTCACTCGCCGGCATCGGTTTCACGGTCTCGCTGCTCATCGGCGAGCTGGCCTTCACCGACGACCCGCTGCTGACCGACGAGATCAAGGCGGCCGTCCTGACGGGCTCGCTGATCGCCGCGGTGTTGTCCGGGATCCTGCTGAAGATGCGTAACGCCAAGTACCGGAAGCTGTGCGAGGACGAGGACCGCGACGAGGACCAGGACGGCATCCCGGACGTGTACGAACTGGGCAACCCGGAGTACCACCTGCGGATGGCGAAACTCCTGGAGGCGAAGGCCGCGGAACACCGCCGCCTTGCCGAAGTGGCCTCCGGCGCAAACGCCGGGGACGATGGTCCGGCATGATCTGAGAGGCTTTAGCATCCGGGAGAAGACAAGAGGGAGACGGCGATGAGCACAGCCGACGACGGCGCGGACCGCAGCCTCGGGCAGCTGGTGGCCACGGCCACCGCCGAGATGTCCGCACTGGTGCACGACGAAATCGCACTGGCCAAGGCCGAGCTGCGGCAGGACGCCAAGCGGGCCGGCATCGGCAGCGCCGCGTTCCTCGTGGCCGGCGCGCTGGCGCTGTTCGCGCTGCCGGTCCTGAGCTTCGCCGCCGCCTACGGCATCCACAACCTCGGCCTCGGCCTCGCCTGGTCCTTCCTGATCGTCGGCGGCGCCTTCCTGGTCGTCGCCCTGCTGCTGGTCCTGATGGCGGTCAGCAAGCTCAAGAAGATCAAGAAGCCGGAGAAGACCATCAGTTCGGCCAAGGAGACGGCCGCCGTACTGCAGAACGTCAAGCCGCATCCGCGCGCGGTTCCCGAGGACCACCCGGTCCTGGAGTCTGTGACACGCTCCTCCGTATGACGGCTCCCGACAGTTCCGACGCGGTCGTACGTCCCGACGGGCCCTGGATCCACCGGGACGTGGCGGCCAACGGCGCGCGTTTCCACATCACCGAGATGGGTGACGGCCCGCTGGTGCTGTTGCTGCACGGCTTCCCGCAGTTCTGGTGGGCCTGGCGCCACCAGCTCCCGGCGCTCGCCGGAGCGGGTTTCCGTGCGGTGGCGATGGACCTGCGGGGCGTGGGCGGCAGCGACCGCACGCCCCGCGGTTACGATCCGGCCAACCTGGCGCTGGACATCACCGGGGTCGTACGGTCCCTCGGCGAGCCGGACGCCGCGCTCGTCGGCCATGATCTCGGCGGCTACCTGGCGTGGACCGCCGCGGTGATGCGGCCGAAGCTGGTACGGCGGCTGGCGGTGTCCTCGATGCCGCATCCGCGGCGCTGGCGCGCGGCCATGCTGGCCGACTTCAAGCAGACCCGGCAGAGCTCCTACGTCTGGAACTTCCAGCGGCCGTGGCTGCCCGAACGCCGGCTGATGGCGGACGACGCCGCCCTGGTGGGGCGGCTGATCCGGGACTGGTCCGGGCCGCGGCTGCCCGAGGACGAGGATGTCGAGGTCTACCGGCGCGCGATGAGCATCCCCTCGACCGCGCACTGCGCGATCGAGCCGTACCGCTGGATGGTGCGGTCGATGGCCCGGCCGGACGGCATCCAGTTCAACCGGCGCATGAAGTGGCCCGTACGGGTGCCGACGCTGCATCTGCACGGCTCGCTCGACCCCGTGATGCGCACCCGCAGCGCGGCCGGCTCCGGCGAGTACGTGGAGGCCCCGTACCGCTGGCGGCTCTTCGACGGTCTCGGGCACTTCCCGCACGAGGAGGACCCGGTGGCGTTCTCCGCCGAGCTGATCAACTGGCTGCGGGACCCGGAACCGGACCGGTAGTCCGGTGGCCCCGCACGGGCATCGCCCCCGCCGCGTACGGAGCCCCCGGGCGGGTTCTTGAAACCCCGCAGGGGCGTGACCCGGGCGCCGGGCGGCACGACACGCCGACCGGATCCGAACGCACGTATGACGAACAGCCAATTGCCGCCCGCATAGGCCAATTGACGGGCCGCCGGGCGGTTACGGAGCCCGGGGCACGGGCAGAGTCGTGGGTATGGGCTGGACGCACGACTACCGTGACGTGGCACGCAACCGCCGCAGCAACGCCGCTGCAGTGGGCACTCAGGAGAGGGGTTCCTCGGACCGTGTGTCCGGTGAGAGCCCCGGCCTCGCCCACCCGCTGGGCATTCCGCACATCCTGCGCCGTCGTGCGCGCTGGATGACCGCGCGCCTGAAGCATCCACGGACCTGACACCCGCCGGAGCCCCGGGCCCGGGCGGCGGCGTCCGCCTCCCCGCCCGGGTCCGTCCGGCCCGGCGTCGCCTCACATCGCGCAACCCTGACTGTCGACCGGCCGCTCGGCCGTACGCCCCTTGGTGATGTCCTCGCGGATCTCGTCGGCGGTCAGCGCGTAACCGGTGTGGGTGTCGTCCAGGGACTTGGCGAAGACCACTCCGTACACCTCGCCGCTCGGCGTGAGCAGCGGGCCGCCGGAGTTGCCCTGCCGGACCGTGGCGTACAGGGAGTACACATCGCGGTTGACCGTGCCGCGGTGGTAGATGTCCGGGCCCTTGGCCGGGATACGGCTGCGGATACGGGCCGCGCGGACGTCATAGCCGCCGTTCTCCGGGAAGCCGGCGACGATGGCACCCTTGCCGGTGCTCGCGTCGTCCTGCGCGAAACGCAGCGCGGGCGCGGGCAGCGACGGCACGTCGAGCACCGCGATGTCACGCTCCCAGTCGTACAGGACGACCTTCGCGTCGTACGTACGCCCCTCGCCGCCTATCTGGACGGTCGGCTCCTTGACGCCGCCCACCACGTGCGCGTTGGTCATGACCCGGTGCGGCGCGAAGACGAAACCACTGCCTTCGAGGACCTTGCCGCAGCTCGGGGCCGTACCGACGACCTTGACGATGCTCTTGCGCGCCTGGGCCGCGACCGGGCTGTTCGCCAGCTTGGGGTCGGGCGCCGGCACCGAGTGGATCGGCTCGTTCGAGAACGGCGTGAAGACCTGCGGGAAGCCGTTCTGCGCGAGCACCGAGGAGAAGTCCTGGAACCAGGTGTTCGCCTGCTCCGGCATCACCTGGGAGACGCCGAGCAGCACCTTGGAGTTGCGGACCTCCTTGCCCAGCGTCGGCAGCGACGTACGGGCCAGCGCGGAGCCGATCAGCCAGGCGACCAGCAGCATCGCCAGGACGTTGACCAGCGCGCCGCCGGTGGCGTCCAGGGCGCGCGCGGGTGACCAGGTGATGTAGCGCCGCAGCTTGTTGCCCAAATGGGTGGTCAGCGCCTGCCCCACGGACGCGCACACGACCACGACGGCGACCGCGGCGATCACCGCGAAGGTGCCCGGGGTGGCGTCGTCGGTGATCTCGTTCCAGATCACGGGCAGCAGGTAGACCGCGACCAGGCCGCCCCCGAGGAAGCCGATCACGGACAGGATGCCGACGACGAAGCCTTGGCGGTAGCCGACGACGGCGAACCACACGGCCGCGGCCAGCAACACGATGTCCAGCACGTTCACGCCCGCCACCGTCTCACGCGCGCCGGTCGAGCGGGACCTGCTTGGCGCGGTCCCACGGCAGCTCCCACCCCGCGTAGTGCAGGATCCGGTCAATCACCCCGGCGGTGAAACCCCAGACCAGGGCGGACTCGACGAGGAAGGCGGGGCCCACATGGCCGCTGGGGTGGCGGGCGGTGACCCGGTGCGCGGGGTCCGTGAGATCCGCCACGGGAACCGTGAAGACGCGGGCGGTCTCCGCCTCGTCCACCGGCCCCACCGGACTCGGCTCCCGCCACCAGCCCAGGACGGGCGTGACGACGAAGCCGCTCACGGGGATGTACAGCCGCGGCAGCACGCCGAAGACCTGTACACCCGACGGGTCCAGCCCGGTCTCCTCCCACGCCTCGCGCAGCGCGGCGCGCACCGGCCCCTCCCCCTCCGGGTCGCCGTCCTCGGGGTCGAGGGCGCCTCCGGGGAACGAGGGCTGGCCGGCGTGCGAGCGCAGGGTGCCCGCACGCTCCATGAGCAGCAGCTCCGGGCCGCGGTCGCCGTGCCCGAAGAGGACCAGTACGGCGGACTGCCGACCGCCGCTCTCGGGCGGCAGGAAGCGGCTGAGCTGGTGGGGCTCGATCGTGGCGGCGGCGCGGGAGACCGGCGTCAGCCACTCCGGCAGGCCGTCGGTGCGGACGGCCGCCTCGTACGCCGCCGTCTTCCCGTACTGCTCCCGTGCGCTCGTCATACGCGCCCCCTCAGGCCCTTGGATCGATGGGATCGATGGTCGTGCGGCCGTGGCCGGTCCTATTCGGGCTGAGTCCGTTCACGACCGGTTCGGTTCCCCTCCGGGGTGTGACGGTTTCGTCCCGGGCGGCACGGCCGGGGCGGAACGGACCCCGGAGAACCGCGGCCGGGCCCGGCCGCGCCGGGCGCACTACGCCGCTCAACGGCCCGCCAGCGGCGGCGCGGGCTGCCCCGGATAGTCGGCAGGGGGCCGCAGCCGCTGGCCCGGCTGACCGCCCATCTCGTACTTGAGCAGCTTCTTCGCCTTCTCCGGGTCCATTTCCCCCTCGCCGTACGAAGGGCAGTCGTGCGCGATGGGGCAGGCGCCGCAGGCGGGCTTGCGGGAGTGGCAGACCCGGCGGCCGTGGAAGACGACGCGGTGCGAGAGCATCGTCCACTCGCTCTTGGGGAAGATCTCGGCGATCTCCGCCTCGACCTTCTCCGGGTCCTGCTGCTCGGTCCAGCGGAAGCGCCGCACCAGCCGCCCGAAGTGGGTGTCGACCGTGATGCCCGGTACGCCGAAGGCGTTGCCCAGAACCACGTTGGCGGTCTTGCGGCCGACGCCCGGCAGCGTCACCAGGTCCTCCAGGCGGCCGGGCACCTCACCGTCGAAACGGTCCCGCAGCGCCGTCGAGAGGCCCAGCAGCGACTTCGCCTTGGCCCTGAAGAACCCCGTCGGCCGGATCAGCTCCTCCAGCCGCTCCGGCTCGGCGGCGGCCATGTCCTCCGGGGTGGGGTAGGCGGCGAACAGGGCCGGGGTGGTCTGGTTGACCCGCAGGTCGGTGGTCTGCGCGGACAGCACCGTGGCGACGAGCAGCTCGAAGGAGTTGCGGAAGTCCAGCTCGGGGTGGGCGTACGGATACACCTCGGCCAGCTCGCGGTTCATCCGCCGGGCCCGGCGGACCATGGCGGTACGGGACTCGGGCTTGGCGGCGGGGACGGGCTTGGGGGCGTTGGCCTTGGAGGTGGCGGCCTTGGCGGAGGCTGCCTTCTCGGCCGTGGTCTTCTCGGCCGTGGTCTTGGCGGCGGTCTTCTTCGCCGCGACGGCCTGCTTCGCCGTGGCCTTCTTCGCAACAGCCTTCTTGGCGACCGCCTGCTTCGCCGGGGCCGTCTTCGCGGCAGAGGTGCCGGCTGCGTCGGTGGCGGCGGACTTCTTCCGCGTCGCAGCCTTACGTCCCTTTTCCCAGGATTTCACCGCCTTCGCGGCTTCGGCGGGCGCCTGTTCGCCCACAGCGGAATCACGGCCCGCGCTCACTCGCTCAGCCCCCTTGTCCTGTGCTCTCACCGGCGTATTGGACACTCGGCCAGACTAAGGCCACCCACTGACATCCCGTCCGATCGCCGGTGCCCGTGGGTCCAATCGGCCCCCTGCCGTATGGCTTGCGCCACGGGTCCGGCATCCTTGTGATTGATCGCACTGTTTTGCATTCCGGCATGATGGGGACCAAGGTCCCTTTGAGCATGTCGACAAGGAGAGATCTCGTGGACGACGTTCTGCGGCGCGCACCGCTCTTCGCGGCGCTCGATGACGAGCAGGCGGCCGAGCTGCGCGCCTCGATGGGAGAGGTCACGCTCGCCCGCGGCGACGCCCTGTTCCACGAAGGGGACCCGGGCGACCGCCTGTACGTGGTCACCGAGGGCAAGGTGAAGCTGCACCGCACCTCCCCGGACGGGCGGGAGAACATGCTCGCCGTCCTCGGCCCCGGCGAGCTGATCGGCGAGCTCTCCCTCTTCGACCCGGGCCCGCGTACCGCCACCGCCACCGCGCTCACCGAGGTCAAGCTGCTGGGCCTGGGCCACGGTGACCTCCAGCCCTGGCTGAACGCCCGCCCGGAGGTTGCCACGGCGCTGCTGCGCGCCGTCGCGCGCCGGCTGCGCAAGACCAACGACCAGATGTCCGACCTGGTCTTCTCCGACGTTCCGGGCCGGGTCGCCCGGGCGCTCCTGGACCTGTCGCGCCGCTTCGGCGTGCAGTCCGAGGAGGGCATCCACGTCGTGCACGACCTCACGCAGGAGGAGCTGGCCCAGCTCGTCGGCGCCTCGCGCGAGACGGTCAACAAGGCCCTCGCGGACTTCGCGGGCCGCGGCTGGCTGCGCCTGGAGGCGCGCGCGGTGATCCTGCTGGACGTGGAGCGGCTGGCGAAGCGTTCCCGCTGACGCGCACCGGCTGCACAGCACAAAGCAGCACCGAAAGGGTCCTTCTCCTGCGGGAGCGGGACCCTTTCGCGTGAAACCGGGCGGACAGGCCCTACGGCACCCTCGGCAGCTGCTGCGTGGCGCAGTGGATGCCGCCCCCGCCCTCGCCGACCGCGTCGATCGGAATCTGCCGGATGTCGCGGCCCGGATGCAGGTCGCGCAGCACCCCCGCGGCCCGGTCGTCGGCCCGGCGGTCGCCGAAGCGCGGCAGGACCACCACATCGTTCGCCACGTAGTAGTTCAGGTACGAGGACAGGAATTCCGGCCCCCGGTCGCCGATCGCGTACGGGTCGGGCTCCGCGATCTCGACGGCCTCCAGACGCCTGCCGCGGGCGTCGCGGGCCTTCGCGAGGACGCCGCGGGCCTGCTCGTACACCCGCGTCCAGACGTCCGGACCGTCCCCCGTCCAGGGGCGGTTCAGGGCGACGACGCCCGGCTCCACGAAGCGCGCGACGGTGTCGACATGGCAGTCGGTGATGTCCGCGCCGCGCACGCCCGCGATCCAGATCACCCGGGTCACGCCGAGGAGGCGGCGCAGCTCCCGCTCGATCTCCGCCCGCGTCCTGCCGGGGTTGCGGTTGGGGTTGACCAGGGAACTCTCGGTGGCGAGCAGCGTTCCCTCGCCGTCGACCTCCACGGAGCCGCCCTCGGCGACGATCCCGGCGTCGATACGGGTGATCCCCTCGTGGTCCAGCAGCCTGCGGGCCACCTCGGCGTCGTGCGGGTGGCGCTGCTTGCCGCCCCACCCGTTGAAGTGGAGGTCGACGCCCGCGCGGCCGGGCCCCGGTGACGCATCCGGCCGGGTGACGAAGACCGGGCCGGTGTCGCGCATCCACAGGTCGTCGACCGGGAGCGGCACGATCTCCACCGCCATACCGCACGCCCGGCGGGCCCGTGCCTGCTCCTTTGGGCCGGCCAGCAGCACGACCGGCTCGTACTCGGCGAGGGTGCGCGCCAGCCGCGCGATGTCGCGCTGCACGGCGGGGGCCTGGTCTTTCCAGAGCGAGTCGGCCGGTGGCCAGGCGAGGTACGTAGCGGCATGGGGCCGCCACTCGGCGGGCATCCGCGCGGGGACGGACGCGGCGGCCGGTGCGGTGGGCCCTGTGGGCACGGAGGGCCGGGGTGTCCACGCGGCGTACGCGAGTCCCGTACCCGCCAGCGCTCCCAGGCCGCCGAGCCCGAGCAGCCTGCGGCGTGACGGAAGACGTCGTGGTCGGTTCATGACGGCTGTTCTCCTTTCCGGGCCGCCCGTCGGTGCCGGACCACCCCGGTTTCCTGACTGAAATTTCAGTCAGAGACCGTGCCGAACGTAGCACCGCAGAGAACCGATGGCGACCGGTTACCGCCCAGCGGGCACCGAGTACGGTGGGTGACTGTGTCCGAACGCCGACAGCAGATCCTTGAAGCCGCGACCCGCACCATCGCGCGAAGCGGCGTACGCGGCCTGCGGGTGGAAGAGATCGCGGCCGCGGCCGGCGTCTCCACCGGACTGATCTACTACCATTTCGGCGGCCGCGCCGAACTGCTCCGCCGCACCCTGGACTTCATCGGCGAACGCGCCGAGCGCTGCACCGCGCCGGGCCCGGAGACCGTCCGCACGGGCGGCCCGCGCGCCCAGCTGGAGGAGATGCTGCTGCGCGAACTCCAGGACACCCCGGAGCTGGTGGAGAACAGCACCGCGTGGGGCGAGTTCCAGTCCAGCGCCATCTTCGACGCCGGGCTGCGGGAGCAGCTGCGCGAGGCGACCCGGCAGTGGACGGACGACGTCGCCGACCTCGTACGGGAGGCGCAGGCCGCCGGCACGGCCGACCGGAACGCCCCGGTGGCCGACACCGCCGAACGGCTGACCGCGCTCGTCGAAGGGCTCAGCACCCGCTGGCTCAGCGGCTCGGTCCCCCTGGAGCGCGCCCGCGAGCTGCTGCGCGGCGGCATCGAGCGCGAGCTGGGCCCGGCGGCGGACCCTGACGGCCCAGCGGACGCCTGAGCGGCCGCGACAGGCGCCGAGGGCCCGGCCGGACGACCACGGCCGCCGCCCGCCGCTCCCTCGGGTCGGCCCGTGTCCCCGCGTCAGATCAGCCCATGCTCCCCGAGGTAGTCCAGCTGCGCCCGTACGGACAGCTCGGCCGCCGGCCACAGGGTGCGGTCCACGTCCGCGTACACGCTCGCGACGACCTCCGAGGCCGTGCGGTGCCCAGCCTCGACCGCCGTCTCGACCTGGGCCAGCCGGTTGGCGCGGTGCGCGAGATAGAACTCGATCGCGCCCTGCGCGTCGTTCAGTACGGGCCCATGGCCCGGGAGGACGGTTGTGACGCCGTCGTCGACGGTCAGGGACCGCAGCCGCCGCAGCGAGTCGAGGTAGTCGCCCAGGCGGCCGTCCGGGTGCGCGACGACGGTGGTCCCGCGGCCCAGGATCGTGTCGCCGGTCAGCACGGCGGCGTCGGCCGGGAGGTGGAAGGAGAGCGAGTCTGCGGTGTGGCCGGGGGTCGGTACGACCCGCAGCTCCAGCCCGCCGGTGGTGATCACGTCCCCGGCCGCCAGCCCCTCGTCGCCCAGGCGCAGCGCCGGGTCCAGGGCCCGTACCGGGGAACCCGTCAGCTCGGCGAACCGCTCCGCGCCCTCGGAGTGGTCCGGGTGACCGTGTGTCAGCAGCGTGAGGCCGACCCGCTTCCCGGCCCGCTCGGCCGCGTCCACGACCGCCTTGAGGTGAGTCTCGTCCAGCGGCCCCGGGTCGATGACGACCGCGACGTCGGCGTCCGGCTCGGCGACGATCCAGGTGTTGGTGCCGTCCAGGGTCATCGAGGACGGGTTCGGGGCGAGCACGCACCGGGCGCGGTCGGTGGCGGGTCCGGCGATGTCCCCTCCGCGGGGCTGGCCGGGCAGGGCGGCTGCGTACGTCATGCGGGGGACTCTCCCGTGGTCGTGGGCGGGACGGGCGCGGCACCCCGGGGCGCGGCACCCCGGGGCGCGGGCCCCGCGGCGGGGGCGATGTGCTTGGTGAACTCCTCGTGCCCCGGCCAGCTCAGGACGATCTCCCCGTCCTTCAGCTCGGCCTGCGCGAGGACCGGCGTCAGGTCCCGGCCGCCGGCCGCCGCTAGGGCCTCGGCGGCCGTCCTGTACGCCTCCAGGCCGCGCAGCGTCGAGATCGTGGGCGGCATCATCAGCAGCTCGCCGCGGTCGTAGCCGGCGGCGGCCTCGGCGGGACGGATCCACACCGTGCGGTCGGCCTCCGTGGAAACGTTTCTGGTGCGCTGGCCCTCGGGCAGCGCGGCCACGAAGAACCAGGTGTCGTAGCGGCGGGGCTCGAATTCCGGGGTGATCCAGCGGGCCCACGCCCCCAGGAGGTCACTGCGCAGAACCAGGCCACGGCGGTCCAGGAAGTCCGCGAAGGACAGTTCGTGGGCGACCAGCGCCGCGCGGTCCGCCTCCCAGTCGTCACCGGTGGTGTCGGCGACCACGGTTCCGGCGGAGGTCCCGGCGAGCAGCACGCCCGCCTCCTCGAAGGTCTCCCGGACGGCCGCACAGACCACGGCCTGCGCCGCGGCCTCCGCCTCCTCGCCCGCTCCGCACCCGAGCCGGGCGGCCCACTCGGCGCGCGAGGGCCCGGCCCAGGCCACCGGCCGCTCGTCGCGCGGGTCGACGGCCCCGCCCGGGTAGGCGTAGGCGCCGCCGGCGAAGGCCATGGAGGTGCGTCTGCGCAGCATGTGGACGGCGGGGCCGCCCGCGTCGGTGTCCCGCAGCAGCAGGACGGTCGCGGCCCGGCGGGGCGCCGCCGGGGTCAGCTCGCCGTGCGCGAGGGCCCGGATGCGGGCCGGCCATTCCGGCGGGTACCACTGGCCATTGGGGGTCGACGACATGGCCGGATGCTATGCGGTTGCGCGTGGATGTTCGAGAGGGCACCTCTTCAGCCGCTGCCCCGGGAGGGCCGGGCGCGGGGTCGCGCATACGGAAGCGGGGCGGGCCCGGTTTCCCCGGCCCGCCCCGCCCAGTCGTACGCGGTCGCGCGCGATCACAAACCGACCACAAACACAGCCGTACGCGGTCGTACGGGCCCGTACGTGATCGCCCTCAGTCGTACGTGTCCGCCCGGCGTCAGTCCGCGACCTCGACCTGCATCTCGACCTCGACCGGCGCGTCGATCGGCAGCACGGCCACGCCCACCGCGGAGCGGGCGTGCACGCCCTTGTCGCCCAGGACCTCGCCCAGCAGCTCGCTGGCGCCGTTGATGACGCCGGGCTGGCCGGTGAAGCCGGGGGCCGAGGCGACGAAGCCGACGACCTTCACGACCCGCACGATCCTGTCGAGGTCGCCGACGACGGACTTCACGGCGGCCAGCGCGTTCAGCGCGCAGGTCGCGGCCAGTTCCTTGGCCTGCTCGGGGCTGACCTCGGCGCCCACCTTGCCGGTGGCCGGCAGCGCGCCGTCCACCATCGGCAGCTGGCCGGAGGTGTGGACGTACGCGCCCGAGCGCACCGCGGGCTGGTACGACGCCAGCGGCGGCACCACCTGGGGCAGCTTCAGACCCAGCTCGGCGAGCCTGTCCTCCACCGCGCTCATGCCTGCTTCTCCCGCTTCAGGTAGGCCACCAGCTGCTCGGGGTTGTTCGGCCCCGGCACGACCTGGACCAGCTCCCAGCCGTCCTCGCCCCAGGTGTCCAGAATCTGCTTGGTCGCATGCACGAGCAGCGGCACGGTCACGTATTCCCACTTGGTCATGGGGCCGAGCGTAATGCCTGTACGGACGGCCCGCGGCAGCGGCGGGCGCGCACCGGCGCCAAGCGGCCCGCCCCGCGTGCACCACATTCAGCACGCCCCCGGCGCACAACCCGACGCCGGTCCCGTGCGTAGCCCGCCGCCGGACTGGTTAGGCTCCTTGGCGTGAGCAGGCTCCATGTCGTCAGCGGCAAGGGCGGTACCGGCAAGACCACGGTCGCCGCTGCCCTCGCCCTCGCCCTGGCCACCGAGGGACGCCGTACCCTCCTGGTCGAGGTCGAGGGCCGGCAGGGCATTGCCCAGGTGTTCGAGACCGAGGCGCTCCCCTACGAGGAGCGCAAGATCGCGGTGGCGCCGGGCCCCGATGGCGGCAGCGTGTACGCGCTGGCCATCGACGCCGAGCGGGCGCTGCTGGACTACCTCCAGATGTTCTACAAGCTCGGCGGCGCGGGCCGGGCCCTGAAGAAGCTCGGCGCGATCGACTTCGCCACGACCATCGCGCCCGGACTGCGGGACGTCCTGCTGACGGGCAAGGCGTGCGAGGCGGTGCGCCGCAAGGACAAGCGCGGCCGGTTCGTCTACGACGCCGTCGTGATGGACGCCCCGCCCACCGGCCGCATCACCCGCTTCCTGAACGTCAACGACGAGGTCGCGGGCCTGGCCAAAATAGGGCCGATCCACAACCAGGCACAGGCCGTGATGCGCGTCCTGAAGTCTCCCGAGACAGCCGTCCACCTGGTGACGCTGCTGGAGGAGATGCCCGTACAGGAGACCGTCGACGGCATCGCCGAGCTGCGCGCCGCCGGGCTGCCGGTCGGCGGCATCGTGATCAACATGACCCGGCCCGAGGTGCTGGACACCGGCGAGGTCGACATCGCCGCCAACGGCGCGCGCCGGGGCATCGCCGAGGCGCTGGCCGAGGCGGGTCTGCGCGGCGGCCGCCGGGGCGCGGCCGGTGTGAAGTGGGCCGACGGGCTCATCGACCCCCTCCTCGAAGAGGCCCGCGAGCACGCGCAGCGCGTCGACCTGGAGCGGGCCGAGCACGCCGAACTGGCCGGACTCGACCTGCCCACCTACGAGTTGGAGCTGCTCCCCGAGGGAGTGGACCTCGCCGGGCTGTACCGGCTCGCGCGAGACCTGCGGAAACAGGGGCCCATATGACCGCGGACGCAAGTCTCCCGGACGACAGCACCCCGGACGCCGACGCCGCTCCGGCCGGGCGCGCCGCACCGCCCGCCGCCGAACACGGCGCGCTGGACTCCCCCGCCGCCCTCCTCGAAGTGGATTCGCTGCTCGACGACCCGCGCACCCGCATCGTCGTCTGCTGCGGCTCCGGCGGCGTCGGCAAGACCACGACCGCCGCGGCCCTCGGCGTACGCGCCGCCGAGCGCGGCCGCAAGGCCGTCGTGCTGACCATCGACCCGGCCCGCCGGCTGGCGCAGTCGATGGGCATCTCGGAGCTGGACAACGTGCCCCGCCGGGTCAAGGGCATCGACGAGAGCGCGGGCGGCGAGCTGCACGCGATGATGCTGGACATGAAGCGCACCTTCGACGAGATCGTCGAGGCGCACGCGGACGCCGAGCGGGCCCGCGCGATCCTGGAGAACCCCTTCTACCAGTCCCTGTCGGCCGGCTTCGCGGGCACGCAGGAGTACATGGCCATGGAGAAGCTGGGCCAGCTGCGCACCCGCGACGCGTGGGACCTGATCATCGTCGACACCCCGCCCAGCCGCTCCGCGCTGGACTTCCTGGACGCGCCCAAGCGGCTCGGGTCCTTCCTGGACGGCAAGTTCATCCGGGTGCTGATGGCGCCCGCGAAGGCCGGCGGGCGGGCCGGGATGAAGTTCCTCAATGTCGGTATGTCGATGATGACCGGCACCCTCAGCAAGATCATGGGCGGTCAACTGCTGCGGGACGTCCAGACGTTCGCCGCCGCCATGGACACCATGTTCGGCGGCTTCCGTACGCGCGCTGACGCCACGTACCGGCTCCTCCAGGCCCCCGGCACCGCGTTCCTCGTCGTGGCGGCCCCGGAGCGGGACGCGCTGCGCGAGGCCGCGTACTTCGTCGAACGGCTGGCCGCCGAGCAGATGCCCTTGGCCGGACTCGTCCTGAACCGGGTGCACGGCAGCGGCGCCGCCCAGCTCGGCGCGGAACGTGCGCTGGCCGCGGCGGAGGCCCTGGCGGACCGGGACCGGGCCGCCTGCGAGGACGACGGCGCTCCGGGACCGTCCGGCGGCCGGTCTGAAAATCTTGGTGACGGCGGCATTGTGGATCTAGCAGCCGGGAAGGCTGATTCTCGTACCGCCGACGGCCACTCCCCCGCCGCGGCGGACCCACACACAACAGACGGTTCCCCGTCGGCAGCGCGGCTCGCCGCCGGGTTGCTGCGGCTGCACGCCGAGCGGATGCACGTACTCGCCCGCGAGCGGCGTACGCGCGACCGCTTCACCGCGCTGCATCCCGAGGTCCCGGTCGCGGAGATCGCCGCGCTGCCCGGAGACGTGCACGACCTCGCGGGGCTGCGCACCATCGGCGCCCGCCTCGCCGGCCAGGGGCGGGCGGCGGACGACGGGCGGGGCGCCGGAAGCTGACCGGGGCGGAGCACCGCCTCCCCACCGTTTCAGCGCTGCCGCCGAACCGGACGGGCGGAGCACCGTACGCGCCCACGCCTGACCGCAACAGGGACTCAAGGTCCCGTACGCGGCCCAAGAGGCCGTAGGAAAAAAACCGGGTGGCGACCTGGGGAGCAGCGGTCAAGGCTCCGAACGCACGGCTCAGAGCTCCTGGCTCAGGGCTCCCGACTCAGGGCCCCGACTCGCGGCTCAGGTCTCCGGATTCAGGACTCAGGGCACGGGGAGAAGGCTTACGCCGTCCCGAGCCCTCCCGGCACCGAGGAGCCAGGCACCGGGTCCTACCGCACCGCGCACACCGAATCGCACTCCGACCACAGCCGGACCGCTCGTCGGCCACTCCGGCCCACGCCGAATACGCCCGTGGACCGCGCGGCCCACGGCAGACGGCTGCCGCTGCCTAGCCGACCGCGGCGTAGTCGCCGTACGTACCGTCGTAGCGGTTGCCGTACGTGTTGTCGTAGGTGGTCTCGTACGTCTCGTCGTCCTCGCAGTCCACGGGCAGGATGCCGGTGCTGCGCTCGTATTCCGTACGCGCCGTCTCCAGCAGCCGGCGCCACGAGGTGACGGTCGGGCGGCGGCGCAGCAGCGCCCTCCGCTCGCGCTCGGTCATGCCGCCCCAGACTCCGAACTCCACGCGGTTGTCCAGGGCGTCGGCCAAGCACTCCGTCCGCACCGGGCATCCGGTGCAGACCGCCTTGGCCCGGTTCTGGGCCGCGCCCTGAACGAACAGCTCGTCCGGATCGGTGGTGCGGCAGGCTGCCTGTGTACTCCAGTCGGTTACCCAGCTCATGCTGGCGCCGTCCTCTCCCGAATCGAGGCTCCCCCACGGCGGCAAGCGGCATATTCACCGTTGCCAGTTGAGGACGTTACGGAAGGCGAGCAGGGCGCAACACCCCCTTCGGGCCCAATCTTGAATGGCCCGAACGGACTATGCGTACGCGGCAGATCACCCAACGGAGTGAGCCGGTGGCATACGCCACGTTCCCGGCAGCATGGGGCAGTTCACCACCGCCACAACGGGTTTTCGGCGACAGAAGCGGACGTACGGGGCGCTCTGCGCACACGAAGGCGGGGTTGACGAAGCGACGTGATCTCTCTGCCGCGCCGGACGGGATCAGGTTAAACGAACAGATGCGCCCCTGTCCGGCGATTGAGAACGTAGCTACATCGGGAAGTCGCACCGGGCCGGTCGCCACCGGCGCCACCGCGGTCACAGCACGGCCGGAGGACCACGTCGGCCACCCGCGCCCCTCCCGTCACCCCGCACCACTTCAAGCCACCCGAGACCCCTTCAGGCCAGCCGGAACCGCACGCCCCGATACGCGGACGTCCCGAGCCAGCCCCGCTCCCTCGGGACGCCGCACACGAGGGCTTAGGCTGCCCTCATGGGTAAGAAGCGCGACGGCGGGGGTCTGACCAAGACCCAGCAGGCCGCTAAATTCCTGGGTGTCAGCGTCCTGGCCGGAGCGGTGCTGGCGGGCCTGGCCCTCCCCGCCGCCGGCGCGCTGGGCCTCGCGGCCAAGGGATCGGTCGAGGGCTTCGACGAGATCCCCGCCAACCTCAAGACTCCACCGCTGAGCCAGCGGACCACCATCCTCGACGCGAACGGCGGCGAGATCGCCAAGGTCTACTCGCGCGACCGCACCGTGGTCGGCCTCAAGGACATGTCGCCGTACGTCCAGAAGGCGATCGTCGCCATCGAGGACGCGCGTTTCTACCAGCACGGCGCGATCGACCTGAAGGGCATCCTGCGCGCGCTCAACAAGAACGCGCGGTCCGGCGGCGTCTCCGAGGGCGCCTCGACGCTGACGCAGCAGTACGTGAAGAACGTCTTCGTCGAGGAGGCCGGCGACGACCCTGACAAGGTCGCCCAGGCCACCCAGCAGACCATCGGCCGCAAGGTCAAGGAGCTGAAGTACGCGATCCAGGTCGAGGAGGAGCTGGGCAAGCAGAAGATCCTTCAGAACTACCTGAACATCACCTTCTTCGGGCAGCAGGCGTACGGCGTCGAGGCCGCCGCGCAGCGGTATTTCAGCAAGCACGCCAAGGACCTGACCCTGGACGAGTCCGCGCTGCTGGCGGGCATCGTGCAGTCGCCGAGCCGGTACGACCCGGTCAACGACCCCAAGGAGGCGCAGCGCCGCCGGAACACCGTGCTGCAGCGGATGGCCGACACGAAGGCCGTTACCCAGGCCGAGGCCGACGCCGCCGCCAAGAAGCCGATCAAGCTGGACGTCAGCCGCCCCAAGAACGGCTGCATCACGGCCGGTTCGGGTGCCGGGTTCTTCTGCGACTACGTACGCGAGGTGCTGCTGAACGACCAGGCCTTCGGCAAGACCCGCAAGGAACGCAGCAAGCGCTGGAACCAGGGTGGCCTGACGATCCGTACGACGCTCGACCCGCAGACCCAGAAGGCGATCCAGTCGGCCGTCACCGGTCAGGTCTACGACAACGACCCCGTCGCCGCCGCGGCGACGATCGTCCAGCCCGGCACCGGAAAGATTTTGGGCATGGGCCAGTCACGCCCGTACGGCTTCGGTCAGAACCAGACTCAGATGAACCTGTCCGTCGACCAGAAGATGGGCGGCGGCGCGGGCTACCAGCCCGGCTCGACGTTCAAGCCGGTGATCGCGGCGGCGGCCCTGGAGGCCGGCAAGAGCCCGGACCAGTCGTACTCGTCGCCGTACAAGATGCAGTACCCGAGCCCGGTCTCCACCTGCACAGGGCAGTGGACGGGCAACGACCCGGTCTCGAACGAGAACACCTCCGAGGTCGGCCCGTACAGCATGAAGGAGGCGACCGCGAAGTCGGTCAACACCTACTTCGTGCAGCTGATCAGCGACATCGGGATCTGCCCGGTGACCAAGATGGCCGACAAGATGGGCATCAAGCGCTCCAACGGCAAGCCGGTGGAGCAGAGCCCCGCCATCGCGCTGGGCTCCCCCGAGGTGTCCCCGCTGATCATGGCCAACGCCTACGCGACCTTCGCCAACGAGGGCGTCCACTGCTCCCCGGTCGCCATCGAGTCGATCACCGACGCGACCGGCAAGGCGCTGACCGTACCGAAGACCAGCTGCCACCGTGCGATGTCCCAGCAGACCGCCAAGACCATCAACGCGCTGCTCAAGGGCGTGGTCGAGGACGGCACCGGCAGGCAGGCCGGCCTCCAGGGCCGGGACAGCGCGGGCAAGACCGGCACCACCGACAGCCGGTACGCGGCCTGGTTCACCGGCTACACCCCGAACATGGCCGGCGCGGTGTGGGTGGGTGACCCGGCTCACAAGCGCCGGATGTTCGACATCACCATCGGCGGCAACTTCCACGACAAGGTGTACGGCGGGGACACCCCCGGCCCGATCTGGCGCGAGGCGATGTCGGGCGCGCTGTCCGGCAGGCCCGCACCGTCGCTGCCCACCGTCCCGCTCGGCGACGCCGGCAAGGACAAGGACGACGGCAAGAACCGCGGAGGCGGCGGCCGCCACGACCGGCCCGGAGGCGGCCACGGCGGCGGCCATGGCCACGGCGGCGACAAGCCGGGCGGCGGCTGGGACATCCCCGGCTTCCCCGGGCTCTTCGGGGGGACGGGCTGACGTCAGCCGGCCCGTGACACACAAAGGCGAGCAGGGGCGCCCCCACCGGGTGGGGGCGCCCCTGCTCCGTACTGCCGTTCCCTCAGCCCGCGAGCAGCTTCTTGACCGCCGCGGCCACCCGGCCGCCCTCGGCCCGGCCCGCGATCTTCGGGTTGACGATCTTCATGACGGCGCCCATCGCCTTCGGGCCCTCGGCGCCGCCGCCCTTCGCCTCCGCCACGGCCTCGGCGACGATGTTCTCCAGCTCCTCGTCCGAGAGCGGCTTCGGCAGGTACTCGGCGAGCACCTCGCCCTCCGCGCGCTCCCGCTCGGCCGACTCGGCGCGGCCGCCCTTGTCGAACGCCTCGGCGGCCTCCCGGCGCTTCTTCGCCTCCCGCGCGACGATCTTCTCGACCTCGGCGTCCGACAGCTCGCGCGCCTCGGTGCCCGCGACCTCCTCCTTCTGGACGGCGGTCAGGGTGAGACGGAGGGTGGAAGAGCGCAGCTCGTCACGGGCCTTGATGGCCGTGGTGAGGTCGTCCTGCAGCTTCGACTTGAGCGTGGTCATGACGTCGAGTATGCCCGTACGCAGCGCCCGGCGCTCCACCATTGCGTACGGGTGAGCAGGCGTGACGTCCCGACGGGCGCCTGATCCACTCCCTGTGGGCACCCTCCCCCCTCCCTCTGCCACGATGGGAACCATGCGCGCCCGTTACGGAGTCCCCCTGTCCATCGCCGCGGCCGGTGCGGCGGGCCTGGCCTACGCCGCCGGATTCGAAGTCCGCTCCTTCAGACTGCGCCGGGTCACCGTGCCCGTTCTGCCGCCCGGAATGCGGCCGTTGCGCGTCCTGCAGGTCTCCGACATCCACATGGTCAGCGGCCAGCGCAAGAAACAGCGCTGGCTCCAGTCGCTGGCCGGGCTGCGCCCCGACTTCGTCATCAACACGGGCGACAACCTCTCCGACCCCGACGGCGTCCCCGAGGCACTGGACGCGCTCGGCCCGCTCATGGAGTTCCCGGGCGCGTACGTCTTCGGCTCCAACGATTACTACGGCCCGAAGCTGCGCAATCCCGCCCGCTACCTGATCGAGAAGGCCCAGAAGCGACACGGCCTGAACGGCAACCCGCCCGCCGTCGGCGTCGTCCACAACCCCTGGGAAGACCTGCGCGACGCCTTCGACACGGCCGGCTGGGTCAACCTCTCCAACACCCGCGGCCGCCTCAAGCTGGACGGCTCGGCCGGCGGCTTCGAGATCGCACTGACCGGCCTGGACGACCCGCACATCAAGCGGGACCGCTACGCCCGGGTCGCCGGCGGCCCGGAGCCCGACGCCGACCTCTCCCTGGCCGTCGTCCACGCCCCCTACCTGCGCTCCCTGGACGCCTTCACCGCCGACGGCTACCCGCTGATCCTGGCCGGCCACACCCACGGCGGCCAGCTCTGCATCCCCTTCTACGGGGCCCTGGTCACCAACTGCGACATCGACCCGGACCGGGTCAAGGGCCTGTCCACCCACACCGCGGGCGGCCACACCTCCTTCCTCCACGTCTCCGCGGGCTGCGGCACCAACCGCTACACCCCGGTCCGCTTCGCCTGCCCCCCGGAAGCGACACTCCTCACACTGACGGCACGGGACTGAGCCACCGGGCGGCCTCCGACGTACCCGTACCACCCCACGGGTACGTCGGCCCCTCCCGCTCCGTCCCCCTCCCCCGCCAATTCGCACACACCTTCCACATCGCCCCCCACTCCCGTCTAGCGTGGGGGGATGATCGACCCGACCAGCGCACGCGTCCCGAGCTCCCGTCCGCCCCAGGCCACCTCGCACGCCTCCACCCGGTACGCCCGGGGAGCGGCCGCCGCCTCGGCCCAGACCCCGGCCTCCGCGGTCGTGCCCCCGGTCCGCCGCCCGCTGGCCGCCGCCTTCCGCCTGCTGATCGCGCTGGCCGCGCTGACCGGCCTCGTCCTGGACATCGCGATCACCCCGGACCTGGGCCGCCTCTTCAGCTACTTCACAGTCCAGACGAACATCGCCGTCACCGTCTTCTTCGCCTGGTCCTCCTACCGCGCCTGGTCCGCGCGCCCCCCGATCTCCTCCCGCATCAGCGGCGGCGTCCTCCTCTACATAGCCATCACCGGTCTCGTCTTCCACCTGGTGCTCACCAACGACTCCAGCAGCTTCTCGATGACCGGCACCCCGGAACACGACACCGTCCGCACCATCTCCACCCACCTCCTGCACACCGTCACCCCCATCGGCGCCGCCCTCGACTGGCTCCTGCTCACCGCCCCCCGCGGCTTCCGCTGGCGCCACGCCGCCCAGTGGCTCGCCTACCCCTTCCTCTACCTCCCCTTCGCCCTCCTCCGCGGCGCCCTCCTCACCCCCGGCACCGAGGGCCGCTACCCGTACCCCTTCCTTGACGTCGACCTCCACGGCTACGCCGGCATCGCCCTGAACACCCTCATCTTCGGCTCCGCCTTCTACGCCCTCGCCCTGATCCTCGTAGCGATCGACCAGGTCAGGCCCCAACCCCGTCGCCCGGAGAACCGGATTTCACCTATGGGGATCGGTCCGCTAAAGTAGAGCTCGTTGCTTCGGGGTGTGGCGCAGCTTGGCAGCGCGCTTCGTTCGGGACGAAGAGGTCGTGGGTTCAAATCCCGCCACCCCGACTGAAGGAACACCAGGTCAAGCCCGGTACTGAGAGATCAGTACCGGGCTTGACCTGTCGTACGACCCCGTTTTGGGAGCCAACTTCAGGATCCGACTCCCGGGCGACCCCATCCCTCCCCCGCTGAGGCAACGGCCAGCACCTCGCCGAGGGGCCGCCGAGCGCACGGGCGAGTGAGGTACGCCACAGCGCAGGGTGAATGTCAGGCACGGGCATTGCGCACCTGCACAACAGTCACAGCGACACTGAGCCGTCCCCAGAGGAACATCCCACCGTTTCCTGAGTGAAACGCCTCGGTGTCCACTCAGGAAGAGCCCGCCCTGTTCAGTCACTTAACACCCGCTCTGTCCAGGCAGCGAGCGGGCTTGGCTGTTCACGGCGGTGATGAAGGGCCGTCCAACACCGCCCGCCCCCTCGGTGGCATCTGCGGCATCGCCGGCACCTTGCCCCTCCTCGACGACCTCGCCCGATTCCTGCAGCACATGCTCGACCCCACGGCCGCCCCCACAGCACCGGGATGCGGAGCAAGCTGGGTCGAGGAATCGCTCAGTGTCCAGACCGGAACCCTGGAGCCCGTGCGCGGCCTCTTCTGGCAGCCTGCCCCCCGGCACTGACCCCGCAAATCGCACATACGAGCACTACAGCTTCACGGCACCGGCATGCGGATCTCCCCCAAACAGGGAACCTGGGCTACTGACGAACAAGCCCTACTACACCCGCGACCGCGAGCCGTTGACGGCTGTCCGCAACGCCTTCCGCGAACTCGCCTTCAGCTGCCCCTTCTACGCACAGCACAGAAGCACCTCGCCAAGAACCAACCCTCTTGAGACACCAGAGGGAACACGCGTACGATTGCCTCGGGTTTCAGAATTCGCACCTCGGTCGAGGTATGATTTCTGAAACTTGAGACGCTTGGAGGGAACGAACCTTGGCACAGCTCGACCCCCAGCGACACGCCAGGCAGCTTGCCGAACTCGGCGTGTCAGTCGATCTGTTCACTGTGGCGTTAGGGATGGCAGTCGAAGATGTACGTGGCTGCACGGACTTCGACGCTCCTGCCGCACGAGGCTTCCTCTTCTGGAGCCGCGCGAACCGCTACCTGGCTGAGGTGCTGGTGCCCGACGGCTGGGCACGCACGTCACGAGACAGCATCCTCCGCGTGATTCACCCGGACCGCACTCACGCCATTACGGCGATCAGCGCCGAGGGCGGAGTCGCGAACCTGAAGAAGCCGGTGAGATCGAAGAACCCCAAGGGTCCGGCAATGGCACGCATGGTGGAGAAGAACGGGCAACTGTCGTTCGTCTCCCGCGACGAGCTGCTGTACGGGGTGGAGTTGGACCAGATCCCGACCTGGTGCCTGCTCTACAGGCGGGACCAGGGTGAGGTCTTCGCCGAACTGTCCCTGCCAGTGAAGATGAACGGCAAGTTCGTCGACGAGTGGCACACCCGTATACCCATCAGCCTGCCGCCCATGGACGACCCGGGCTTCGACATCTCCCTCGACGATCCCGGCGACGGAGAGGCTCCGGAGGTCGTCGTGGAACTTCTGGGGGAGAATTAACTGGTCAGAGCAAGACATGGGAGTTGAAGCACGTGTTCACGCCAGAGCGGCTGGTCCTCGCGCGCAAGCGACGGCGCATGACCCAAGCGGCCCTGGCTGCGGCCTCTGGGCTCTCTGCGCAAAGCATCAACGCCTTCGAGAAGCACCGGAAGGCCCCGTCCGCAGACACGCTCTCCACCTTGGCGAACGCCCTACGCTTTCCCGTGTCGTTCTTCCAGGCACCGCCGGCACCAGAGATGCAGCTGGACGCAGTCAGCTTCAGGGCACCCACAAAGATGAGCGCCCTGGAGCGGGACGCCACACTTGGATCTGGTGCCGTGGCCTCCACCCTCAACGCATGGCTGCAGGAGCGGTTCCGCCTGCCCGCCCCCAACGTGCCTACCTACCCCCACCTCGCTCCTGAACAAGCTGCCGAACAAGTCCGGGCCGCGTGGGGACTGGGCGAAGGCCCCGTACCCAACCTCGTACACCTCTTGGAGGCCAATGGCGTACGGGTCTTCTCCCTGGCTCCCGACTGCCTCGACGCCGACGCCTTCTCTACAACGCACGCCGGCACGCCCTACATCTTCCTGAATACACGGAAGACCGGAGAACGAGGCCGGTTTGACGCTGCCCACGAACTCGGCCACCTCGTCCTGCACTCCGAATACAGGCTCCCCCGCGGCCGTGCAGCCGAGCCGGAGGCCAACGCCTTCGCGTCCGCCTTCCTCATGCCCAAGGCCGGGATCATCGCCCAGCAACTGGGCGACGCATCAGTGGACCGGATCCTCAGCGCCAAACGGCGCTGGGCGGTATCCGCCATGGCTCTCACCTATCGGCTCCGCGATCTTGGGCTCCTCTCCGAGTGGAAGCACGCCCAGACGGTCAAGAAACTCGCGCAGATGGGCTACCGCAACGGCGAACCTAAGTCGCTCATGGCCCGCGAGAGCAGCCAACTCCTGGCCAAGGTCTTCGACGCTCTACGGGACAAAGGCATGACACCCGCCGAGGTCGCTGACCAGATGGGAATCCACCCCGAAGAACTCAATGACTACGTTTTCGGCCTCGTACCGATCAGCGTGCAGGGCGGGGGGCAGGTCTCGGACTCACCACGTCCTGGCCTTCGACTCGTACACGGGTACTGACGCAGAGGCCCACGCGGCTGCTGCGTGGGTGTCGAAGCCGAGCAAACCCCCTTTGAGAGCGCCTATGGACTATTGGGTGGCGTCACAGGTCTGGCAACGGCTTACCCCCGCGAGTTCGATGTTGCCCTCGGCCGCCTGGAGCGGATTGGACTCGGAGAGTCGGCGCCACGCGCCTGGGGCGGGATCGGTCACCCAGCCGAACTTCGGGGCCCGAATCTGGCTGTCCGAGAGGTGGGCGCATCCAGGTAGGTGGGCCTTGCCGCTGTCGTGGACAATGATCGCCCCCTTCGGCCAGCCTGCCCAGGTCGGCTCAACTGTGTCAGCCCGGCGACCAGGACGTCGCACTCCCCCATTCGGGGTGCAATCGGCGCAGTTGTGCATCTCATGGCGCTCGCAATACAGCATGGCCCTCCCCCTGCTCCTCGTCCGCTCAGCCAGCATAGGAGTGGCGCGCCTGCAGCTGCGCCGATATCACCACTGTCGCCATGGACGATCACAAGCAGCACGTCAAGGTCAGCACCATCCCCCTACCACTGCGGCAGCAACAAGGACAAAACAACCGGACTTCCACGGCCACCAGGAGATTGTCGGCCTCAAAGAGGCCACGGCCACAACCGCGGCAGTCGCGTACGACGATGGGGTCAGCACGTCAGCCGAAGCTGCGTGACGATGCACCGGGAAACGAGACGCCTTCAGCCTGCCGATCCCCACTCGATCGACACGGGGCACATGCCCCTTCTGGGAGCCGACCCGCTCACGGCCCCCCTTCGACACCTCCCGAGACCAATCAGCATCACGCCTCTGACCTGGGCAAACGCTTCCTCGCAGGCAAGACCACCCTCCGAACCTCATTCGGCACGAAGAGGCCGTGGCCCAAGTGCCGCCACCCCGACGGAGCAGCACCAGGTCAGGCGCCTACTGGATCCGGTATGCGCCTGACCTGCTTCTGTACGCTTCAGGCGCGCCCCGGGCGCAGATGGCGGGAGGCTGACAGGCAGGAGGACAGCCATGTCGCCTCAGAGCGGTCGATAATCAGGTCGGCCACGGTGATCATCCCTTCCATGGCTCCGTCGAGCCGTATCGAATGATCACCGACCCGGACCATCCCCCAGTCCGCGTCGCTGTGCCAGAGCCGGGCGGTCTTGTCGCCCCGCCGCTGGGCGAAGACGAGTTCCTCGCCATGCTCGTTCATGAAGTAGCCGACGTAGTCCTTGCCACTGATGGTGCCACCGCAGAGTCTCGCCAGGAGCGGCTCAATCGCGGGAGAGTCGTCGTTCATGCCGCGTGTCCCTCAACTTGGCCGGAGGTCTGGCCGGCTGACGAGAGCGCCAGCATCCGCTCCGCAGACTCCAGCAAGGTCTCGTAGGTGATCACTTCTATACGTGCCATGTGCGTGTTGTAGGTCCGCAGCGTGTCCGCTACCTGCTGGGGTGTGACCCCCTCACTCACGTACTGCGGACTCCCGATCACGACAGTCGCGGAAGCCCTGCGCGTGTCGACCCCGTACCGCGCAAGGATGGTTTCACGGCCCTCGTCCAAGGTCCGTAGGTAGTTCTGCGTCTGCGAGACGGCGCGGTGGACCGGGGCGCCCAGCATGAGTTGGCCGCTGGGCCGGATGACCAGTTTCTCGATGTTGGCGCGCTTGAGTTCCACCACGTGCAAGGAGCCGTCCCCTCGCAGCAGCGGAATGTCGAGAATGGTGTCCGGGGTGTACTGGCGGCGGGCCAGCTCAGCCACGAAGGCACCACCGAAGATCCACTCCTGGTTCTTCAGGCAGGCATGGAGGGCACCCTCAGAACTCTCGGGGCGGTCCACTGCGACACGCAGGGAGGCGAGACCCGCCCGCCTGGCCCGCAATTCCAGCAGCTGGGCCAGCAATCCAGCGTCCGCGTCTTCCAGGAACTCGCTCATCATCCGGGCGGTCTCGGCGGAGGCTGGCCGGGGCAGATCCCGCAGGATCAGCTCCATGTGCCCGAATTCCTGGAGGCGCTTGAGGTACTTGGCGGGCAGCTGGATTCCGCCCTCGCCGTCTCCAATACCCAGATGGACGGTGGACCGGGCGATGCCGCGGAAGAGAGCAAGGGCATCGGTGACACTCGCGTCAGGGTTCTCGGCGCGCAGCGCCTCCAGGGCGGAGACGGCACGATCGGCGCCCATGGCAGCCATCCGCCGCATGAACTCCTCACTCCGCTGCCGGGCCTCCGCGTCGTAGTAATTCTCAATGGTGTCGAGGAAGAGTTTGCCGCCCGCGTAGCCGGCGAACCTCTGGAAGCGCTGAGCTAGCGCGAACTCCTCATGGAGCAGGCACGCTTGGGCCACCTCCTCCAGAGCGTCCACCAGCGGTCTTCCCCTGCCGTACGTCCCGCCGAGGCCATCGCCCATGATGCGCAGCACCGCGTCGATCCGTTCATGCACGCCGACGTGCTTGGTGAGTTTTCGCGCTTCTTCGACCATGAGCCTGAGCGAGAAGCTGGACCGGAATATAGCCATACCGGGACTTTAGAAGTCGGCACTGACAACTGTGGGTTGCAGCAGTACGAGCAGGAGGCCCGGCACCTACGAATCTTCGTAGATGCCGCAGCTGTTCCGCCATCCAAGCCAGCTGGCTCCCACGCCCACTGCGCTGCTCCGAAGCCCCCTACCTCTCGCCCCCTTCCTCCCCCGCATACATCCCGTCCGCGTGTCCCGCGGTCAGGATGGTGTCCGTGAAGCCCGCTGTGCACACTTCTCCGCCCCGCGCCCCGGCAGCCCCGCCGACCGCATGGAGGTCCGCTCCGCGGGCTCCCCGCCCGCCGACCAAGTCAACCCGGCCGCCATCGAAGCCACGGCCGAACTAGGCATCGACCTCACCGCCGCCACCCCCAAGGTCCTCACCACCGAGGCCGTCCGGCATCCGACTACGTGGTCACGTTGGACTGCGGCGACGCGTGCCCGGTCTTCCCCGGCAGGACATGCCTCGACTGGCGGCTCGCAAGACCCCGCGGGCGAGGGCGTCGAGGTCATCCGCCCGATCCGCGACGCGATCAAGCAGCGCGTCGCGGCCCTGGCCTCCAAGATCGCTCCCGCGTAGTCGCAGGTCGTAGCGCCTGGGAGCCGTTTGTGAGCCGACCCGCTCCTCAAGCCCCCGCGGGACCACTCCACACCTACCCGCACCGACGCCCTGACAAGGGGGAATGCCATCCAAGCTGGTCGCGATCTCCGCCGACCCTCATTCGGGACGAAGAGCTCGTGGGTTCAAATCCCGCCACCCCGACTGAAGGAACACCAGGTCAGGGGCCTGATCCGCGAGAGCGGGTCGGGCCCCTGGCTTGTTTTGCGTGGTGTTTGGCGATGTGGTGGCCAGGGTGATGCACGTCTCACTCGCGCGTTCGCGTTTGTCGGGGCGCCCGCCCTGCCCTTACCTCCCCGTCTTCTCCTCCCCCACCCCGGCGATACTGCGATGGACGCTCCCGCTCCACCCCCCACGCTGTGAAACCGGAGAAGCACCATGTGGTCGATCCTGCCCAGACCTGTTCGGCGGCCGCCTGTTCGGTGGGGGCCGTTTGTGGTTGATGTGTTGTTGGTTGTGGTGGCTGCTGCTGAGTTGTTTACGTTGTTCGGGGCGTTGGATTGGGTTTCTGCGGTGGTTTGTGTGCCTTCGTTGGGGGCGTTGGTGGTGCGGCGGCGGTTTCCGGTGGTGGTGTTGGTGGCCACGTTGCCGTCGATGGCTACGGGGCATCTGTGGCTGGCGCCGATGATCGCGATGTTCACGGTGGCGTCGCGGTGTACGCGGCGGGTGGTGGTCGGTGGGGCGGCCCTGGCGTTGTTCGGGGCGGTGGTGTGGTCCGGGTATGCGGTGGGTGAGGAGGTCACGCACTGGGGGGACCATCTGTTCACCGTCGAGGTGGCCCTGATGTTCAGTGTCGGGCCGGCCGGGCTGGGGCTGCTGGTCCGTACGCGGTCGGTGTTGCGGGAACGGCTCGCGGAGCTCACGGCGTCGCAGGAGCACGGGCGGCGGCTGGAGGCCGAGCGGGCGGTGGCGCAGGAGCGGACCCGGATGGCGCGGGAGATGCACGACACCGTCTCGTACCACTTGGGGATCATCGCGGCACAGTCCGGGGCGCTGTGGGCGACCGCGCCCGATGACACGGTTCGACAGGACGCCGAGACGATACGGCGGCACAGTGCGGAGGCGATGGCCGAGCTGCGGGATGTGGTGGGTGTGTTGCGGAAGGGAAGAGAGGGGGTGGAGGGAGTGGAGGGGGTGGAGGACTCCGACTCCGTCAGCCTGGGGAATCTGCCGGGGCTGGTGGAGGGGGCTCGGCTGGGGGCCCGGTTCCGGTTCACGGCGCCGGCGGACGGGGCGACTTCGGCCGCGGTGGAGCGGGTGGCTTACCGGACGGTTCAGGAGGCGTTGACGAATGTGCGGAAGCACGCGCCCGGGGCGCCCGTCGTGGTCTCCGTGCGGCCGTCGGACGACGGGGATGTGCTGGTGGTGGAGGTGCGTAACGGGGCTGTTCCGGAGGGGCGGTCTGCTGTGGGGGTCACGGTGGAGGCGCCGGTGAGCGGGTACGGGCTGGCGGGGCTGGAGGAACGGGCAGCGCTCGTCGGTGGGGTGTTCCGGGCGGGGGCCACCGAGGAGGGTGGGTTCGTCGTGCGGGCCGAATTGCCGCTCGGGGGCCCTGCCGCCGGGAAGAGAGCGCCGGTGCGTCAGCCGGCTGTGGGTGACGAGGACGACCAGGGCGAGTCGGGGTCCGGTTCGTACACCGAGACGTGCCGCAGGCTGGAGGCGGTGTACGGGGTGCCCCACCAGTCTTCCGAGCGGTCGAGGAGCCGCATTCCGGACAGTTCGGCCAGTAGGTCGATCTCGAAGGGGAAGGCGTAGCGCAGTACGTGTTCCCGGGTCTCCGGTGCGCCGCCGTCGACGATGGTGTGGGTCGAGAGCATGAGCTGCTGCGAACGGTCCACGGTGAGGGTGTCCAGCATGACGGCCCGCTCGTCCAGGTGCCGCATGGAGAAGTCGGGCTTCTGGAGGTGGTGGTACGGCGCCGGGTCGAAGGCCTCCAGGATGAAGCGGCCTCCGGGGGCGAGCTGTTTGCGGGCCAGGCGGAGGCAGCCGAGCTGCTGGTCCTTGGTGATGGCTACGAAGAAGGTGTTGAGGACGAGGGTCACGGTGTCGAAGACCTGGTCGGTGCCCTCTTCGGTGAAGTCGCCGAGCTGCGTGGTCACCGTCCCCTGCGGGTCGCGTTTACGCAGCTCGGCGAGCATGGCCTCGGAGCCGTCGATGCCGTGTACGGTCAGGCCGCGCCCGGCGAGCGGGACGGCGATGCGCCCCGTACCGACACCCAGTTCCAGGACGCGGCCTCCGGGCGGGGTGTGCGCGGTGATGAACTCGACCGCCTGATCCGTGTCCTCGCCGATCGGGTACATCCGGTCGTAGACGCTCGCCAGTTTCTGGTCGTAGAGCGCGTTGCCGAGGGTCATGGTGATGGGCTCCGGGGAGAGGGGAGGAGGGAGAGGTGAGTGTCTGCTTGCCGCTCGCTGCCTCCGGTCGCTCTCCGCTCGGTCGTTCAGCGGGTGTCGGACAGGGCCAGCGGGCGTCTCCGGGCGGCCGCGGCGCGGTGGGCCACCACGGCGGCCTGCACCCGGTTGGTGAGGCCCAGCTTCGTCAGGATCGTGCTGACGTGCTCCTTCGTGGTCGACGCGCTCAGCAGCAGGCGGCGTCCGATGTCCGCGTTGGTCAGCCCTTCGGCGAGCAGTTCGAGCACCTGGTGCTCGCGCTCGGTGAGGGTGTCCAGGCGCGGGTCCCGTTCATCGTGGCGCAGGCCGGTGTCGAGGTAGCCGTCGACGACGATCCGGGCCGCCGCGGCGGACAGTACGGTGCCGCCCGCGGCCAGTACGCGGACGACGTGGGCCAGTTCTTGCGGGGTGGCGTCCTTCATCAGGAAGCCCGCCGCGCCGGAGCGCAGCGCCGCGGCGATGTCCTCGTCGGTCAGGAACGTCGTGAGGATGGCGACCGCGGGCGGCGCCGGGCGGGAGCGGATCCATTCGAGGGCGGTGAGCCCGTCGACGTCCGGCATCCTCAGGTCCAGCAGGACCACGTCGGGCCGGTGGGTGTCCACCGCTTCGATTACGTCCCGCCCGTCGCAGGCCACCGGCACCTCGATGTCCGGTTCGCACTCCAGAATGCGCTGCATACACGTCCGCAGCAGAATTTCGTCATCGACGATCATCACGCGATTCATCACGCCCCCGTTTGCATGGCCCCTCGGCCATATCGCGCTCAAGGTACCAATGGGAATGGCGGCTCGGGCGCTTGGGGGTGTGGTGAGGGCGGGCGTTGTGGGAGTGGGTCCGGAGTGGTCAGGGGAAGGCGTCAGGCTTGGGCGGGCATGGTTTCCGTGATCAGTTTCAGCAGTTCCTTGTCCCAGGTCGGCAGGAGAAGTTCGAGCTGCTTGGTCCCGCCGTCCTTCGTGGTCACGGTGCAGTCCACGGCGGTGCCGCCCCGGCCGCCGCCGGTCGCCGACGCGGCCGGGGCCGAGAGCCGCAGGCCTTTCGCGCCGGGGCCGTCCAGGAAGACGCCGGAACGGTTCAGGGTGATGCTGCCCCGGTGCATCGCGGGGCCCTGTGCCCGAATACGGAACCGGCAGCGCAGGGTGACGGTTTCGCCGCGCCGGAAAGCGGCGGTCTTCCGCGCCGAGCGGGACCTGTCCAGGCCCTTGCCGCCTATCCACAGCACCAAATCCATCAGGGAATGCAGTGCGAATTCCAGAAGCATGGGTTCTTCCCCTCAGTCGGGACGACTCGAATGGACAAACAAGGCCTTCATCGGGCGGGGACCGTCCGGTCCGCCCGGTCCCGCATCGCCTCGGCGATGGCCCGTACATCGTTCAGCGCCGCCTCGGCTCCTTCGGTCAGCAGGACTCCGGCACAGCTCAGCGCGATCTCCGTCGCCCCGGCCATACCGTAGCCGGTGAGCTGGTCGGCGACCTCCTCAGGTGTGCCGTAGGCGAAGACCCCGCCGTCGACCAGGGCGCCCGCTCCGGCCCACGGGTCGGCCGCGTCCACGTCCAGGCCGGCCGAGCGGAGCATCGAGGCGTAGTGCTCGCCGGTCAGGTGCAGTTCGTGGGCGGCGAAGGCGAGCTTGCGCGGGTCCCGGCCGGGTCTGCGTACGGCACACGGAACGATCGTCGTCACCCTGGGCACCGGGCGGCCCCGGGAGGCGGCGCCCTGGGCGAGCGCCGGCACGAGGTGGTCCCTCAGGTGGTCCGCCGGGGTGAGCAGGGTGATCGCGACGTCGGCCACCTGGCCCGCGGTGTGTGCCATGCGCGGGCGCAGGACGCCGGCGCCGAGCGACACGGGCGGGTGCGGCACTTGGAGCAGCCCTTCGTCCACCCGTACGTAGCGTCCTTCGTAGTCGACCACTTCGCCGTCCAGGAGCCGCCGGACGACTGTCAGGTACTCGCTGACGGCCGTGCGCGGGCTCCCGTACGGCGCTCCGCGCAGCGCCGCCACGAACTCCGGGTCGCCGGCGCCGAACCCGGCCACCACTTCGGCGCCGGTCAGCAGCGCCAGGGACCTGGCCTGCACCGCCGCGTCCAGGGGGTGGCGCAGTGCGGTGAGGGCGACGCTCGTGCCGACGGGGACGCGGATGCCGCGCCCCGCGAGGTATGCGAAGGCCTGGTGGGTGTCGACCAGTACCGACTGGCCCAGGTAGAGACGTTCCAGAGGCAGGTCCCGGACGGCCGCGCCGAACGCGGCGAGGTGGTCCAGGTCGTACGCCATGAGCGGGTACATGAGGGACAGGGCGGGGGTGCGGTGCACGGGCGCTTCCTGGGCGGTGGACGGGGTGGTGGCCGAGTCGGGCGGGGTGGCTCCGGAGGTGGTCATGGGGTGGCCTCGGGCAGGTAGGCGTCGGCCTGGAGGCGGAAGAGGTAGGCGTACGTGCCTTCGAGGGCGAGCAGTTCCTCGTGGCTGCCCTCCTCGATGAGCCTCCCGCCCTCCACGACCAGGATCTTGTCGGCGATGCGGACGGTGGAGAACCGGTGGGAGACCACCAGGGACGTCGCCTGTGAGCAGATGGTGCGCAGCCGGCCGAAGATGTCGGCCTCGGCCTCGGGGTCGATCGCGGCGGTCGGCTCGTCCAGGACGGCGATGGGGGCGTCGCGCAGGAAGGCCCGGGCCAGTGCGATCTTCTGCCACTGGCCGCCGGAGAGCTGGTGGCCGCCCTCGAAGTGGCGTCCCAGCGTGGTGTCGTAGCGGTCCGGGAGCTGGTCGACGAACGCGTCGGCGCCGCTGGCCTTGGCGGCCATCCGGATCCGGGCGTCGTCGCCGAGGTCGTCGAGGCGGCCGAAGCCGATGTTGTGCCGTACGGGCATCTCGTAGCGGATGAAGTCCTGGAAGACGACGCCGATGTTCCGCTGGAGGTCGTCGGTGTCGTACTCCTCGATCGGGACGCCGTCGATGAGGATGCGGCCGCTGGTCGGCTCGTAGAGGCGGGCGAGCAGTTTGACGACGGTGCTCTTGCCCGCGCCGTTCGAACCGACGAGGGCGCAGCAGGTGTCGGCGGGGATGAAGCAGCTGAAGCGGTCGAGGGCGGTGGTCTCGGTGCCCGGGTAGCGGAAGGTGACGTCCTGGAACTCGATGCCGTGCGTCAGGCGCCGCGGGAACGGCCGGGAGCCGCCGGTGATGCCGCCCTCGGGCAGCGACAGGTAGTCGAAGAGGTTTCCGGTGAAGAGGGTGTTCTGGTATAGGGTCGCCACGCCGAGCAGCAGGCCGGTGGCCGCCGCGTGCACGGCGCCGAGCGCCTGGAGGTAGCCGGCCAGCTCGCCGAGTCTGCCGTTGTCCGCCGTCGAGGTGAGGGCGAAGACCAGGGCGCCCGCCGAGCAGGCGACGCTGACCAGGCCGAGCGCCGCCGACCAGCCGTGCCGGCGCCGGGCCAGGGAGCGGTCGACGCGGAAGAAGTCCTGGACGAGGGCGCGGTAGCGGTCCACGAAGTACGGGCCGAGCTGGTAGAGCTTGACCTCCTTGTAGGAGGCGTCCGTCGTCGTCAGGTCCTGGTAGTAGAACGCGCGGCGGCGGTCCTGGGCCCGGTGGTACTCGATCGCGTAACCCTGCTTGCTGAACACGGCGTGCGCGGCGAGCGCGGGCAGTGGAGCCAGCAGGATGACCAGCGCGATCCAGGCGTTCCAGGTGAACAGCACCCAGCTGACCGTCACCAGCGAGGCCAGCGAGGTGAGCGTGCGCATCATCTCCTCGAAGACCTCGAACGCCGTGCCGCTGCCGCTCTCCCTCAGGGCGCGCTGCAGCCGGTCGTACGCTTCGGGGTCCTCGTAGGCGC
Source organism: Streptomyces sp. NPDC030165 (assembly GCF_055573595.1). Taxonomy (NCBI): domain Bacteria; kingdom Bacillati; phylum Actinomycetota; class Actinomycetes; order Kitasatosporales; family Streptomycetaceae; genus Streptomyces; species Streptomyces sp. NPDC030165. The sequence goes on along the minus strand of NZ_JBVIBD010000004.1, from coordinate 311,265 downwards.
TGAGGTCCATGCGGGTGCCCTTGACCATCACCCGCTCGCCGATCTTGGCGGAGAACTCCAGCTGGAGCAGGGAGTTCAGGTACTGCGAGACGGAGGAGACGACGTGCTCGGCCACGGCGAGGGCCACCAGTCCGGCGGCCGCGGGGGTGAGCCGGTCCATCGCGCCCGGTACGTGCATGACCGCGTCGACGACGGCCTGTACGGCCCGGGCGGTCAGCCAGATGCCGGTCGCGGGCACGGCCGCGGTCAGGGCCGTGGCCACCACGAGCGCGGAGACGCGCAGGGGGCTCAGGCCCCAGAACGTGCGCAGGACCAGTCCCCAGTAGCGCAGGTCGCGGGAGAGGCGGCGGTGCTCCTCGGGGGCGGCCGGCCGGTCCGGCCGCTCGGGGTCGGTCGTCGGGCCGTCAGTCACGGGGCCTCCCTCGAAGGCAGTTCAGGACGTGCCCCCACACCAGGTAGCAGCGGTTCTCGGCGGGCCGGTCCATCGGCAGCAGGCGGTTGACCTGCATGTGCGCGAGGCTGGCCAGGACGGCATCCCGGGTGCCCCACAGCGTTCCGGCCGCCTCCGCCTCCGCGACGGCCCGGGCGGCGGCCCGTACGGCGCCGGCCTGCCCGTCGAGTACGGCGGCGAGGCGCGCGTGGTGGGCACGGCCCAGGGCGTGCGGGCGGCGGTCCCAGGGGGCGAGCAGCTCGCACAGGTAGTCGCGGTCCTTCTTGTACTGCTCGCGGGCCTCCGGGTCCTCGGCGGGCCGCGGCATGGCGGCGAGCCGTTCACGGACGTCCAGGCCCCACTGTGTGTAGAGCGCGTCGACGGCGGCGAGGGTGACCGCTTCGGGCCGGAGGCCCGGCTCGCTGTCCCAGAGGAGGCGCAGGAGGGCGGCGGACACGGCGCTGTTGGCCGCGAAGACCTCCTCGACCTGGTCGTACACGGCGGGACCGCCGTACCGGCTGACCTCCGGGTGGTACGTGGCGACCTCGATCCGCTCGGCGAGACCCCGGTCGACCAGCGGGCGGCAGCGGTCCAGGAGCGGGCCGAGGGCGGACGGCGTACCGGGCGCGGTCCGGACTCGGATGCGCAGGTGCGGGTCGGGGTCGGCGTACCGGATGTAGAACCACCGGTCGAGGGCGGAGCCCGCGTCCGTCGCTCCCTCGATGATGCCGGGGAGTTCGACCGCGGCGATCTCGTCGTGCAGGTCGCGGGCGGCGTACAGCTTCAGGTACGTCCACGCGGAGCCGGGGAGGTGGGCGGGGTGGGCGGCGGGGTGGGTCTTGTGGCGTATCCGGTCCGACGCGGCCTCACGGGGCTCACGGGGCTCGTGTGCTGTGGCCAGCAGGGGGATGACCACCTCCGAAAGGTGCCCGCGTCCGGCGCTGTCGCGCAGCCACGCCTGGTCGGGCCCCGGCAGCGCCTCCTGGAGCGTGATCCGCTCGGCGGTGGTGCGCAGCGCGGCCAGCAGTTCGTCCACGCAGACCGGGTGGTCGAGGTCCAGGAGCAGACGGTTGTCGTCGTCGGCCAGGTAGACGTGGCGGGGGACGTCCCAGGCGCGGCGCCACCGGGTCACGTCCGCGGCTGTACGGGGTACGGGTACGGGTCCGGATACGGGCACGGCCCCGGGCACGGGGGCGACACCCGCGCCCTCACCCGGATACAGATTCCACTCCGCCGCCCGCACGACCACCCGCCCCCGCACCACCCGCGGCAGATACGGCGCGCCCTCGACAGGCCCCCAGGTGAAGCCGGTGGGGACGGCGTACCGGGCCCGGGAGACCTCCAGGAGGAAGCGGCACACGTTGGGTGCGCCGAGCGGGCTGAGCATGTGGTTCTGGACGGCCACGAGTTCGCGGCCGAGGCGTGCCGAGTACAGCCGGAAGCCGTCGTCGGTGGCGCCGACGTGGATGTCGGCGAGGTCGATGGTCCGGTCCGGTGCCGCGGAGGGGGCGACGTTGACGGGGATCTCGTACGCGTGGACGGCGGGCCGGATCGCCACGTTGGCGCCGCGCCCGTTGCCCGGCAGGTACGCCAGCTCGGCCACCACGACGTTGGGCTCCAGTGCCTCGCGCTCCCGGGCGTACGCGCGCAGTTGCCCGGTGGCGGCATCCGGGAGGAGGTGGCAGAACCGTCCGAAGGTGCGTCCGCCCTCGCCGAGGCCGTCGCTGTTGAGTACGGCGCGCCAGTCGCCGGCGTCGATGGCGTCCGGTCCGGTGGCGGCGATCTGGACGTACGCGTCGACGCCCGGGCAGACGAGCCGGTGATCACCCTCGCCGTCGGCGTCGGCGGGCAGCAGTCTGCCCAGCACCTCGTCGCTCAGCTCCACCTCGTCGGCGCCGCTGCGCCACGCCTCGGACGCCAGGGCGACGAGGGCGCGCGCGGCGTGCGGGTCGCCTTCGCCACCGGGCTGCTGCATGACGATGGCCCGCGGCGGGTTGAGGTAGCCGTTGGGGGCGTCCAGGCCGCGTTCGGCGCTGAGGAGTTCGAGGACGGGGACGAGGGCGTCGGTTCCGTACCGTTCCATGAACGCCTGGTGGTACGGGACGAGGTGGTCGTACCCGCCGGGTGCGGCCTGGGCCAGCCGGGCCAGACAGCCGACGGCTTCGGCCACCTCGTCGGCGATCCTGCGGTTGAGCACCGTGCCGCTGAGGCCGGGGGCGGAGAGGCTGGAGGTGGTGGAGGGGGTGGAGAGGATGGAGTCGGCCTGGAAGGGCTGGTGCCGGTATGCGGGTACGAGATTGCGCTGGGTGAGGCGCAGCTTCTCCAGGGTGCCCGTGTCGCCGTGGGCGACGTCGCCGGTCAGTTCGACGACCTCGCGCAGTCCGGCGACGGCGGGGTGGACGACACCGGCGGCGGTGAGCCGGCCGAGGACGTGGACCTCGGGCCGGGGCTCGGTGACGGGTGGCCGCAGATCGGTCACGAGCAGGCCGAGACCGGCCAGTTCGGTGACGAACGCGGTGATCCGCTCCCGCCCGGCCGCCGGGAACCGTTCGGTCAGCGCGGTGACCAGCTCGGCGCAGGGCACGGGCGCGGCGGGCGGCGCGAGGCGCCGGATGTGGTCGAGCGGCGCGGTGTGCCGCACCCGTACGGAGCGCCGGTCGGCGTTGCCGTGCACGTCGGAGGAGGGCAGCACCAGACGGTCGCCCACCCGGTAGGCCATGGCGTTCACGGACACGCTGAGCTGCCCGAGCACTTCCGGGTCGCTCTCCAGGTCACGTACGAGGGCGAGCAGCCAGCCCATGTCGGCCCGTACGCGGGAGGAGGCGAGGGCGGTGTCACCGAGGCGGGCGGTGGTGGTCGCGCCGAACGTCCCGAGGGCGACGCCGGAGAAGGCGCCGAAGGGGGTGGGGCGGGTGCTCATGCGGGTGAGGTAGCGCAGGGCGCGGGAGTGCACGCGCCGAATCTCCTTGCCGCTCGCGCGCCCCTGCGTGCCGTCGTGCGCGCCCCCGGCCTTGGCGAGCCCGTCGAGCAGCCCGCTGCCCGCGGCGACGAGCCCGTGGCGTATGCGGGGGTCGTCGGCCATGGCCCGCAGCCGGGCGTGGGTACGGCCGGGGTCGCGGTCGGCGAGCGCCTGCCGCCAGACGTCGACCGGGAGGGCGGGGGCGCGCAGGAGGTGGAAGTCGAGGGCTTCGTACCGCGGCATGGGGCGGGTGGGGTCCTTGTCCGTCGTCGTCATGGTCACTGGGGTTCGGTCGCGGCCGCTCGCCTTCATCGCGGGAAGAGCACCCGCCACCAGCCCGGCCGGTGGCCGGTGCCCGTGGCGGCGGCGCGGAGGGTGAGGGCGATTCCGGCGGCGCCGGTGAGGAGCCCGGGGCTGTCGACGATGTGCCCGGTGGTCTCGTGGTCGCGGTAGACGAGGGGCTGTTCGGGGTCGGCGGTCGCGACCAGGTCCGTCACGAGCCGGGGCAGCGCGCGGGCGGCCCCGGCACTGCCGTGCGCGGCGAACTCGTGGGCCAGCGCGACGAGACCGGCGAGGCCGTGGCACACGGTGGGAGAACGCGGTACGTCCCCCGCCGCCACCCGGTCGAGCAGGCCGTCGAGCGCGGCGAACGCCCGGTCCTCCAGGGGCTGGTCACCGGTCGCGCCGGCGACGGCGAGCAGCCCGGCGGCCACTCCCCCGGTCCCGTGGCACCAGGCGGGGACGGCTTCGTCGCCACCGCTGCGGGCCGGGTCCGCGTCCGGCGCCACGGCCACGTACCGCGGCCACTGGAGCTGCCGCCCGCCGCTGGTGCCGGTCTCCAGCAGCCACCTGACGAGCCGGTTCATGACATGGCGCTGTCCGGGCAGCCGGTGGCCGTGCCGCCAGGCCGTGGCGAGGGCGGCCGCGATGCCCGCCGCCCCGTGGGACATGCCGGTGTCGAGCCGCCCCTGGACGGCCCACCGGCGATCGGCGCCCGCCCACAAGAGGTGGCGCAGGCACCGCCGCAGGGCCTGTTCGGCCAGCGGGGTCACGGGGTGGACGGCGCACAGGTGGGTGAGGATGCCGGCGCTTCCGTAGACCAGGTCGTAGTGGTGGTCGGCGACGGCTTCCGGGTCGTGGGGCAGGTCCATGGCGAGGGCCTGCCGGCACAGTTGCTCGTCCAGTGCGGCGAGGCTGGGCAGGAAGCGGGGCTCTTGGGTCGCGGCCTCGCGCAGGACGAAGGCGAGTCCGGCAGTGCCGTCGAACAGTCCCGGGTGGGTGAGCGCGCGCTCCTGGGTGGCGGCGAACGCTGCGCGTACGAAGGAGAAGGCGCGGTCGAGCGACTGTTCGCGTTCGGCGTCGCTGCGGGCGGTGCGGGCGGCGTGCAGGTGCAGGAGTGCCAGCCCGGCGTGGCCTTCGCTGAGGGAAGCACCGTGCCAGAAGGACACGTCGCTCTGCCCGGCGGCGCGCGCGGCGTACGCGTCGGCGCTCGCGGGGCTGTCGAGGCGTTCCCGGATCAGGTCCGCGGCGGTGTGGGCGCGCGCGGCGAGTCCGTACGGCAGCAGGGGCTTCGAGTGCATGGGTGGGCTCTGCGGTGTTCTCGTGTGCTCGGGTGCTCCGGAGGGTGGCCCTCCGGCTGCTGCCGGAGGGCCCACCGTGTGATCGGACGCGATCGGCAGTGGGTCAGCACTTGCCGTTCGTGCGGACGGCGGCGCAGGCGGCCGTCATCTTGATCGTCTGGCGGATGGTCTGCTTGACGACCCACTTGCTGGCGACGCGGGAGGCGACGCTGGCCACCGGGGACAGCTGCGTCTGGACCGGGTCGGCCGAAACGATCACGCGGGCGTCAAGGTTGAACTCGTCCATGAAACAAAAGCACCTTTCATTCCGTGCAAAAGGCCCGCCAGGAAAGGAACTCCGGCGAAGTTCCGGAGGCGGACGGAATGAAAGGTAATGACGCCCCGGGCCCTGTTGAAACCCGCCGTTCTTCCCATTCCGGCCCCTCCGAACGGCCGGTCCGGACCACCCGTCTGTCGAAGATCCGGGCGTCAGCGCCCTTGCAGGGCGTCCAGTCCTACGGCCATGCACAGCGCGAGGGTGCGGTCCAGCTCCGGGTCCTGGACGCGGATGACGTACCGGTCCCGTATTCCCCACTTCCGCTCGACCGCCAGCACCGGCTGTCCGTCCCGTACGAAGTCGAAGTGGTAGACGAACGGCGCGGGCGGCACGGGAATGACCGGCACGACCGCGTCGACCAGCTCCCACGCCCGCCGTGCCAGCGCGACACCGACGCTCCGCTCCTTGCCGACGGCGGCCCAGCCGTCCTGATCACTCCGTTTCCCCTGATCAGCCTCGTCGCCTCCCCCGCCAGGTTCGCCACTGGCGCCTCGCGCGTCCCCTCCGCCCTGCGTCAGGTGCCACGTGGTGCGCAGCAGCGAGGCTTTGACGTCCTTGCGGAAGGTGCCGACGGGCTCTCCGCCGGCGCCCAGGACGTCGTACGTGGCCCCGAAGTCGATCATCTTGCGGGCCCTGAAGCCGCCCAGTTCCCGGGTGCGGTCCTCGTCGGACCACAAGGTCAGCTCCTCCTTCAGCGCGAACCTTTTCTGCTCCGCGAACGCGACGACCGCACCGCTTTCCGGCGCCGTGACCACGTACCGGTTCACCAGCGGCGTGATCTTCTGCGTCATGAGGAATTCCCTGAGCTGCTCCATGCGGGAACCGTAAGCAGCGGCAGCAGCCGTCCCCGTACACCTCAAGGCGGAACACCGGCCCCCCGGTCGGAGGGTGCCGGGCGGCCGATCGGCCGGTGGCGTGCGCTCCGTCACTCCGTACGACGCGCCGGCAGCGCCCCCAGATCCGTACGCCGGTGGAGCACGGACCGCCCGGCCCGGCCGTGGTGAGCAGCCCGGCGGCGCGCAGGGCGGCCGTATGGGCGGAGGCGGTGGCGTTGCTGATGTGCAGGCGGCGGGGCTGATGACGGCCGAGGGCCGGGCCAGGCTCGTCGGTACGGCCGGTCCGGCGCGGTCGGTGCCCGCCGTACGCCGCGGGCTGCGGTCGTTCTTCACCCGCCACTTGCCGGTGCGCTGACGGACGACCAGCCACCTGCCGCAGCCCTGACGTACGTCCAGCCCCGGCACCGCCCACCCACATCCACATCCACATCCACATCAGGAAGTCGTAGCGCACAACGCGACGGAGATGGGGCTGCGCGGCGTGGGAAGCTAAGGTCGAAGCGCAGGTCAGAGCGACGAGGGGGCGGCCGCCGATGGTGCCGGACGAGGCGGTGATCGGTTGCGCCGGAGAGCTGGTCCTCGGGACCCGTGGCGCCGCCGGGCCCGGTGAGGTCCTGGTGCGGGTCAGGGGCGGGACCGAGACGTTCCTCGCGTGGTCCGACGATCCGCTGCCGCGCGGGACGACCGTACTCGTGGTCGACTCCCGGGGCGGCCGCCAGGTCGACGTGATCAGCTGGGCCGATCCATTGGACGCGTCCGCCGGTGTCGCCGGCGACGCCGGTTGAGGAGACGACGAAGGATGTTCGGTTACCGCGTTCCCGCCCCTGACGAGGCGATGCTGATCTCGGGTGGCAGGCGTGGGCTCGGGGGCGCGCCGTTCCGCGTGGTGACCGGCCACGGCAAGTTCGTCCTGCCCGTCTTCCGCAAGACCCGCTTCCTGACCCTGGCCATGTGCGAGTCGGAGGTCGTCGAGACCTGTGTGACCCGGCAGGGCATCGCCCTGACGGTACGGGCCGTGATCGCCTTCAAGGTCGGTAACGACACCGAGAGCATCGTCAACGCGGGGCAGCGCTTCCTCTCCGACCAGGACCAGATGTCGGTGCTGACCGGCCGGATCTTCGCCGGCCACCTGCGGTCCATCATCGGGTCGATGACGGTCGAGGAGATCGTCACCGAGCGGCAGAAGCTGGCCACCGAGGTGCTGGACACCTCGAAGTCCGAGATGGCGAAGATCGGGCTGCACGTGGACTCACTGCAGATCCAGTCGATCGACGACGGCGACACCGGCTACATCGACGCCATGTCCGCCCCGCACAAGGCGGCGATCCAGCGGCAGGCGCAGATCGCGCAGGCGCAGGCGACGCAGGCCGCGGCGGAGGCCGAGCAGGAGGCGGCGCGCAAGCAGGCCGAGTACGCGCGGCAGACCGCCGTCGTGCAGGCCGAGTACTCGGCCGAGGTGGACCGTGCGCAGGCCCAGGCCGCGCAGGCCGGTCCGCTGGCGGAGGCGCACGCGCAGCAGGAGGTGCTGGACGCGCAGACCGAACTGGCGGAGCGGGCCGCCCAGCTGCGCCAGCAGCAGCTGGTGGCCGAGGTCGTCAAGCCCGCCGAGGCGGACGCGGAACGCATCCGGGTGCTCGCCCTGGCCGAGGCCGAGCGGATGAAGATCCAGGCCGAGGCCGCCGCGTCGTACGACCGGGTGGCGCTGGACCGGATGCTGATCGACCAGCTCCCGCAGATCGTCAAGGAGGCCGCGGCCGGTCTCTCCGGCGCCAACGTCAACGTCCTCAACGGCGCCGACGGGCTCGGGGAGATCGCCGCGGGGCTGGTCGGTCAGGGCCTGACCATCCTGGACTCCGTACGCCGCAACCTGGGGGCGCCGGAGGAGGGCACGGCCGACGGGCGGGTGCCGGAGCAGGGCGGCGGCCGGGTGGAGATCGAGTAGGCGCGCCAGCGGGCCGTACGGGTCAGTGCCGGCGGATGGCCTGCGCGCGGGTGCCGGCGAGGGCCAGGGAGGCGGCGGAGATGCCGACGGCGGTCAGGGTCGCGGTGAGGGCGCTCTGCCGGGTCAGGCTGTCCGCCGTCAGCAGGACGGTGGTGGCGATCACCGACGCGACGATGTTGCCGGGGAGAAGGTAGAGCAGGAACGTCAGCTGGGCGCGGGCCGGGTTGCGGGGCGGTGCGGGGGCGTCGGGGCGGCCCTGGTGGAGGGTGGACCAGCGCTCGCTCTCCTCGTGCTGTTCGCGGGAGCGTTGCAGGTGGGACACGGCCAGCAGGGCCGTGGCCGTGAGCAGCCCGGCGGCCGTGACGGCGCCGAGCGCGGACCACGGGGCCGGGGTCAGCAGGAGGACGGCGACGAGCGCGGGCGTGCACCAGAAGGTGACGCAGGACGCGGCGGCGATGCGGTGCGAGTACGGCCGGTCGGCGCCGGCGCGCAGGGCGGCGGCCGCCGGGAGGTACCAGACGCAGCCGGCGGCGAAGAGCGCGGTGGCACCGAGAGCGAGGGTGGCGTGGGACATGGTGGGTTCCTCCCTCGGGGGGGTAGGGGCCGGGTGGGCCGAGCCTTGGCCCGGTGTCCTGGGTGGGCGGCAGGGCCGTGACCGGTGGGGCCCACGGCTGCGGAAGCGTCGGCGTGCTTCCGAAGCCGTGGGACGGGGACGTCAGGTGCGGCTGGATTCCAGGGCGGCGACCTCCGGGTGGTGCAGGTCGAAGGCCGGGGATTCGCTGCGGATGCGCGGCAGCGAGGTGAAGTTGTGCCGCGGCGGCGGGCAGGAGGTGGCCCATTCCAGGGAGCGGCTGTAGCCCCAGGGGTCGTCGACGGTGACCTTCTTGCCGTACTTGGCGGTCTTCCAGACGTTGTAGAAGAAGGGCAGGAAGGACAGGCCGAGCAGGAACGAGCCGATGGAGGAGAGGGTGTTGAGGGTGGTGAATCCGTCGGCTGCGAGATAGTCCGCATACCGCCTGGGCATTCCCGCCGCGCCGAGCCAGTGCTGGACGAGGAAGGTGAGGTTGAAGCCGACGGTGAGGGTCCAGAAGGTGATTTTGCCGAGCCGTTCGTCGAGCATTCTGCCGGTGAACTTGGGCCACCAGAAGTGGAATCCGGCGAACATCGCGTACACGACCGTGCCGAAGAGCGTGTAGTGGAAGTGCGCGACGACGAAGTACGTGTCGGAGACGTGGAAGTCCATGGGCGGCGAGGCCAGGATGACGCCGGTCAGGCCGCCGAAGACGAAGGTGATGAGGAAGCCGGTGGCCCAGAGCATCGGGGTCTCGAAGGACAGTGAGCCCTTCCACATCGTGCCGATCCAGTTGAAGAACTTCACACCGGTGGGCACGGCGATCAGGAATGTCATGAAGGCGAAGAAGGGCAGCAGCACGCCGCCGGTGACGTACATGTGGTGCGCCCATACGGTGACGGACAGGCCCGCGATGGAAATCGTCGCGGCGATCAGCCCGATGTAGCCGAACATGGGCTTCCGGGAGAAGACCGGAATGACCTCGGAGATGATGCCGAAGAACGGCAGGGCGAGGATATAGACCTCGGGGTGGCCGAAGAACCAGAACAGGTGCTGCCACAGCAGGGCGCCGCCGTTGGCCGGGTCGAAGATGTGCGATCCGAATTTACGGTCCATTTCGAGGGCGAACAGGGCCGCGGCCAGTACGGGGAAGACCATCAGGATCAGCAGCGCGGTCAGCAGCACGTTCCAGGTGAAGATCGGCATCCGGAACATGGTCAGGCCGGGGGCGCGCATGCAGATGATGGTGGTGATGAAGTTGACGGCGCCCAGGATGGAGCCGAATCCGGAGAGCGCCACACCCATGATCCACATGTCGGCGCCGATGCCGGGCGAGTGCACCGCGTCCGACAGCGGCGCGTACGCGAACCAGCCGAAGTCGGCGGCGCCCTGCGGGGTGAGGAAGCCGGCCGCCGCGATCAGCGAACCGAACAGGAAGAGCCAGTAGGCGAGCATGTTCAGGCGCGGGAAGGCCACGTCGGGCGCGCCGATCTGCAGCGGCATCAGCCAGTTCGCGAAGCCGGTGAACAGCGGCATCGCGAACAGCAGCAGCATCACCGAGCCGTGCATCGTGAACGCCTGGTTGAACTGCTCGTTCGACATGATCTGCGTGCCCGGGCGGGCCAGTTCGGCCCGCATCAGCAGCGCCATCAGGCCGCCCACCAGGAAGAACACGAACGCCGTGACGAGGTAGAGCGTCCCGATCTTCTTGTGGTCGGTGGTGGTCAGCCACTCCACCGGGATCCGGCGCCGGACCGGGCGGGAGCCGTTCGCGGCGGGCGGCGGAGCGCCGGCGGCCCCGGTCCCGCCCGCCACGCCCTCGCGCCCGTCCGGGCTCCGGTGGGGGGCCTGGCCGGTGGCGGGTCCGCCCGGAGCGCCGGGTCCTGCTTCCGCTCCCGGGTCTGACTGCGTACGTGTATCCGATCCGTCCACCGGGCTGTGTCCTTCACCTCTGGCGCATGACTTGGCTGGCCGGGAAGAGCCTCAGCACGGGGGAGAGACCGGCTCTTCCCGGCCTCACCAGGGTCGTCCGCGGCGCGTCCGCCGCCATAGGGCCGGGCGGGCCGGGACGGCAGCCGACGGTCCCTGTTCGCATCCGCCCAGCAGCGGCCGACGGTCCCTGCCCGGTCCCGCCGACCGGCCGCCGGCGGTCCCTGCACGCACCCGCCCGCTGCCGGCGGTCCCTGCCCGGGCCTGCCTACGGCCCCGTAGCGCGCGCCTACCGGCCGCCTCGCTGCTCCTGCTGCCCCCGTATCCGTCCGGCGATCACCGCGGCCTGCACCCGGCGCCCCACGCCCAGCTTGGACAGGATCGTGGAGATGCGGTTCTTCACCGTCTTCTCCGCGAGGAACAGGCGGTCCGCGATCTCCCGGTTGGTCAGGCCTTCGCCGATCAGCTCCAGGATCTCGCGCTCCCGGGGCGCGAGCCGGTCCAGTTCGGACTGCGGGGACGTCTCGGCCTGCTGCGGGGCGCGCAGCCGCGCCATCACGCGGGAGGCGGTGCGCGGGTCCAGCATCGACTTGCCCGCCGCCACCGTGCGCACGGCGTTCACCAGGTCGGAGCCGTTGATCTGCTTGAGGACGTACCCCGCCGCGCCCGCCATGATGGCGTCGAAGAGGGCTTCGTCGTCGTCGAAGGAGGTCAGCATCAGGCAGGCCAGTTCCGGCATACGGGCGCGCAGTTCGCGGCAGACCTCGATGCCCTCGTGGTCGCCGCCCGACGGCTCGCCCCGCTCCCCCAGCCGTACGTCGAGCACCGCCACCTGGGGGCGTACGGCGGGCACCCGGGCCAGCGCCTCGGGGCCGCTGGACGCCTCCCCGACGACCTCGATGCCGTCCTCCGCGTCGAGGAGGTCGCGCACGCCCCGGCGGACCACCTCATGGTCGTCGAGGATGAAGACGCGCAGGGGCGGTGCGTCCGGTGCGGCGGGGCCGGTGGGTCCGGTGTGCTGGTTCATGCGGCTCTCGATCTGTCGGCCGGGTGTGCGGGAGTACCGGTCCTGGGCAGGGCGGTCCGGCGGGGCGGGCCGGTCGGCGGCCGCCCGGACCGGTGGCCCGCCGCCGCCGTAACACCCGTGGTATTCGCGCGCGTTGGAGCACGCCCCGGCAATGGACGAGGCAGGTTCCCGCGCTGCGCGCAAAGGGGTGCGAGGGCATCACACACCCGTGCGCCGGGGTGCGGCGAGGGCCGAAAGACCCGGGGGAATAGGGCCGTTCGGGCACCTTTGCCCGGTGCCATACTGACGCGCCCCATCCCCTTCAGGAGGTCCGCTCATGCCACGCCTCGCGTCGTACGCCCTCACGGTCAGAGCGCACCGAGCCGTTCCGGCCCTCCCGGCGTCCCCCCTCGTCCTGTCCCGCCCGGCCACGAACCCGGTCGTGGGTTCATGAGCAGCGTCAACGACGATTACCACGCCCTGCTCGCCCGGCACGAGGCCATGCGGCTGCGCCGCCGCATCCTTTCGCCGCGCGAGGAGGCCGCCCCGGAGCGTCCCGCGTACGGCGGCCCGTCCGGCGGGCCCCGGGCACTCGGCCCGTCCGCGATCCACTCCGGGAACGTGTCCGGTTCCACGGGACCGTACCGTGCGGACGCGCAGATCGACGCGTACGACGGCGCCGCCGACCAGCGGGTGATCACCGAGTACCTGGAACTCGTCACGCCCTTCGGCGAGCTGATCACCCATCTCTACGACGCGATGTTCCGGCGGTGGCCCTACCTGCGGTCGCTGTTCCCGGACTCGATGGAGTTCCAGCGCGCCCATCTGGCCCGCGCCTTCTGGTACTTGATCGAAAACCTGCACCGGCCCGACGACATCGCGGAGGTCTTCGGCCGGCTCGGCCGCGACCACCGCAAGCTCGGGGTGCGTCCGGTGCACTTCGAGGCGTTCGAGGCGGCACTGTGCGAGGCGCTGCGCCGGACGGCGGGGCCGCGCTGGGCCGACGCCGTCGAGCAGGCGTGGATACGGATGCTGCGGTTCGCCGTAGCCGCCATGGTGGACGGCGCCGACGCCGCGTTGGCCGAACCCCCGTACTGGCAGGCCACAGTGACCGCGCATGAGCGCCGCCGCCCGGACCTCGCCGTGCTGCGGGTGCGGCCGCACGAGCCGTACCCCTACCGGGCGGGGCAGTTCGCGGCGCTGGAGTCGCCTCGGCTGCCGCAGGCGTGGCGGCAGTACTCCATCGCCTGCGCGCCCCGGTCCGACGGTGAGCTGGAGTTCCATGTACGGCAGACCTGCACGGGCGGCGTGAGTGAGGCCCTGGTGGCGCATACGCAGGCCGGCGACACGCTGCGGGTCGGCCCGCCGCGCGGGTCGATGACGCTGGACGACGAGCTGGCGAGCGACCTGGTCCTGGTGGCGGCCGACACCGGCTGGGCGCCGGTGAAGGCGCTCCTGGAGGAGTTGTCCGCGCGCCGTGGCCACCGCAGCGTACGGCTGTTCCTCGGTGCGCACAGCTTCGCCGACCTGTACGACGCGGGCGCGCCGTCGGAGCTGGAGCGGGGCCGCCCCTGGCTGCGCGTCACGCCGGTGATCGGGCGGCGGCCGGAGAACGGCGGCGCCTTCGGGCCGGACGCGTACGGCTACGACGCGCTCGCCGAGGCGGTGGCCGAGGCCGTGACCCGGCACGGCGACTGGTCGGGGCATCTCGCGTACGTCAGCGGGCCGACCGCGGTGGTCGGCACGACGGTGGCACGGCTGACCGCCGCCGGGATGCCGCCGCGCGACATCCGCCACGACCCGCTCGACGACATCCTGCGCCCGACGTCCCGCGCCGGGGAAGCGGCCGGCGATCCGGCGGCGGGCGGGGCCGCCGTGGTGTCCCGGTCCCGGGGCGCGGCGGCCGGCCGGACGACGACCGCGAGCACCAGGTTCGAAGGAGCCGACTCATGAGCGTGCCGACGACCGTGTCCGCCGTACGTCCCGGGCCCCGGGCCGGCTCCCGGACCGGTCCTGACGGCCCGACAGGGCGGCCCGCCGCACCAGGGCCGTCCGCCGCCTCCGGGCGGTCCGACGCGGCCGGCCCGGCGCGCGCCCGGCACATCGTCGTCATCGGCGGCGGCATCGCCGGGCTCGCCGCCGCCCACCGGCTCACCGGCGCCGGCCTGCGTGTGACGCTGCTGGAGTCCACCGGACGGCTCGGCGGCAAGCTGCGCTCGGGCGACATCGCCGGGACACCGGTCGACCTGGGCGCCGAGGCCCTGCGGGTGCCCCGGCCGGAGGCGGTCGACCTGGCCCGGGAGGTCGGCCTCGGGGACCGGCTGCGCGTCCCGGCCGCGACGGACGCCGCGCTGTGGACGCGGGGCGCGCTGCGGCCGATCCCGAGCTGCCGCGGGCGGGACGTCCTCGGCAGGGCCCGTACGGCGGACACGTACGAGGTGTCGCTGCGGGCCGCCGTACCGCAGCTCTTCGAGGCGGCACGGAACGACGGCGCGCTGCTCACCGGCGTACGGCGGGTGCGGCGTCGGACGGCCGAGCAGCAGCGGCGCCTCGCCGAGGAACGGCAGGCGGTGGAGCGGCGGCGGATCGCCGAGGAACGGCGGATCACGGAGGAACGGCGGATCGCCGAGCAGCGGCGCCTCGCCGACCGGCCGGGGACCGCGGGGCGCCCGCGCTCCGGGCCGCTCATCCCCCGGCCCCGCTCCTGGTTCACCCGGCCGGGGCCGGAGTGGGAGCCGGGTGCGGGCGGTGCCGGGCCGCAGTCCGGGGGCGCGTACCCCGGTGCCCCCGGTATCTCCGGTGCCCCCGGAGGCGCCCGCACCATCCCGGACCTGTCCCGCGGCGGTCCCGACTATCTGGGGCTGGACGGGGGCGCGGGCACCCTGGCGAGCGCCGTGGCCGATGCCGTTCGCGCCGCCGGCGGCGAAATCCTGCGCAACACCGCGGCCCTGGCGCTGACCCGCGGCCCGTACGGCTGGGAGGTCCGCACGGCCGCCCGCACCCTGCTGTGCGACGGCCTGGTCCTCGCCACCCCGGCCTGGACGGCGGCCACCCTGCTCGCCGCCGAGGCGCCACTCGCCGCGGCCGAGCTGTCGGAGGTCGCCTACGCGTCGATGGCCCTCGTCACGATGGCGTTCCGGCGCTCGCACCTGGAGGGGCTGACGGCGTTCGACGGGCGGTGCGGCTTCCTCGTGCCGCCGGGCGACGGGCACACCATCAAGGCGTCCACATTCCTGACCCGTAAGTGGGACTGGCTGTCGGAGCGGGCCAAGGACCTGTTCGTGCTGCGCACGTCCATCGGCCGGTACGGCCAGGAGGAGGTGCTCTACCTGGACGACGCCGACCTGGTGAGCGCCGCCCTGCGCGACCTGGGCGAGGCCACCGGGCTGGCCGCGCGGCCGGTCGCGACGGATGTGACCCGGTGGATCGGCGGGCTGCCGCACTACGCGGTCGGTCACCCGGCGCGGGTGACCCGGGTCCGCAACGGGCTGTCCGCACTGCCGGGGCTGCGGCTGTGCGGCGCGGCGTACGACGGTGTGGGGGTCGCCGACTGTGTGGCGAGCGGGCAGCGCGCGGCCGACGAGATCATCGCGGCGGAAGCGGCCTGAGGGAGCCGGCCGGGGTGCGCCCCGGCCGACGTCCCTACTGCGCCATGTGCCCGCCTGATACGGCATCAGCCAGCCGCAGCCCGCGCCAAGGTGAGCGCATGCCAAGGTGAGCGCATGGGGCCGCCACCGCGCGCTCCTCGGTACCGCGAAGCCTGGACCGCGCCCATGGCGGCCCGGAGGCCGCCCGGCGGAGCCTGGCCGCCTGACGGAGCCTGCGGAAGGCCGAGCCGGGCCTGGACGTCCGGGGCCCCCGCCACACTGCCGGAACGGTCCGCCGGATCCGCCGGGCGCGTTGAGCCCCTGGAAGGCGGCGGAAGGGGAACAGTGGGTACCTGACGGCGACCATGAGGAGGCGGACGGTGCACGTGGGGCTGCTGCGCGCGGTGGGAGTGACGACGGCGGTGTACGGCCTGGCGGTCACCGCCTGGCCCGCCCTGCTGGCCAAGCCGTCCGGCCTGGCGGCAGCCGACGGCCGGACGGCCCCCGCCACCCGCACCTCGCTGCGCCCGCTGGCCTGGCGCGACGCGGCCTGCGGCCTCGCGCTGGCGCTGGCTCCGGCAGGCCCGGCACTGCGTACCGCCGCCTGGCTGCGGATCGCGGCGGACTTCGGCGACGCGGCACTGCTCGGTGTGACGCTCCCGGGGCGGGCCCGGCGGCGGTCGGCGGTGGCCGTCTCCGTGGGGTGGGGCGCGTTGTCGGTCGCGGGGGTGCTGTGGCCGGCGTCCGGCGCGCGTGCGCCGCGTACACGCAGATGACCCCCTTCCCGCGAAGCCCGGAGTGACCCGCATGAGTGCTGCCTCGATCGCCCTGTTCACCTCCGACCTGCGGGTTCACGACAACCCCGTCCTGCATGCCGCCGCGAAGGGCGCGGGCGGCGTCGTGCCGCTGTTCGTCGTCGACGACGGGGTACGGGCGGCGGGTTTCGACGTGCCCAACCGGCGTGCCTTCCTGGCCGATTGCCTGGCGGACCTGGACGAGGCGCTGCGCGCACGCGGCGGCCGGCTCGTCGTCCGTACGGGAGACGTCGTGCGGCAGACCGCCGAGGCCGCCGCGGCGGCGGGTGCGCGCGACGTGCACGTGGCGGGCGGGGTCAGCGGGTACGCGCACCGCCGCGAGGAGCGGCTGCGGCGGGCCCTGGAGGCCGACGGGCGGCGGCTGCACGTGCACGACGCGGTGGTCACCGCCCTCGCGCCGGGCGAGGTCACCCCGGCAGGCAAGGATCACTTCGCGGTCTTCACGCCGTACTTCCGCCGCTGGCAGGCCGAACGCCTCCGCGACGTACTGCGGGCGCCCCGGCAGGTACGGGTGCCCGAGACGGTCGGCTCCGGGCCCGTACCGCGGCGGCGTGACGTGTCCGGGGTGTCCCCGGGGCTGGCGGCGGGCGGCGAGACGGAGGGCCGCCGCCGGATGACGGCCTGGATGGGCGGTCCGCTGCGCCGCTACGCACAGGGACAGGACGACCTCGCCGGGGACGCGACGTCGCGCCTGTCGCCGCATCTGCACTTCGGCACGCTGTCGGCCGTCGAACTGGTCGGGCGCGCCCGTGAGGCGGGCGGGGACGGCGGCGAGGCGTTCGTACGGCAGCTGGCGTGGCGGGACTTCCACCATCAGGTCCTCGCGGCCCGCCCGTCCGCGGCGCACAGGGACTACCGGGCGCGGCACGACCTGTGGCGCCGTGACGAGCGGGAGGCCGAGGCGTGGCGCACCGGCCGTACCGGCTACCCGATCGTGGACGCGGCGATGCGGCAGCTCGCCCACGAGGGGTGGATGCACAACCGCGCGCGGCTGCTGACCGCCGGCTTCCTGACCAAGACGCTGTATCTGGACTGGCGGCTGGGCGCGGCGCACTTCCTGTCGCTCCTGGTCGACGGCGACCTGGCCAACAACCAGCTGAACTGGCAGTGGGCGGCGGGCACCGGCACCGACACACGCCCCAACCGTGTCCTGAACCCCCTGGCGCAGGCGAAGCGCTTCGACGCGGACGGCGCGTACGTACGGCGCTGGGTGCCGGAGCTGGCGGACGTACCGGGGCTGGAAGGGGGCGCCGTCCACCAGCCGTGGAAGCTGCGGCCGGCCGCGGCGCGGGCGGGGCTGGACTACCCGGAGCCGGTGATCGACCTGGCCGAGGGCCTGGCGCGGTTCAAGGAGGCGCGGGGGCTGGACTGAGCGGCCCTCGGGGGCGGCAGTCCGCGGGCGGCCCGGATGCGGGGGTCCGGAGACGGGCTCCCGGCTTCGGTCCGGCGCCGTCGATGTCGCTCTTGGCCGGGTATGGCGGGTGGTTCCGGTCAATCGGCCGAGCCGTGTTCTCGGGCGCGGTTCCCGTGGCTAGCCTGTGCGCCGACCTGCTCCACTCGTACGCCCGAAGGAGAGCGATCATGGTCGACATCCCCACCACACCCGGTATGGCCTGGGACGAGGTCACGTCCCTGCACGGGCAGATCGTCGGCAACCCCTCCGTGGCCCCGAACGCCGACGGCCGGCTGCAGGTGTTCGCCCGCGGCAAGAACGAGCAGGCCCTGTGGTCCATCTGGCAGAAGCGCGACGGCGGCTGGAGCGACTGGGAGAACCTGGGCGGTTCGCTGGGCAGCGAGCCCAACGCCATCCGCGGCCGGGACGGCCGTATCTCGGTCTTCTACAAGGGCGCCGACGGCCACCTGCACCACGTACGGCAGGGCGTCATCGACGGCGGCTTCAGCCCGGACGAGGTCATCGTGCGCAACATAGGCGGCGACCCGGTCCCGGCCCTGAACGCCGACGGCCGCCTGGACGTCTTCTTCCGCGGCACGGACACCCAGCTGTGGCACGTCTACCAGCAGAACGTCGACTACGAGAACTGGGTGGCGCCGTCCAGCCTGGCCGGCGGCGTCCAGGGCAACCCGGCGGTCATGCGGGCCGGCGACGGCAAGCTGGAGGTCTTCCACCACAGCACCAACGGCAACCTGTACGACAACCAGCAGAAGGTCCCCGACTCCAGCGACTCCTGGAGCGGGCACTTCGAGCTCGTCCGCAACATCGGCGGCGGCATCGAGACCGGCCTCGACTCCGACCGGCGCATCCAGGTGTTCTTCCGCGGCACGGACACCCAGCTGTGGCACATCCAGCAGAAGGCCGGCTACGACTCCTGGACCTCCGCGTCCAGCCTGGGCGGCGGCGTCCAGGGCACGCCCGCGATGGCGCGCGCGGCCGACGGCCGGCTGGTGGTCTTCCACCACAGCACCAACGGCCACATGTACGCGGCCGAGGAATCGAGGATCAACGGCGTGGACTGGAGCGGCCACTTCGAACTCGTCCGCAACGCCGGCGGCGACCCGGTGATCGGCACCAACCGGGACGGGCGCCTGGAGCTGTTCTTCCGCGGCACCGACGAGGCGCTGTGGCACCGGCCGCAGAAGTTCGTGTGAGCCGGAGCGTCTGAACGGGCCGGCCGGCCCTGCCGCACGGACCGGCCGGCTGCACGTCCCTTACGGACGCGTCGCCTTGAGCGAGTACATGAGCGGGACGCGGGGACGGCCGGCGGGCAGCCGGAAATAGCCGTCGTCCCCGCGTTCCAGCGCGCCGAAGCGCTGGAACATCGTCATGTCGTGCTCGTGCAGGAACTCCAGGCGCAGACCCGCCGCGGCCAGCGCCGAGACGACGTCGCCGAGGGTGTGCTGCCACTCGACGCGGCGGTTGTTGACCGTGGGGGCCGCGAAGTCCGTGTACGTACCCGGGCTCTCGTCCACCCAGGCGTCCCGGCTGAAGTAGTCGTACGCGACGCGTGAGGCGCTCTCGTCGTCCAGGACGTCGGTGAGCGGGTGGAACTCGGCGAGGTAGAGGAACCCGCCGGGAGCGACGAGGGAGGCGGCGGTCTCGGCCCAGCGGCGGATGTCCGGGAGCCAGCACAGCGCCCCGAGGCCGGTGTAGACGATGTCGTACGTCGCGGGGGCCGTGGCGGAGGCGGCGACGGCCTCGGCCGCGTCGTACACGTCGGCGGCGAGGAAGGTGGCCCGGTCGGCGCCGATGCCGACCTCGGTGGCCAGCTCACGGGCGGCTTCGACGGCGGGCTCGGAGAAGTCCAGGCCGACGACGCGGGAAGCGCCGCGGTGGGCCCAGGAGAGGGTGTCCTGGCCGATGTGGCACTGGAGGTGGATCAGCGTCCGTCCGGTGACGTCACCGACCTCCGCCACCTCGAAGTCGCGGATCACGTCGCGGCTCCGGCGGAATCCGTCCTGGTCGTAGAAGTCGCTGGCGAGGTGGATGGGCACCCGCTCGTCCCACATGGCCCGGTTGGCCGCCCGCCAGTCCTCAGGTCCCGTGTGTGTCAGCATCCGGCGAAGTTATCCACAGGCTGGGGGCCGTGTCAGCGGAATTTTCGCGGGCCTGCGCAGAATGGGGCCATGACTGACGAGACCACCAACGCCAACACTGACGCTTTCGGGGCGGGCGCCCCGGGGGCGGCCGGTTCTCCCGGGGCCGCGCCGGACTGGGAGAAGCGCTTCCGGGCACCGCGCGTCGGCCTGCCCGAGTGGGCCGAGGACGCCCCGGACCGCTCACTGTTCGTCTCCAACGCCACCGGCACCTTCGAGCTGTACGCCTGGGACCGGGCGACCGGCGAGCAGCGGCAGGTAACGGACCGGCCGAACGGCACGACGGACGGCACGCTGACGCCGGACGGCGAGTGGATCTGGTGGTTCTCGGACACCGACGGGGACGAGTTCGGCACCTGGCAGCGGCAGCCGTTCGGCGGTGGCGCGGACGAGCCGGCCGCGCCGGGCCTGGAGCCCTCGTACCCGGCGGGCCTGGCGCTCGGCCGGGACGGCACGGCGGTGATCGGCCGCTCCACGGACGAGGACGGCACCACCATCCACGTCGTACGGCCCGGGCAGCCGCCCGTGGAGATCTACCGGCACCGCGAGTCGGCGGGCGTGGGCGCCCTGTCGCACGACGGTTCGCTGATCGCCGTCGAGCACACCGAGCACGGTGACGCGATGCACTCCGCGATCCGGGTGGTGCGGCCGGACGGTTCGACCGTCGCCGAGCTGGACGACACCAAGGGCGGCACCGAGGAGCTGGGGCTGTCGGTGCTGGGCTTCGCGCCGGTGGACGGCGACTCCCGGCTGCTGGTCGGGCACCAGCGGCGGGGCCGCTGGGAGCCGATGATCTGGGACCCGCTGTCGGGCGAGGAGAGCGCCCTGGACATCGACCTGCCGGGCGACGTGGCCGCCGACTGGTATCCGGACGGCGCGGCCCTGCTGGTGGAGCACGAGTTCCGGGCGCGCGCCGAGCTGTGGCGTTATGAGCCGCTGACCCGGCAGCTGACCCGCGTCGGGACGCCCGCCGGGACGGTCGCCGGGGCGACGGCGCGGCCGGACGGTTCGGTGGAGTACCTCTGGTCGTCGGCCGCACAGCCGCCGGAGGTGCGTTCGACGAGCGGGCAGGTCGTCCTCGACCCGCCCGGGATGAAGGCGCCGGGCTCGGTGCCGGTGACCGACGCGTGGGTGGAGGGCCCAGGCGGCACGGTCCACGCGCTGGTGCAGCAGCCGCCCGGCGATGGCCCGTTCCCGACGGTCTTCGAGATCCACGGCGGCCCGACGTGGCACGACAGCGATGCCTTCGCGTCCGCGCCCGCAGCGTGGGTGGACCACGGCTTCGCCGTGGTGCGGGTGAACTACCGTGGCTCGACGGGTTACGGCCGGGAGTGGACGGACGCCCTCAAGCACCGTGTCGGGCTGATCGAGCTGGAGGACATCGCGGCGGTGCGGGAGTGGGCCGTCTCCTGCGGGCTGGCCGATCCGGAGCGGCTGGTGCTCTCCGGCGGCTCGTGGGGCGGCTACCTGACACTGCTCGGCCTGGGCACCCAGCCGGAGGCGTGGGCGCTGGGCCTGGCGGCGGTCCCGGTGGCGGACTACGTCACCGCGTACCACGACGAGATGGAAGCCCTGAAGGCGATGGACCGCACCCTGCTGGGCGGGACACCGGAGGAGGTGCCGGAGCGCTTCGAGGCGTCGTCGCCCCTGACGTACGTGGACGCCGTGCGCGCGCCGGTCTACATCTCCGCCGGCGTCAACGACCCGCGCTGCCCCATCCGCCAGGTGGAGAACTACGTCGACCGCCTGAAGGAGCGCGGCCACCCCCATGAGGTCTACCGCTACGACGCGGGCCACGGCTCCCTGGTGGTCGAGGAACGCATCAAGCAGGTCCGCCTGGAACTGGACTTCACGCGGCGGTACCTGGGACTGGGCGGGGACGGGGTGATCAAGGAGTAGCTGCGCGGAGGGGTGCGGGGGTGGGTGGGCGGGGGGAGGGGCCACCAGAGCGTCGTGTGGGCCCAGCCCCGGCCCAGCCCCGGCCCCGCCCCCGGCCCTGACGCCGCCCGGTGAGCCGCCGGGGCCCCGGGAGCCGCCCCGCCCCTCCGCCTCCTCCCACACCCCCACCCCGCCCGCCTTCCCCCACCCCCGTGCCCCGTCCCTCCCTCCTGCCTCCCCGTCCGGGACAATGGAGGCTTGTACGGATCGCGGCGAGCCCAGGAGGGTGCCCGTCGTGAGGCGGGAGGACACTCCCGCTCGTCATGGAACGGAACGGAGCGGGAGGCCTCCCGCTCGTCTTGTGGCAGGAGATCACTCGCGGTGTCCCAGAAGCACGAAACGCCCCCGGCCGGCGGCGACCGTCTCGACCTGCAGGCCGACTGCGGCAGCTGCTTCGGCCTGTGCTGCGTCGCGCTGCCCTTCGCCGCCTCCGCCGACTTCGCGGTCGACAAGCCCGCGGGCAAGCCGTGCACGAACCTTCAGGCGGACTTCAGCTGCGGCATCCATGCCCGCCTCCGCGACAAGGGCTTCTCCGGCTGTACCGTCTTCGACTGCTTCGGCGCGGGCCAGAAGGTCTCCCAGGTCACCTTCGGCGGTACGGACTGGCGCAGCGCGCCGGGCACCGCGCGGCAGATGTTCGACGTGTTCCCCGTCATGCGCCAGCTCCACGAGCTGCTCCGGTACCTGACCGAGGCGCTGTCGCTGCCGGCCGCCCGTCCCGTGCACAAGGATCTCCGCCGCGCCCTCGAGGAGACCGACCGGCTCACCCGCGGCAGCGCCGAAGCGCTCGCCGAGGTGGATGTCGCGGCCGTACGGCAGGCCGTCAACGCCCTGCTGCTGCGCGCCGGCGAACTGGTGCGGGCCACCGTTCCCGGCCGTAAGAAGAACCACCGGGGAGCCGACCTGATCGGCGCCCGCCTCAGGGGGGCCGGCCTGCGGGGCGCCAATCTACGCGGCGCCTGCCTCATCGCGGCCGATCTCCAGGGCGCCGACCTGCGCACGGCCGACCTGATCGGCGTGGACTTCCGTGACGCGAACCTGAGCGGCGCCGACCTCACCGGCAGCATCTTCCTCACCCAGGCCCAGCTCAACGCGGCCAAGGGCGACGCGGCGACCAAGCTGCCGGACGGCCTCAGCCGCCCGGCTCACTGGAAGTAGCTGCTCAGGACCGCGCTACGGAGTCGGCGCCGCTCCCGGAGGCGCCGTCCCCCGAGGCACCACTTCCCGGGGCGCCGTCCCCGGAAGGCTCAGCCGTCTCCTCCGCCGGGACCAGCCCCAGCGCCACGTCCCTGGCCGCCTCCGCCTCCCGGCGGAAGAGCCGGAACCACATGAAGACCACGAACCCGGCGAACACGAACCATTCCCCGGTGTACCCCAGGTTCTGGAACGCCTTCAGGTCCAGCCCGCTGCCCTCCGCCGCCACCGGCGGTACGGCGACCAGCGGCGCCTCCGCCTCGGTCACGGTGATCCAGGCGTCGTACACGTCGTACGGGACGATGTTGACCAGCGACGCCGCGCTGATCATGCCGAGCTGCCCGGACGGCAGTCCGCCGCCCGCGTGCACCCCGTCGGTGCCCTGGTTCTCCGACGCCTGCAGGGCCCCGGTGACCGTGACCTCACCGCTCGGCGGCGCGGGCACCTTCGCCTTGGCCTCCGGCGCGTCCGCGTCCCCGGGCAGCCAGCCCCGTACGACCGGGAGCGCCTTGCCGCCGTCCGTACGCAGCAGCGTCAGCACGTAGAAGCCGTTGCGCTCGTCGAGCCGGCGGTCCGGTACGAGCAGCTGGTGGCCGGTGTCGTAGCGGCCGGTGGCGGTGGCCTGGCGGCCCGAGGTGACCTTGTCCACCGGCAGCAGCTCGGCCAGCGGCCGGGCGGCCGCGGTCTTCGCCTCGGCGGACCGGTCCTCCTGCTGGTGGTGCGTATCGACGCGGTCCTCGAAGCGGCTCAGCTGCCAGCTGCCCATGAAGATGCAGAAAGGGATCGCCAGTACGGCGAAGACGTTGATTCCCCACCACCGCGGGGTCAGCAGGAACCGGTACACAAGGCCAACGGTACGGGGAGCGCCGCCCGGCCCGGACGGCGGGGCCGCACCGTACCCGCCACGCCGCGGCCCCGGTCACCGGGCTCAGCCACTGCCCGGCCACCGGACCCGGACACCAGGCCCGGGCCGTCTCCGGCTTCCGGCCCTCCGGCCGTTACTGCGCTGGCAGGGCTTCCGTGCGGTAGACCGTTCCGGCACAGGCGTCCGGGATCTTGGCGTCGGCCGCCGCGGGCTCGCCGGCCTCCGGGGTGTGGTTGAGCACGACGCCGCCCGGCGGGTTGGAGCCATCGCCCGGGGTGCCCTCGTTGCCGCCGGCCTGGCCGCCGCCCGAGGTGCTCGTGGCGCCCTCGCCGGAGGAGGACGACGAGGCGCCCGGCGACGTCTCACCGGGTGCCTTGGACGGAGCCGGGGTCGGCGTCGGGGGCGGCGCGGCACAGCCGGTCGTACCGCCGCCCTCCGCCGGGACCCACGCGAACTTGACCTCGTACGCCTGGCCGGGCTTGAGCACCAGCTGGTCCGGGGTGGTGATCGGGTCGGGCAGGGCGGGGGCCGCGTCACCCGCCGTGTGGTCGACGACACTGACGCGGGAGCTGTCCGTACCGCCCTGCGCGAGCACGCCGATCTCGCCGCCGCCCTCGACCGAGCACGCGGTGTCGGAGGTGTTCACCACCCGGAACGAGCCGTAGACACGGCCGTTCGCGTCGGCGGGGCCGACCGAGCTGACACCGTTGCCGAGCTGCGCGCGCGAGCAGGCGGGCGAGGTGACGTCCATCGTCCCGGACGGGTACGGCGTGCCGGTGCCGGGAGCCGGCTGCTTGCCGCTGGCATCCGGGGTCTTGCCCGGGCCGGTGGGCTTGCCCCCTTCGGTCTTCTTCCCGCCGTGACCGGCCGGCGGCTTGCCGCTGTGCTCGGTGCCCTCGCCGTGCGTGCCCTCGGTGCCGCCCGGCGTGCGCTGCGTACTGGCGGCGTTGGCGGGGCGGTCCTCGGGGCCGTCGGCGAAGTCGGCCACGTGCACCATCGCGGGGATGGACGTGCCGCCGAGCAGGAGGGCGGCGGCAGCGCCGACCACGGCGTGGCGGCGGCGCCGACGGCGGGCCGGTACCGCGCGGCGCAGTTGTTCGAGCGAGTCGGGGGCGGGCTCCAGGTCGCCGACGGCGGAGTGCAGCAGTCGCCGCAGCTCGTCCTCGCCCACGCTGCCGCCGCCGAGACCGCTCAGGGCGTCTTCGGAGGAGTCGCTGCCGCGCGGGCCGTCCGGGCCCGGGCCCTCGCCACGCGTCCCGTCGGCGCCGCGGCCGGCGTCCGGCCCGGCCTCGCCTGCCTCCTGCCGGTCCTGCGCTTCGTGCGGGCCGTCCTGGTCGTGCGAGCTGTGCCGGCCGTGCGTGCTGTACGGGTCGTGCGTACCGTGCTGCTCCTGTGTGCTGTGCTGGTCCTGCGCGTCCTTCTGGTGGTGCGGGTGCCGCGGCGCCTCCTGGTCACGGGAGTTGCGCGGGCCTTGCGGATCCTGCGGGTCGTACGGGCCGAACTGCTTGCCACTCATGCGGGAGCCTCCATGGCGACGCGCAGCGCCGCGATACCCCGTGAGCCGTACGCCTTCACCGAACCGAGCGATATCCCCAACGTCTCGGCGACCTGGGCCTCGGTCATGTCGGCGAAGTACCGCAGGACCAGGACCTCGCGCTGGCGACGCTGCAACCCCCGCATCGCCTTGATCAATTGGTCGCGCTCCAGGAGGTCGTACGCGCCTTCCTCGGCGCTCGCCATGTCGGGCATCGGCTTGGAGAGCAGCTTGAGCCCGAGGATGCGTCGGCGCAGCGCCGAACGGGAGAGATTGACGACTGTCTGGCGCAGATAGGCGAGGGTCTTCTCGGGATCGCGCACCCGGCCCCGGGCGGAATGCACCCGGATGAAGGCTTCCTGGACGACGTCCTCGCACGAGGCGGTGTCGTCCAGCAGCAGCGCGGCCAGGCCCAGCAGTGATCGGTAGTGCGCGCGATAGGTCTCGGTGAGATGGTCGACAGTCGTGCCCGCAGCCATCGCGTCGTCAGTGTCCCCACGCTGAGGAGAGATCTGCGCGGGCTGCGCGGCGGGCCAGGGGGCGATCACCGGCATACCCCCGGGCATGCGAGGCCGCAGCGGCCGCACTGCTGTGCCGCCGGAGCCCCCTGGGGCGATCGCGATGCCGAATACCTCTGCCACGCCTGTTGGACACGTTTCCCCCCATCAGGGTTGTACGCGCACGACACCGTCTTTGACGGCGGGTCAAATGCCCTCATGCGTACCAGCTCTTCCCCAATACCCCATTTGTCCCGCAGGTCCATGGACGCCCACGAGGGGCGGCCACAAAGACGCTCCCCGCCCAACTACCGGTTGCAGTAAGGGGGGAGCGAATAGTCGAACACGGCGTCGGGCCAGTTCAAGTGGTTTGGACCAACGACTCGCTCACAGGACCTTCACACAACTCACAAGGTATCTCCTGAGCGGATCAGTGACAGCACCAATCGGGTCAGTAACCGCCCCGAAGCGATGCTCCTCGGCCACGAACGACGTTTACCAGCCATCGAGCGTCGCACACCGGGCCCGGACACCGCACGCCGGGCCCGCGCACCGGGCCGCACGCCGGGCTACGGGCCCGGACACCGCACGCCGGACACCGGGCCGGTCCCGCGTCGACCGGCCCTACGCCGTCATCTCCGCCGCGACCACCTCGGCGATCTGCGCGGCGTTCAGCGCCGCGCCCTTGCGCAGGTTGTCCCCGCACACGAAGAACTCCAGCGCCCGGGGGTCGTCCAGGGACCGCCGTACCCGCCCGACCCAGGTCGGGTCCGTACCGACCACGTCGGCGGGCGTGGGGAACTCGCCGGCCTCCGGGTCGTCGCAGACCACCACGCCCGGCGCGGACGCCAGGATCTCGTGCGCCCCGGCGACCGTGACCTCGTTCTCGAAGCGCGCGTGCACGGTCAGCGAGTGCGTGGTGATCACCGGAACCCGTACACAGGTCGCGGTGACCCGCAGATCGGGCAGGCCGAGGATCTTGCGCGACTCGTTGCGGACCTTGAGCTCCTCCGAGGACCAGCCGTCCTCCTTCAGGGTCCCGGCCCACGGCACGACGTTGAGCGCTACCGGCGCCGGGAACGGGCCGAGCGTGTCGCCCATGGCCCGCCGTACGTCGCCGGGCGTGGTGCCCAGTTCCGTACCGGAGACGGCGGCGAGCTGGGAGCGAAGCGTGTCGACGCCGTCCTTGCCCGCGCCCGAGACGGCCTGGTACGAGGAGACGATCAGCTCGGTGAGCCCGTACTCGGCGTGCAGCGCGCCCAGCGCGACGATCATCGACAGGGTGGTGCAGTTCGGGTTGGCGACGATGCCGCGCGGGCGGACCCGCGCGGCATGCGCGTTGACCTCGGGGACCACCAGCGGCACCTCCGGGTCCATCCGGAACGCCGCGGAGTTGTCCACGACCACCGCGCCCTTGGCGGCGGCGACCGGCGCCCACTGCGCCGAGACCTCGTCCGGTACGTCGAACACCGCGATGTCGATGCCGTCGAAGACCTCCTCGCCCAGCGCGAGGACCTCGACCTCCTCACCCCGTACGGTCAGCTTGCGGCCGGCCGAATGGTGGAGGTCCCCCCTGTTCGAACGCAGCTGAGAGCTTGGGGGAGCGATCAGCCGGATCTCGCCCCAGATGTCGGCCCGCTCGGAGAGGATGCCGAGCAGCACCGAGCCGACGGCGCCGGTGGCGCCGACGACGGCCAGATGCGGCTTACGGGCCGCGCGGTCACCCGCGCGGCCCGTACCCGTACCCGGGAAGGGTGTGGTCATCGACCGGTGCCGCCGTACACCACGGCCTCGTCGCTCTCGCTGTCGAGGCCGAAGGCGCTGTGCACGGCCTGCACGGCTTCCTTGACGTCGTCGGCGCGGGTGACGACCGAGATGCGGATCTCGGAGGTCGAGATCAGCTCGATGTTCACGCCTGCGTTGGACAGCGCCTCGAAGAAGGTCGCCGTCACGCCGGGGTTGGTCTTCATTCCCGCGCCGACCAGCGAGATCTTGGCGATCTGGTCGTCGTAGCGCAGCGAGTCGAAGCCCACCGACGCCTTGGTCTTCTCCAGCGCCGCGACGGCCTTGCGGCCCTCGTCCTTGGGCAGCGTGAAGGAGATGTCGGTCAGCCCCGTCGAGGCGGCCGACACGTTCTGCACGACCATGTCGATGTTGACCTCGGAGTCCGCGATGGCGCGGAAGATCGTCGCGGCCTCGCCCGGCTTGTCCGGGACGCCGACGACCGTGACCTTCGCCTCGGAGGTGTCGTGCGCGACGCCCGAGATGATCGCCTGCTCCATGGGCTGGTCCCCTTGCGGTTCGTTGCTGACCCAGGTGCCGCGCAGTCCGGAGAAGGACGAGCGGACGTGGATCGGGATGTTGTAACGGCGGGCGTACTCGACGCAGCGGTGCAGCAGCACCTTGGAACCGGAGCTGGCCAGCTCCAGCATGTCCTCGAACGAGATCCAGTCGATCTTCCGGGCCTTCTTCACGACCCGGGGGTCGGCGGTGAAGACGCCGTCCACGTCGGTGTAGATCTCACAGACATCGGCGTCCAGCGCCGCGGCCAGCGCGACGGCGGTGGTGTCCGAGCCGCCCCGCCCCAGCGTGGTGATGTCCTTCTTGTCCTGGGAGACACCCTGGAAGCCGGCGACGATGGCGATGTTGCCCTCGTCCACGGACGTCTTGATGCGGCCCGGGGTGACATCGATGATCCGTGCCTTGTTGTGCACGGAGTCGGTGATGACACCGGCCTGGCTCCCGGTGAAGGACTGCGCCTCGTGACCGAGGTTTTTGATCGCCATCGCCAGCAAGGCCATGGAGATCCGCTCTCCGGCGGTCAGCAGCATGTCGAACTCGCGCCCCGACGGCATCGGGGACACTTCCTGCGCGAGATCGATCAGCTCGTCCGTCGTGTCGCCCATCGCGGAGACCACGACAACCACCTGGTTGCCGTTCTTCTTGGCCTCGACGATTCGCTTGGCAACGCGCTTGATGCCCTCGGCATCCGCAACGGATGAGCCGCCGTACTTCTGCACGACAAGGCCCACGTGCGCTCCTCGCAACTGTCTCTTCGGGAGTTTCCTCCCGGACCCCCGGAAAGGGGGTACTGCGGTCGGCTCAGTCTAACGAGCAGGCGGAATCCGCCTCGCCAATACCACATGGTGAGACATAGCGCTCACGTCACGCACGTCCGTGGACCGGCGTGGGCGCGCCGTTGCGCCCGCTCGGCGAGCACATGCCCGCTTCTCACAAGGGCACACGGAAAGGTAACCCAGGTCACACCGGGGCCGACGGCTGTCCCGGTCGCCGTGGCGCCCGTACCCGGCCGGGGCCCATGGGGCGTGTACCCCACCGACGGCCGCCGTCGGACGCGTACCCGGCCATGCGGCCGTCTCACATCCCGTGCGGCCGTCTCACATCCCGCGCAGCCCCAGCGGCCCGGCGATCTCCGCCGCCATGACCTTGCCGGCCTCCTCGGCGAGCCGTTCCTCGTCGCCGTCCGCCGCGTCGCTGTCCGTGTCCAGACCGTCCAGCTCGTCCAGCGGCTGGTCCAGCCGTACGTGGGCGACCAGCGACTGCAGTGCGCGCAGCGCCGCGCTCGCCGTCGGCCCCCAGTTCGACAGGTACGAGAACTGCCACCACCACAGCGCCTCACTGACCCGGCCCGCGCGGTAGTGCGCCAGGCCGTGCCGCAGGTCCGTGACGATGTCCGCGAGGTCGTCGGAGATCCGGCACGGCACGGGCGCGCTGCGCGGTACGTACGGGTCGAAGACCTCGGAGTACACGTCCACCGGGTCCAGCAGCCGCGCGAAGCGCTCCCGCAGATCGTCGACGTCCGGTTCCGGGCCGACGTCGGGCTCGTACCGCTCGTCCGGCACGATGTCCTCGTGCGCCCCCAGCCGGCCGCCGGTCAGCAGCAGCTGGGAGACCTCCAGCAGCAGGAACGGCACAGCGCTGTCCGGCTCGTCGCCCTTGGCCACCTCGGTGACCGCGACGATGAAGCTCTCGATCGAGTCGGAGATCTGTACGGCGAAATCGTCCGGATTCCGCGTGGCGTCGTGCAACGTGGCATCAGACATCGAGAAGTCTCCTCCCTTCGAAGGCCCGCCCGAGCGTGACCTCGTCGGCATACTCCAGGTCGCCCCCGACGGGCAGTCCGCTGGCCAGCCGCGTCACCCGAAGGCCCATCGGCTTGACCATGCGCGCGAGGTACGTGGCCGTGGCCTCGCCCTCCAGATTCGGGTCGGTGGCCAGGATCAGCTCGGTGATCGTGCCGTCCGCGAGCCTGGCCAGGAGTTCCCGTATCCGCAGATCGTCGGGGCCCACGCCCTCGATCGGACTGATGGCCCCGCCGAGCACGTGGTAGCGGCCGCGGAACTCCCGCGTCCGCTCGATCGCCACGACGTCCTTGGGCTCCTCCACGACACAGATGACCGCCGGGTCGCGGCGCGGGTCCAGGCAGACCCGGCACTGCTCGTCCTGCGCGACGTTTCCGCACACGCTGCAGAACCGGACCTTCGCCTTGACCTCCATCAGCGCGTTCGCGAGCCGGCGGACGTCGGTCGGCTCGGCCTGAAGAATGTGGAAGGCGATCCGCTGCGCGCTCTTGGGACCGACGCCGGGCAGTCTGCCCAGCTCGTCGATCAGATCCTGGACCACGCCTTCATACACGGAACGTCTTCTCTCTCTTCTGCCGTGCTGCGTACGCTAGTTGGCTCCTCCCCGGAAAGGGAGACCCATTCCCCGGCGACTTCGGCCCCGGAACCCGCCGGAACGGTGGTTCCGGGGCCGGTGCCGATGCCGGTGCCGGTCTGTTGTTCTACCCGGCCCGAGCGGCTCAGAAAGGCAGGCCGGGAATGCCTCCGCCGCCCAGGCCCTGGGCGAGCGGGCCGAGCTTCTCCTGCTGGAGCTGCTGCGCGCTGGCGTTCGCGTCCCGTACGGCGGCCAGGACGAGGTCCGCCAGCGTCTCGGCGTTCTCCTCGGCGGTCCCCGCCTCGGGGTCCACCGCCTTGGGGTCGATGACCAGGCCCTGGAGCTCGCCGGAGCCGTTCACGGTCGCCTTGACCAGGCCGCCTCCCGCCGAGCCCTCGACGGGCGTCTCGGCCAGCTCCTGCTGGGCCGCCGCGAGATCCTGCTGCATCTTCTGGGCCTGCTGGAGCAGCTGCTGCATGTTGGGCTGACCACCGGGGATCACTACGTGACTCCTGCCGTACGACAACGATTGGTGCGGTAGCCCGAGCCTACGTGCTCGAACGGCGCGACGCCCTACGCCGTACGGAGGAGCACGGCTGTACACCCGGCCGACCGCCACCCGGTACCCGCCGGCCCCGCGATCACCCGGCACACGACCGCCCTCGACCAGCCGCCGGTACGGGCCCGTCGGCGGTCAGCTGCCGGGCGTCCGTTCCTCGACCAGCCGACGCGGATCCGTCCGCGACCAGGCGCCGGCACAGGCCCGCCCGCGATCAACCGATACGCCCCTCCTCGCCCCGTACGGACGATCAGTACTCGTTGTTGAACTCCTCGACCACCGTCGCGCCCAGCTCGCGGACGATCAGGTCGTGTCCGCTCAGCGCGGAGTCGACGAGGTCGGGGTCGTCCTCGGCCGGCATGTCGTCCTCGATCGACACCGGCGCGGGCTCCGGCTCCCGGTACGCGGACTCCGCGGCGCCACCGCCCGCGGGCCCGGAAGCCCCGGTCCCGGCCCCGTAAGAACCGCCGGAGCCGCCGGAGCCGCTGGAGCCGCCATGCCCGCCGGCACCGCCCTGGCCGCCACCGGAGCCGTAGCCACCACCGGACGCCGCGCCCGCCGGAGCCACCGCCTGCCGCGCCATCTGCGCGCCCTGGCTGCCGCCCGAGGCACCGCCACCCGCGTCATACCCGGAGCCGCTGCCCTGCGCGCCACCGGGCGCACCGCCCGGCCCGCCCTGGCCACCGCCCTGCGCCGCAGCCCCGGAGGGGCCGCCGCCGAAGCCGCCGCCACCGCCGGAACCGCCACCGCTGTTGCCCCCGAAACCACCGCCTTGAGGCGCGCCGCCTCCGGAACCGCCGGGCGGATTGGTCCCCCCGGACGGGTCGACGATCGCCTCGACCTTCCACTGCACGTTGAACTTCTCGGCCAGCGCCTGCCGCAGCACGTCCTCGCTGCCGCCGTTGGCGAAGCTGTCCCGGGCACCGGCGTTCGGGAAGCCGATCTGCAGCGTCGTGCCGTCGAACCCGGCGACCTGTGCGTTCTGGCTGAGCAGGATCCAGGTGAAGCGCCGCCGGCCCTTCACCGCCTCCAGGATCTCCGGCCACAGCTGCCGCACCTGCGCGGCCCCCTGGGCCATGTTCCCGCCGCCCTGCGCGGGCTGCGGGGCCTGCTGAGGCTGCTGCCCGTGCTGTACGGGTACGGACTGCCCGGCAGCGGACGGCGCGCCGCCACCGGGGCCGGTGTGACCACCAGGCCCCCCGGCCGCTCCCGGGCCACCCTGCCCCGGCGCCGCAGCCGTGGGCCACCCACCGGGCTGCCGCCCGGCCGCACCTCCGGCCGCCTGCTGACCGGGCCAGGCCCCGGGCTGCCGCTGCCCGGCCGCGCCCTGGCTCCCGCCCTGCCCGGGCCAGACCCCAGGCGCCGGCTGCTCAGCCCCCGAACCGGCACCCGCAGCACCGCTCGCCCCGGGGTTCGTGGCCCCCGGCCAGGCGCCGGGCGCAGCAGCAGCCGCAGCCTCCGCCCCCGCGGACTCCACCTGCGGACCACCAGAAGGCCCACCACCGGCAGCCCCACCGACCGCAGCCCCTGCACCGGCATCGGCCCCGGCACCAGCTCCAGCACCGGCCCCAGCTGCGCCACCGACACCGGCACCGGCACCGGCACCAGAACTGGAACTGGCTCCTCCCCCGCCACTCATCCCCCGCACCGCGGCGCGGGCGGCGGCGGGGCCGGCCGGTCCGGCGGGCGGGCCGTCCGGCGGCGCGACCGCGTGGGCGCCCGGCCCCGGCACGTACTCGACCTCGGGGCCGCCGACTCCCGTCGTCACCGCCCCGCCGAGGTGCAGCCCGGCCGTGCTCGCCCCGCGCTCCAGGCGGTCGAGGCGCGCCTGCACCGAACGCTCGTCGTCGTACGCGGCAGGCAGCAGCACGCGCGCACAGATCAGCTCCAACTGGAGCCGCGGCGAGGTCGCCCCCCGCATCTCCGTCAACCCGGCATTGACGAGGTCAGCGGCCCGCGCCAGCTCCGCCCCTCCGAACACCGACGCCTGGGCCTGCATCCGCTCCACGACGTCGGCAGGGGAATCGATCAGGCCCTTCTCCGCCGCGTCCGGCACCGCCGCCAGGATCACCAGGTCCCGCAGCCGCTCCAGCAGGTCGGCCACGAACCGCCGCGGGTCGTTGCCGCTCTCGATGACCTGGTCCACGACCTCGAAGGCCGCCGCCCCGTCCCCCGCGGCGAACGCCTCCACGATCGAGTCCAGCAGCGACCCGTCGGTGTACCCGAGCAGGGCCGTGGCCATGGCATATGTCACACCGGCGTCGCCCGCACCGGCGAGCAGCTGGTCCATCACCGACATCGAGTCACGCACGGACCCGGCCCCGGCCCGTACGACCAGCGGCAGCACCCCGTCCTCGACGGGAATGTCCTCCTGGCCGCACACCTCACCCAGGTAGTCACGCAGCGTCCCCGGCGGCACCAGCCGGAACGGATAGTGATGCGTACGCGACCGGATCGTCCCGATGACCTTCTCGGGCTCGGTCGTCGCGAAGATGAACTTCAGGTGCTCCGGCGGCTCCTCGACCACCTTGAGCAGCGCGTTGAAGCCGGCCGACGTGACCATGTGGGCCTCGTCGATGATGTAGATCTTGTACCGGCTGCCGGCCGGCCCGAAGAACGCCTTCTCACGCAGCTCACGCGCGTCGTCGACACCACCGTGCGAGGCGGCGTCGATCTCGATCACATCAATGCTCCCCCGCCCGTTCCGGGCGAGATCCACGCACGACTGGCACTCCCCGCACGGATCGGGAGTGGGACCTTTCTCACAGTTCAGGCAGCGCGCCAGGATCCGCGCACTGGTCGTCTTGCCGCAGCCACGCGGGCCACTGAACAGATACGCGTGGTTGACCCTGTTGTTCCGCAGGGCCTGCTGCAGCGGATCGGTCACGTGCTCTTGCCCGATGACCTGAGCAAAGGTCTCGGGGCGGTAGCGGCGGTACAGCGCGAGGGACGACACGCATACGACGATATCGGCCCGCACTGACAACCGGGCCGCCCCCGATCCCCGGAACGCAAACGCCCCCCACGCACCCGCCAGAGCTCACTTACCCTTGCTGCCTTCCGGCCCTGGGGGAGTTCGGTGAGATAGCGCCACGTGAGGGGCTGCGCCCAACCCTAGCGGATCCCCCGCCCCCCGCACGACCCCGCCCCACCTCAAGATCACTCCACCCCCCGTCCGCGATCACTCCCGACCCCCTCCGCCGGATCATGTTCGCGAGCACCCCTCAACGTCTTGTATTGTTTGCGGCGGAGGATTCGCCTAGTGGCCTAGGGCGCACGCTTGGAAAGCGTGTTGGGGGCAACCCCTCACGAGTTCGAATCTCGTATCCTCCGCCAGTGCCTCACCGGGCACTACGTCGAAGGCCCCTACCGTTCGCGGTGGGGGCCTTCGTCGCGTTCGGGCCCGGTTTCCGTCTCAGCCGACCGGCGGAACTTCTCCCCACGAGCGGCCGTATCCACCGATGCCGTCGCGCTCCGGACCGCCCCTGCCCCAGAGCACATCCCGACCTGATCGGCGACCCGCTTCAGCAGCGGCCCCGTGACGTCCAGGCACCGTGCACCCAGAGCCCAGCCCTGATGTCGCCAACTCCTCTTGAGGACTTATCCTGGAACCGTCCAGTGATCAGGGACGGTGAGCGCCTCATGGCCAAGAAGTACGAGCGGATCGCTGACGAACTGCGTCAGGACATCCGCGCAGGCCGGCTCAAGCCTGGAGAGCGCCTTCCGGCGGAGACCGCACTCGCGAAGCAGTTCGAGACCAGCGTGCCGACGATGCGCGACGCGTTGGGTGAGCTGCTGGCCGAGGGGCTGATCGACAAGCGGCACGGGGTCGGCAACTTCGTCCGCAAGCCCCCGCGGCGTGTGGAACGCACCAACGAGCGCCACCAGTGGGAGAAGGACCGGGCGCGTGCGGCACACGACGAGCGCCAGCAGACCGGCGCCACCGAGCACGACACCGGACTCACCGTCTCCGACCTCGTCTTCAAGGCCCAGTACCGCGAAACGAAGGCCGACGAGGATCTGGCCGCCGTCTTCTCCGTACCCGTAGGCACCCGGCTGCTTGAGCGTGTCTACCGCACTTACCCGCGCGACGGGGACGCGGCCTTCAGTCTCGTCTGCTCGCACCTCGTCCACGACGTGGTGGCGGCCAATCCGGACCTTCTCGATGAGGCCAACGAGCCGTGGCCGGGTGGCACCCAGAGCCAGCTGCACACCATCGGCATCGAGCTCGACCACATCGTCGATCGGATAACGGCCCGGCCTCCGACATCAGAGGAGGCCGAGGAGCTCGGCCTCCAGAAGGGCGTCTCCGTGATCGCGCTCCGCAAGATCTCCATCGACACCGAGGGGCGGGTGGTGGACGTCTCCGACGTGATCATGCCCGGCGACCGCACCGAGCTGGTGTTCACGACCCGTCTGGACCGGTGGTGACGATGGCGAACCTCATCACGGTGATCACAGCCGTCCACCCGCCGGCCGCCAAGTTCCTGGCCGACGCGTACAAGTCGCTG
Source organism: Streptomyces sp. NPDC030165 (assembly GCF_055573595.1). Lineage (NCBI taxonomy): Bacteria > Bacillati > Actinomycetota > Actinomycetes > Kitasatosporales > Streptomycetaceae > Streptomyces > Streptomyces sp. NPDC030165. The sequence continues at coordinate 275,967 of NZ_JBVIBD010000004.1, read as the reverse complement.
ACCGAGCAGCAGTTGCCGGACGGCTGGGACTGGCAGTGGGTGATCCAGGAGGACGGCGAGACCGACGCCGTAACGCCCCACCTGCCCGACGACCCGCGGATCTCCTTCGGCCAGGGCCGGCAGGGACGCGCCGCCGTCGCACGCACCCTGGGCCTGTCCCGCGCCGAGGGCGAGTACGTCAAGGTGCTCGACGCCGACGACATGCTGACCCCGGGCGCCCTGACACGCGACCTCCAGGCCCTCACCACCGACTCCTCACTCGGCTGGGCCACCTCCCGCGTCCTGGATCTCCTCCCCGACGGCTCCACCGCCGGCTTCGACCAGGACCCGCCCGAAGGCCCGATCGAACGCGGCGCCGTCCTCCAGCACTGGAAGGCCCACAACTACCGCGCCCAGGTCCACCCGGCGACCCTCTTCATGCGCCGCGACCTGCTCCTGGCGCTCGGCGGCTGGATGGCCCTGCCGGCGAGCGAGGACACCGGCCTGCTGATGGCCCTGAGCGCGGTCAGCCGCGGGCACTTTTCCGCCGAGACGGGGCTGCTGTACCGCAAGTGGCCTGGGCAAGCGACGCACCAGGCGGCTCACGTCGATGAGGGGGAGCGGGAGGCGCGGTTCGCCGTGGTGGAAGCACGCGCCAGGGTCCTGGCGGCGATGAATGATTGGCGGTACGGGGCCGCGTAGTCACGACTTGAGAGCGGCTGTGGGGGCTCGGAGCTCCCCCTCCAGCCGCTCTTCGCCATCCAGCCCGCGGAGTCCGGATTGCGACACGACAATGCCAAGTCGCGGTGGCCGTTCAACGCTGCCCGGAACCAGGCTGGGTTGCTGCGCCATGGCCTCAGCCGCGCCACGACCTCCGTTAAGACGCGGTAATGGTTTTCCCTCCCCGCCGCACCGGGATCTTGTCGCTGTTAGGCTTTTCTGTCTGTATGGCAGATAGGCGCAGGAGAAAAGGGGAGGGCTCTCTTGCCGGGGACTTTTAAAGTCGATGTGCACGAACTTGGCTCCATCTCTCGAAAGCTCGACGAGAGCGTCACCGGGATGCGGACCGTGACGCGCAAGATGGACCAAGCCACCGCAGGACAGCTGGGACACGACTCCTTGGACTCCGCCTGCTCGGACTTTCAGTCGAAGTGGAGGTACGGAATCGGTCAGATCGCCGGGCTGGCGAACTCCATACGCGGATCAGTGGATGCCACTGCGGAATCGTACCGGGCCTGCGAGACGGGTATACAGCAAGCGTTCGCCAAGGGCCTTGAGGGAACTCCCCCCAGTTCCTCGTCGCCGCATTCGGCATCCGGTGCCACGTCCCGAGTCTTCGGGTAGGGAGGGCTCATGAGCGGCGGCGGGAAGATACCTTCCGAGGCTGCGGGCTTCCCGGGCCTCGGCTTCGATCCGACCCCCGGAAGCCTCTCGGCGGTGCGTGCACTCACGGATCAGTCGTTCGAGGCACACAGAAACCTGAGCTCGGTCTGGCAGACCCTGAACTCCATAACAGGTGGCGGAGATGCGTGGAAGGGAGTTGCCGCAGACGCGTTCTCCGCGCAGGTGAAGGAACTGCCGAAGCTGGTCGACTCTGCGACGCAAAGCTTCTACGACTGCGGTTTCCAGCTGAATGAGTGGTCCGCGAAACTGAGCAGCATGAAGTCTCGGTCGGCAGACCTGGAGGCTCGCGCGGTAACCGCCCGTTCTCGTGTGCGGGATGCGGAGGGGAATCCGAACCTGGGACTGGCGGGGCAGACATTCGACACCGATGAAGAGCTGCACAGTGCCGAGCAGCGGTTGAACCGGGCAGTGAAAGAGCTTGATGCGGCCAGGAACGCCCTCAACACTCTCATCGAGGACGCGAAACGCCTCAAGCATCAGCATGACGAGGCAGCGGAGAAGATCGCAAAGGCTGTACGCAAAGCCGCGGAAGAAGCCCCTGACGAACCAGGGTTGCTGGATCGAATCGGTGACGCCATCAAGTCACTGGCCGAGGCTAATTCCCTCCTGGCGCATCAAGCCTGGGATTGGTGAAGAACCACGCCAATGCCATTGCTGCTGTCGGTGATGTCCTGTCCACGGTCAGCGCCATACTCGGTGCTGCCGGAGTGGGCATCGCTGCTCTCGGCCTCGTCTTCCCTCCCTCTGAGATTGTTCTCGGACCGCTGGCCGCAGGACTGGAGGTCACATCGTCCGGCTTCGCGGCAGGGGCGCTCGTGTTCCACGGCACTGCTCGTATGGCGGGCGGCGAGGACGTCGTGTCGAACCGGACGCTGGCGCAGGACGCGCTGGGCACGGTCCCGTTCGGTGGCGCCGTTCGCGTCGGAGGAAAGCTGGGCACCGCGATCTTCAAGAGCCGTGCGGCGGACGCGGCCTCGAACTTCGGACTGGTCGACTCCTGGGCCGGGCTGTTCGGGGACCCGTCCGTGTTCGAGAACTTCAAGCCGACGGACCGCCGTCAGGCCGTAGAGATGGGAATTCCCGGTGCCGGCCCCCTTCTGGTTGCTGTGGAGAACGCGTGGAAGAAGGGCGGCGCGAAAGACCAGGACACCGCTGACGGCGGGTGAGGGTAGAGCATGAAGGATGAGGCGGCGGTAGCAGCACGATTCGACGGACGCCCGACTGTCGAAGTCGTCTTCACCGGGTTCGGTGCGATGCGTGCCGACCGGATTACCTCGATCGGCGCGGAGTTGGGCTATGCGCTCAGTGCGGATGAACCTTACGGACGAGGGCAGCGCCGTTTGCTCTTCACTCGCGATGACAGTCCGGGGGCCCGGCAATGTTCCCAGGCGGCTCTGGCGCGCGTGCAGACGGCCGGCTCGTGGAGCGCCGCCGCTCAGCCATGGCCAGAAGCCACCCCCGACGAACCGTCGGCCACCGCCCCGCCGCTGATCCACCCGGAGCGCGCTGCGCGTGCGCAGAGGCAGGTCAAAGCCTGTGAAGGGTGGCACCCGCCTCAGCTGATCAGCGTGTGCTGCGTCTTCGCCGCCGGATTCTTCGCGCTGGCGTGGGCCGTACGTGAGACCGTGCCGGCCACAGTGGGCTCTTGCCTCGTCGGCCTTCTGTGCCTGGCCGGGGCAGCCCTCGGGCCGCGGTACACGAGGCGCTGGCGGCAAAAGAACGTGCGGCTGCTTGAGCGTTTCCGCCGTCAGCAGGCAGCCCGGTTCCCCGTCCCGCCTCCTTCCCCTCCTCCCTCTCCTGCGGGGCCGCACCATGACCAGATGGGAAGCTAGAGTTGGAATTCATCGCACCTGCGGGCTTCACGGAAATTCCCATAGGGATGACCGTCGAAGAAGCGCGCCAGGAACTCATCACGCGCGTGTCACGGGAAGCTCTCGAATCGCGTCCCGTAGCCTACGAGAACCTTGTGGGTAACCTGCAGAAAGTGTCGCAGGCACTCGAAGAATCCGGGACGCTGTACGCCGGAACCTGCCTGCGCTCCTATGAAGGCGAACTGTCCCTTGGCACCTTGCTCGTCACGGTGACGCCCTTCGCCTTCGGGGATGCGGCAGTCGCGACGGACGGCATGGTGCGCGCCCTGATCGCCGCGCGGGGAGATTCCTGGGCAGGAACGGTGCTCGATACCCCGGTCGGGCCAGCAGCGGTGCTGACTGGCGTGAACGGCTTCCACATCCCCGCTGAGACCTCCGCATCGGGGGAAGAGCTGAACCTGCCGATGGCAGAAATGCAGGTGTACCTTCCGGTGCCGGCGGGGGTGGAGGGTCAGGAGCAGTGTCTCGTTTCCTTCAACCTCACGACGCCGTGCGAGGGCCATTGGGACGCGTACTGTTCCGACATCGTGGCACTGCTGAACAGCGTGACGTTCGACGAGCCGGACCACACGTTGCCTCAGGGAAGCCCTCAGCCCGCCTCGCCGAGTTCGCCTGTGTCCTCCCCAGCACAGTCCACGGCCGGCGAAACGCACGCCGATGGCAGGACACCCGCGACGCCCTTCGGCTGAGACCTTGGTGGAGTCGAGCTGGTGAAGTGGCGGTGTACCGGCGCGATGACTGCACCGCCCCTCGAAACTATGGCAAGTATTCGGCGTCGACGCGGGAGAAGAGCAGCTCGCTCTCCTCGGTGATCGGCTGCCGCCACCGGACCGGCACCTCTGATTCGCGTCGCAAGGCTGCCGGGTAACGGCTGGCGGTGTAGTCGTTCTGGAGGCGGTACGTGTGGAAACCGTGGACTCGGAGAGCTTCCAGCAACTCAATGGCTGAATCCCCCAGTTCGTGCATCCGCTGCGGCGTCACCTCGATGGCCAGCTCCACGTCGGGTCGTAGCTGGTCGATCAGCGGGACCAGTCCCCGTACGACGGAGCCTTCAGCCCCCTCCACATCGACCTTGATCACCCGCGCGCTCGCGATCTCACCGGGGCTGAGGACGTCCGACAGCGGCTGAGCTGCTACCTCGAAGGTGGACTCGGCCTCACCCGCATACGGCACGATGCTGTTGGCCCCCATGTTGTGCGAGCTCGCGAGGACGAAGGTGAGCATCTCCTCCCGGTCCGAGATCGCGGCGTTCACCGCACGAACGTTTCCGCATCCATTGATCGCCGCCTGCTTGCGCAGAACGCGGTGGAAGTCAGGGGACGCCTCCAGAGCAACCACAGCCCCCTCCTCCCCAACCAACCGCGAGGCGAGCAGGCTGTAGTAGCCGATGTTCGCGCCCACATCCACGAAGACGTCGCCAGGCCGGAGCCGACGCTCCAGCCATCGCGTCAGGTGCGGCTCCCACACCCCGAAGAGGTAGATGTACCGCTGGATCAGGTCCTGGGTATCGGTGACGAACGTCGCGCCGAAGCGCGTACGGGCCCGGCGGATGCGCGGATGGTCGCGTAGACCGGCGTTCAGATAGGACTCCACGATGCCGGCCTTGCCGAGCGTGCCGGGGGCGTAGCGCACGTACCAGCGGGAGAGGTCGAGTTTGAACTGCGTGAGGAGAGAAGTCACCTGAGTCCCCGAAGAAGTTGAGCCGGCAGCCGTGTGGATCACCCTACGTACGTCGCTCGATGGGGACCTCGTAAACGATCTCGCAGTACGCGTCCGGGACGACGATGTCCGCCGTCTCGACCGGCCGGCCGTCCTCCGAGGTGTACGTACGCCGGATGTGCGTCACCAGCGCACTCTTCTGGATGCCGAGAAGGTTCGCCTCCGCGGCGGTGGCCCGCCGGGGCTCCGGCTGCTCGACGGCGTGAGTGATCGCGACACCGATGGCGGCCATCCGCTCGATGACACCTCGGCCGGCGTACGGCCCGCCCTCGGGCAGCACCACGATCGTGCCCTCGGTGATGCTGTACGGCTCCCAGCTCGTCGACAGCTGAATCGGCTTGCCGTCGGCGAGGAACTCGTATGCCGTACGGACGCACAGATCTCCCTCGGCGATGCCGAGGCGCGACGCGATCTCGAGCGGGGCGGGCACCTTCGCCTCGGTGCTGTGCTCCCACGTACCGTGCTTCCCGGGCCCCGCCACATCGGCGCGGAACGGCGACCCGTCGCGCTGCTCCCGCGACGAGGACCGGACCATGCGCAACCGCTGTCGCGGCTCCGCGACGTAAGTGCCGGATCCGGCGCGGCCTTCCAGCAGGCCCTGCGCGATGAGCAGTTCCTGCGCGCGGCGGATGACGTTGTCTCCCACCCCCTACTCGCAGGCGAGCTGCGCGCGCGACGGCAGCCGGTCACCGGGCGACCAGTCGCCGTTGGCGATGCTCTGCCGGAGCCGGTCGGCGACGGCGAGGTACGGAGGCTGCTCAGGCATGCAGGAAATCTAGTTCACTAGCTCTGTCCAAGTTAACCAGCCTCACAGTGGGTGATCAATCCACAACGGAAGACCCGCCGTGCCTGCACCTGCATTCCGAACGCAGGACATCGCGGCACGGCCCACCGCTGCCGGCTACGAAACGCCTCGGACGCACGTACAGGTCGAGACACGGCTGCTTGAGTTCGCCTACCGCGGCCGGTGCCCGAAGGAGGAAGCCCCGTAAAGCATCGTGCGCTCCTATCTGCTGTACGCGATGGTCGCCCCGCCGCAGGCGTCGAAGTAGGACCACTTGGTAGCGCAGTGCCCTTTCCCGCTCTCCGCGCCCCATGGTGCGTCCTGGCCCGGAGAGTCGAGCAACCACCTTGTTGTCAGTTCGTGGAGGTCGGCACGGCTGCGATCGCCGTGATCGGCGAACGCGAACTGGTCGGCGATGTACAGCGAAAACGCGATCAGGCAGCGCGCCTCGACTTCCCCCTCATCGGCGCAGAAAGCGCGGAACAGTGAACGCAGGCGAGGCGAGCGGGTGCCCGCCCCGTTCGGCTGGGCCATGACCGCCTGGGGCGTGGTCCTGGTCGCCTTGCTTCCTGCTTCGCCGGCTTGGGTTCTACTGCTGGTCGGAGTGCTGCTCGTACCGGCCGTGCGCGGCCCCGGCCCGGGAAACTCCGAAGACCGTCAGAACAGGCCCTAACCCCGACCGGCCCCGACGAGCCATTCCCGGGCATGACTGGGAGAGCTACGCCGACGCCGCTCAAAGGTCGAGGCCGAGCATGCGAATCGCGTTCCCGCGGAGAATTTTGTAAGCCACGTCCGTCGGCATCCCGGCGACGTGCTCCGCGGCCACCTTTTTGGTGTGCGGCCACGTCGAATCGACATGCGGGTAGTCGGTCTCGAAGGTGGCATTGTCGACACCGACCGTTTCGATCGACGCGACGCCGTGCTTGTCGCGGAAGAAGCAGCAGAAGATCTGCCGGTAGTAGTACGTCGAGGGCGGCTCTGGGATCAGGTCGCGTACGCCGCCCCAGGCGCGATGTTCCTCCCACACGTCGTCCGCGCGCTCCAGGGCGTACGGGATCCAACCCATCTGCCCTTCCGCGTACGCCAGCTTCAGCCGAGGGAACTTCACCAGGACGCCGCTGAAGAGGAAGTCCATCATCGACGCCATGGCGTTGTTGAAGGACAGCGAGGCTTGCACGGCCGGGGGAGCGTCCGGCGAGGCGGCCGGCATCTGCGACGACGAGCCGATGTGCATGCACACCACCGTTCCCGTCGCCTCGCACTCTGCGAAGAATGGGTCCCAGTAACCCGAGTGGATGCTGGGCAGCCCCAGGTAGGTGGGGATCTCGCTGAAGGTCACGGCGCGTACCCCCCGGGCAGCGTTTCGCCGAATCTCCCGCACCGCCAGATCGACGTCCCACAAAGGGATCAGACAGAGGGGAATCAGCCGTCCTCCGCTGTCCCCGCACCACTCCTCCACCATCCAGTCGTTGTAGGCGCGGACGCACGCCAGGCCGACTTCCTTGTCCTGGGCCTCGGCGAAGGTCTGCCCGCAGAACCGGGGGAAGGTGGGGAAGCACAGCGACGCCTCGACGTGGTTGAGATCCATGTCCGCGAGGCGCGCCTTCGGGTCCCAGCAGCCGCGCCGCATCTGCTCCCGGGTGATGCCGTCGAGCGTCATCTCGTCCCGGGAGAAGCCGACGGCGGCGATGATCCGCTTGTACGGGAAGAGATCTCCCTCGTACCGCCACCAGTCCGTCAGCTGGCCGGCCGGATCCGTCGTGAACTTGTACTTGCCGCCGACGTACGCCAGCTCGCCGATACCGGCGGTGAACGGCTTCGGCCCGAGCTCGCGGTACTTGGCGGGTAGCCAGGTCTCGAAGAGGTGCGCCGGTTCGATCACGTGGTCGTCCACGCTGATCACGCGGGGGATGTCGGTGGTGTCGGTGACACCGTTCGTGCCGTTCGTCTGGCCAGTCATGAGGCCCCTCTCAGCGGTCGCCGCGCGAGCGGCTTACCTGACGACCCGTCAGGTCGAGGGTATAGACGGCCCTCGCAGGCAACAAGCCGTCGTTGGCGCCACCTTCTCGGCGTGGATCAGCGCTCAGCGCCACTGTGTGGACGTCCGGCGCTCCGAGGTGGGCACAGCCGGCCGAATAGCGAAATCGCGAAGAAGAGTGGCAGAACTGTCGCCGACCGTGCCGCCCCGTACCGCTCACTTCGTCAAGCCACTCCTTCAACCGGCTGCTCCCCAGCCAGGGCTGCCCCTGCGCGTCGGCGCTACCCTGCACCTCCAAGCCGCGAGCTCCGCACCGATCAGCCGCCGACCCACCAGCCATGCTCTGGTACTACGCGGTGAAGACGTCGCCCTCACCCACCCATACCTGGTCGCGTACGAGCAGCTGGAAGAAGAACGACTCCAGCGGCAACGTCATAGGACAGCGGTGTTACGCGCCGACCGACGGGACCCCCGGCCGCGTCTCGGGTCTCGGGTCTCGCGGACAGTGTGGAGGAGGTGGAACTCAACATCGTAGAAGAGCTCCTCGGCCACGCAGCCCGGCTGCTGGACGACCCCAACGCGTCGTCGGGCGAGCTCCGCTTCCTAGCCCACCGGCTGCGCGAAGCACTGATCGATGCGCTACGGGTCGCAGACAGCCGCGGCGAACACGTCCCCGAGCAGGACGATGACGACGACGCCGACGACGACCTGAGAGCTTCCCCGCAGCCGGCAGGGGAGCCAGCATGGGGTCGACCTACCGCTTCACCCCTGCTCGTGCCCGAATTAGCTGGACGTTAGCGGCGCGGCAGCCTGGCGGTAGTGGCGCCGGTGAGAGTGGGTGTCGTACGGAGGAGAGACCGATACCTACTTCCCCGGGGGGACCCGAAATGAGCGCCAGCACCTCTGCCCGCACCACTCGTCGCCGCACCCTGCGCGTTGCCGCCGCGGCCCTGACCGCAGCCGCCGCGTTGTCCCTGACCGCCTGCTCCGGCTCGGATGCCGCCGTCTCCAAGCCCGAAGGCCAGTCGGGGACGAGCGGTGCCGCCGAGGCCGGCGGGGCGGGCTCCGCCGAGTCCAGTGGCGCGGGGTCCTCTGCCGGAGCGCAGGGCGCCGATGCCCAGCCGGACAACGCCAAGCCGGGCTCCAGCAACGGCACCTCGCCCCGGGCCGGCTCCGGCGGCGGCGCTCCGTCCCGGGCCGGCTCCGGGAACGGTGCGGCGAAGGGCGGGGGGAAGAGCAAGTTCTGTCGCACGAGCGAGTTGGCCATGAAGGCTGTGGACAGCTCGCCCGACCAGGAGACCGGTGACGTCACCGTCCGGATGACGAACAAGGGCGCGCGGGCATGCTCGGTGACGGGCTTCGCAGGCGTCGACTTGAAGGACGCCGACGGCACCTCCGCCCCTGTCCACCGCGGCAGTGAGCAGCCCCGCATCACCGACCTGAAGCCCGGTGACACCGCCACCTTCAGCATCTCGTACACGGTCGACTCCAGTGGCGACAGCCCTTCGTCCCCGACCAACATCATCGTGACGCCGCCGAACGAGACCCACAGCGTGTCCCTGAAGTGGCCCGCGGACGCGCTGAAGCTGGCCGGCCCGTACGACGAGAAGATCCAGGTCCACCCGGTCGGCATCGCCAGCTGACCACCGCGCAGTCCGCGGCACGGTCTCTTCCAGCCCTGCAAGAAAGCCGGAAGCCCCCGGCGTGGTGCCGGGGGCGGTGGTGGTCGTTCGCGTGGCACGGGTTCGGTGACTCCGTGCCCCTGCGAGGACAACGCCCGTGTGGGTGAGTCATGGGCCGAACGGCTGCGGTGGGTCAGGATCTGCGAGGGCGGTCGTCGGTCGTGGCCGTACCCGGTTGGGCGGTCATGCTGGAGGTCGGCCGCTCCCAGGAGCCCATCTCGTGGTCCGCTACCTGGGCCGCGGGCCTCCAGCTGGAGGTCGGGAAGGGCTTGAATGTTGTGGAGCCCTCCGAGTCCTCCGAGTCCTCCGACGGTGCCAACTTGTGATGTGCGGAGCTGCTGTTCTGGTCCCGCTGCCCTGGTCCCGCGTACGCCCGTACGGAATGGCCACCCTCGGCATGAATGCCCGCCTCAACCTTGCCGCGGTAAGCCTTCCGGGCCCCGAGTACCGGCGGGCGCCGTCGGCCCGTAGACATCGGGGCGTGCGTGGGCGTGGTCGGCCAGGTCGGTCCCCGCGAAGTACCGCGTGCTCCTGCCCTCGTGTGCGAGACGCCTTCGCCGGACGGCTGACGCCGTGCCAAGGGCTGCGACCGCCCCGGAGGTGGTCCGCTTCTCGGGGCTTCACTTGGATTCGATCCGCCCCAGGGGGGCGACGCTGTCCGACAGGGCCTTCTGCGCTGCCGTCCAGCCGGCGTCCTCGATGCCGAGTGCGTGGCGGAGGTAGGCCCAGGTGACCCGTTGGATCAGGGCCACGCGCTCGGGGTTCTCGTCCGTCGTCTCCCGGACTCCGTAGCCGGCGATTCCGCCGAGGGAGTGCTCCGCCCCGAACAGCGTGAGCAGGCTCTTGCGCCCCGGGCTCAGGTGGTACGGGTCGGCGAGCCACTCCGGCCCTCTGACGGACAGCGGCAGCTCGTCCTCGTCCCCCGCGACCACGAGGGTCGGTGTCGTCATGTGCGCGAAGTCCGGTCCCTTCAGCCACGGGAGGTTCTCGGCCGCGAAGGGCGTCAGGTCGACTCCGCCCCGGCCGGCCGTAGCGAGCAGCACGCCCGCCTTGATCCGCGAGTCGGACAGGTCTTCCGCCTTCTGGCTCACCGGGTCCAGGACGCGCAGGCCCAGCAGGTTGCCCGCCGTCTGGCCGCCGAAGGAGTGGCCGGCCGCGGCGATGCGGCTTCGGTCCAGGCGCCCGCTGAGGCCGGGAACGGCGTCCTCCAGCAGGTCGAGCTGGTCAAGGATGTGCTGCATGTCCTGGACGCGGATGCGCCAGAGCCGCGGTGTGCGGGGGTCGTCCTGGGAAAGGCCCACGGTCCTGGAGTCGAGATGGGTGGGCTGAATCACCACGAAACCGTGAGCGGCCCAGAAGTCGGTCAGGGGACCGTAGCCGTTCAACGACGACCCGAACCCGTGCGAGAAGACGATGACCGGCAGTTGGCTGCCGGTTGCCGGCGCGGAAATCCTCACCTGAAGGCCTTCGCCACGGCCCGGTGCCTCCAGCACCACCGGCTTCACCGAGACGATGGGGGCGGAGGCGGTGACGGCCACGTCCGTGGCCGCCGCGTCTGATGCCGTCATGGGCAGATCTTCCTTCGCATTTCCGGTGGGAAACCGTCGAACAGGCTGGTCACGGTCGTGCCCTCCGCCTCGGCGGAGGAGTGGGCCGTCGCGAGATACGCTAAAACCTGACATTGACGTCAGAGGCAAGGTGTGTGGCCCGGCTCATACCGGAGAGACATGATGCGTATCGGCGAGCTCGCCACCCGGACAGGTGTCAGCGTTCGGTCGCTGCGCTACTACGAGGAACAGAACCTGCTCGCCTCACAACGCAGCCCCAGCGGCCAGCGGCAGTACCCGGACAGCGCGGTCGGCCGTGTCCAGCTGATCCAGCGGTTGTACGCCGCCGGGCTGCCGAGCAGGTCGATCGCGGATCTGCTGCCGTGTGTCGTCGACGGTGAGGCCACGCCGGAGCTGCTCGACCGGCTTTCGGCGGAACGGGACCGCATCGACCGCCGGATCGGCGAGTTGGTGGACGCCCGGGACAGGCTGGGCACCGTCATTGCCGCCGCCACCGCGAACTGGCGAACAGGCGAACGCTGCCGACTCCGGTAATGCGACTCCGGTGATCCGACTCCCACTCCGACTCCGACTCCGACTCCGGTGATCAGCATGCCGGGCTCTGCGGCTGAGGGCGGAGACGCCCAGCACTCGACCGGACGCTGAACAAGGTCGGTCAGCGGGGGCTCGCGGACGCATCGACGCCGGGTCATTCCCGTAAAGCGGTGTCAGGGGGTGGGCGGGCTCCTCCAGGACTTCGGCATGGCCCATCTCGCTGCTCTTCCGCCGTTTGCGACTGGTGACAGGGTTCTTGTCGGCGCCCTTGGTGGGGGCCGTGGGACGGGGTAGCCGTTGGGTATGGGTGAGATTTTGGTCGGGACGTGTTCGTGGACGGATCGGGCGCTGGTTTCGAGTGGGTGGTATCCGGCGGGGCGGCGGGACGCGGAGGGGCGGTTGCGGCATTACGCCGGGCGGTTTCCGGTGGTGGAGGTCGACTCGACGTATTACTCGTTGCCGAGTGAGCGCAACAGCCGGCTGTGGGCGGAGCGGACGCCGGAGGGATTCCGGTTTGATGTGAAGGCGTTTTCGTTGCTCACCGGACACCCGACGCGGCCTGCCGCGCTGCCCGTGGATCTGCGGACCACGTCTGTGCGGCGCAGGGAGTTCGCCGACGCGGAGGACGGTGGGCTGCTGGACGAGGTGTGGGGGCGTTTCAGTGGGGCGGTGGAGCCGCTGCGGGAGGCAGGGCGGCTCGGTACGTTGCTGTTTCAGTTTCCGCCGTGGTTCGCGCCGGGCGCGCGGGCGGAGGCGTTTCTCAGGCGGTGCCGGGAGCGGACCGAAGGGTGGCCGGTCGCGGTGGAGTTCCGGCATCCCGCGTGGTGGAGGGATGAGAAGCGGCAGGCATCGACGGTGACGATGCTGAAGGAACTGAGGATGGCTGCCGTGGCCGTCGACATGACGCAGACGTTGCCCGTGTCGATACCTCCGGTCACTCCTGTCACGGATGACCGGCTGGCGGTGGTGCGCTTTCACGGGCGTAATTCCGCTTGGGGGACCGGTAGCAAGGAGGAGCGATTCCGGTACGCCTATGCGGAGGAGGAGTTGGCGGAGTGGGTGCCGCGGCTCCGAGGGATGGCGGAGAGGGCCGGTCTGGTGCACGTGCTGTTCAACAACTGCTGCGCGGACGCGGCCGTACGGGCCGCGGAATCAATGCGGGAGCTGCTCGGTCTGCCTTTGCCCCAGGGGGCGGAGTGAGGGACGGGGGCGCACGCGAATGCGACGGTGGGGCGGGGTGGCCGGGGATGGCGAGGGGGGAATGTGGGGAAGGTATGGGGGAGGGCGTACGGAGAGGGCGGGCAGGGGGTTGAGGGAGAGGCGTCCGGTGTTCTGTCGCGCCTCAGGGCGGCTCGGAGAGCCCGAGGAACGCTGCGTCTTTGGCTTCTGACGTCGTTGGTTTCCGGCGATGTTTGTTCCTGACGACGTTGGTTCCTGATGTCGTTGGTTTCTGTCGACGTTGGCCTCCGGTGTTCTCTCAGGAGTCGTTGTCCTCGCTTCCCACCACCGAAAGGCATCTCATGCTGCATGGCGTCGACGTATCCGCTCACCAGTCGTCTTATGACGCGGACGGGCTGGACTTCGTATTCATCAAGGCGACCGAGGGCCGTTCCTACGCCAGCCCGCACCGGGCGGATCAGGCGGCCAAGGCGCGGAAAGCGGGGTGTGTGGTCGGCTTCTACCACTTTCTGTGGCCCGGCAACATCGCGGCGCAGGCGCGGTACTTCGTCGAGAAATGCGGGGCGAAGGACGGGGACCTGCTCGCTGCCGACTGGGAGACGACGAGTTCTGGCACGCACGCGAGCGGTGCACAGAAGGACCAGTTTCTGCGGGAGGTGAAGAAGTTGGCACCGAAGCATCGCGTACTGCTCTACACCAACGTGTCCTTCTGGAAAGGGCACGACACCACGTCGTACGCGGCGGATGGGTTGTGGATCGCGGACTACGTAAGCCCCGGTAAGCCGCGTATCAAGGGGAAGTGGCTCTTCCACCAGCACACCGATGACCCGCTGGACAAGAACGTCGCCCGGTTCGAGGACCGCGACGCGCTCAAGAGGTGGGCCGCTCCGTAGAGGCGTACGGGCGGCCGTGAACCGGGCGCCGCGGCCGGGGCGATAGAAGGAGCGTGAGACGGTTCCGCCCCGTGGGGGCAGACCGAGATGGTGACGACAGCGGCGGCGCCGCCGGTGCCGGTGCCGGTAGCGGGGACGATGATGCCGTGCTGCTGCGCGCTGTCGCGCATGGGGACCAGGCCGCGCTGGCCGCGTACTACGACCGGCACGCCGGGTGACTGCATGCGCGGCTGACGCAGGGCGACAAGACGGCCGTTGCCGCCGCCGAGGCCGGTGACCGGGCTGCGTCGCCTCGCGTCCATGGATGACGGCCGGCGGCGTGCCTGGCTGGGCCGGTGCTTCGGCTCGGTGGAGAGCTGTGACGCGCGGGAGGCGCCGCAGTGGTGAGGGGGACCGAACGGGGCGGGGTCCGTCCCCTCACCTCGCCGTGTCCCGCTCGTATGCCGGCCGGCCCCCCGTGTAGGTGGCCCGGACGGCCCGGTCGTCGCCGAGGATGCTGAGGGCGAAGAGGAGGTCCTCGATGGTCTCGGCGCGGGCGGTGCGGTCGGCCAGGAGGGGTGTGGCGCGCGGGTCGAGGACGGTGAAGTCGGCTTCCTGGCCGGGGGTCAGGGAGCCGATCGTGTCGGCCAGGCCCAGGGCCTCGGCGCCGCCGCGGGTGGCGAGGTAGAAGGCCTTGACCGCGTCGAGGGCGTGTTCGCGCAGCTTGGCGACCTGGTGGGCGTCGCGCATGGTCTGGAGCAGGGCGAAGCTGGTGCCGGCGCCGATGTCGGTGCCGAGGGCTACGGTGAGCGGGTGGTCGCCTTCCTTTGCCTCGCGGAGGGGGAAGAGGCCGCTGCCGAGAAAGAGGTTCGAGGACGGGCAGTGGGTCACGGCCGTGCCGGTGCGGGCGCAGCGGTCGCGTTCGGAGGGGGTGAGGTGGATGCCGTGGGCGAGGACGGTGCGGGGGCCGAGCAGGCCGTAATGGTCGTAGACGTCCAGGTAGCCGTCGCGGTCGGGGAAGAGGGAGCGGACCCAGGGGATCTCGTCGCGGTGTTCCGAGATGTGGGTGTGCAGGAGGGTGGTGGGGTGGGCCGCGCGCAGGGCGTGGGCGGCTTCGAGCTGGGCGGGGGTACTGGTGGGGGCGAAACGCGGGGTGACGGCGTAGAGGTTGCGGCCCTTGCCGTGCCAGCGCCGGATGAGGTCCAGGGATTCGTCGTGGCCGCGCTGTGCGGTGTCGAGCAGACTGTCGGGGGCGTTGCGGTCCATCAGGACCTTGCCGGCGGCGATGCGCAGGTCGCGCCGGGTGGCCTCTTCGAAGAGGGCGTCGGCCGAGCCGGGGTGCACGGAGGCGAAGACCAGGGCGGTGGTGGTGCCGTTGCGCAGCAGTTCGTCGCAGAAGGAGGAGGCGACGCGGCGGGCGTGGGCGTCGTCGGCGAACCGCTCCTCGGTGACGTAGGTGTGGTCGAGCCAGTCGGGCAGCTGGGCGCCGAAGCTGGCGACCGCGTCCTTCTGCACGTAGTGCGTGTGCGCGTCGACGAAGCCGGCGGTGATGAGGTGGCCGGGGTAGTGGACGGGTTCGGTGCCGGCCGGCAGCCGGTCGCGGAGGGCGGCGTACGGGCCTGCGGCGGTGATCCGGCCGGCCTCGCAGATCAGCAGTCCGTCGGGGTCGTGGACGAGGGCTTCCGCGTTGCCGGTGCGGAAGGGGTCGGCCCGGAAGCGGACGAGGGGACCGCGGACGGCGGAGACGGGGGTGGCTGAGGAGGTGGGCTTGCTCGTGGTCATGTGCGGGCGGGTACCCGTTCCGGGGCGGGGTGGATCTGGCGTACGTCAGCGAAGCGGGCGGCCGGTACAGCCGAACGGGTCGGGTATCGGCCGCGGGCGACAGAGGCGGGGGCCCGGACGGCAAGACTGTCACCGGACCGGATGCCGGGGACGGCGCCGGGCCGGATGCCGGGGACGGCGCCGGAGCGGATGCCGGGGACGGCGCCGGGCCGGACGACGACCGGGCAGGTGACGGCCGGGCCGGACGGAAGCCAGGCCGGACGGCAGTCGGTGCAGGTGAAGACCGGGCCCGGCGGTCCACCGGACCAACCAGTCGCCACAGCCGTTGACAGTCGAGGAACAGGGGCCGAATGGGCGGGAGCACAGGCGGAAGCGCGGGCCGGAAGGCTGGCCGGAACGCGGACCGGACCGCAGACCGGATCACCGGCCGGACCGCAGACCGGATCACCGGCCGGACCGCAGACTGGATCACCGGCCGGACCGCAGGCCGGATCACGGGCCGGACCGCAGACCGGATCACCGGCCGGACCGCGGACCGGACCGCAGACCAGACCGCGGACCGGCTCACGGCCCCGACCGCAGACCGGCCCGCCCCCCGGGACACGGCGGCGGCAGCGAGCGGGCGGCAGCTGCGCCGAGCGGACCGGCGGGCGAAGGGGTACGCGGTACGGGTGCGGGTGGTGGGCGCGGTGGCGGTGCTGGCTCTGGCGGGGCTCGTGGCGGGCGGCCCCGCCGTCGCCACGTCTCCGGGCGGGCGCCCGGGGCTGCCGGACGCCGCCCAGGCGGCCCTTGCGTCACACACCGCCCTCGCGCCTCCCTCAGCCCTGGCACCCCATACGGCCCTGTCGTCGCACATGCTCCAGGCCTCGGACCTCGCCCGCCTCCCCCGTAACACCGCAGCGGTCAGGACGGCCGTCATCCGCCTGGTCAACCGCGAGCGGGCGAAGGCCGGCTGCCGTTCCGTACGGGCGCACCGTAGGGTCACGAAGGCGGCTCAGCGGCACAGTGACCACATGGCGCGCGAGGGCTCGCTCTCGCACCGGGAGCGCGGCGGCTCGGGGCCCGGCAGTCGGCTCTCGGCCGTGGGGTACGACTGGCGCCGCGCGGGCGAGAACATCGCGCGCGGCCAGCGCGGGGCCGCGGAGGTGGTCCGGGCGTGGGCGCGCAGTCCGGAGCACCAGGTGGTGCTGGCCGACTGCGCGTTCCGGCACGCGGGGGTGGGGATCAACAGCGGCACCGACGACCGCGGTCCGTGGTGGACGCTTCTGCTGGCCCGCCCCATGTGACGCCGTACGGGCCCCGGGCGTGGCAGGTGGGCACGCCCGGGGCCCGTGACAGCGGCCGGGGTCAGTGTGCCGACGGCACGGCGCCCCCGTCCGCCCCTCGCGGAGTGCCCGCTGCCCGTACCCCGGTGGCCCGTTCGGCCAGTTCGCCGAAGAGGAGGCCGAAGGCGGTCCACAGGGTGAGCTGGATGCCCAGTGCGGAGAGCCGGAACTTCCAGAGCAGCAGGGCGGGGAAGTCGGCGGGGAGTTCGTTGACGGCCGGCAGGAACGCGTAGGCGAGGCCGACGGCCACGGCGAAGGCTGCCAGGGCGGCGACCGTGGAGTACCAGGTGCCCAGGCGGGGTGCGAGCCGCTTGCCGAGGATGACGGCGGCGACGGTCAGCAGCACGCTGAGGGCGATCATCAGGAAGTACAGCACGGTGCGCTTGCCGATGGAGTCGGGGTCGCCGACGGACGGCGGGTTGGCCGGGTACTTCAGGAACGGTACGAGGTGGACCGCGGCGAAGGCGGCACCGGCCAGCAGCAGGGCGGTGGCGCGGGGGCCGAAGCGGCCGGCGCGCCCGAGGGCGAAGCAGTAGGCCAGGGCGGCGATTCCGCCCAGCGCGACGCCGTACACCAGGACGCCGGTGGCCAGGCCGGCGGTGGACTGCACCGTGCGGCTGACGACCTCGGCCCCGTGTTCGTGGGCGTGCGCGTCCTCGAAGGCGATGGCGGCGTCGACCTGCGGTTCGCCCAGCAGGTAGGCGACGAGCAGGGCGAGCAGGCCGGCGGCGAGGCCGGCCGCCATGCCGCGCACCAGGAGGGATCTGACGGTGGCGGAGTTCATGTGCGGGTCCCCCGGTCAGTGGCAGGGGAAGCCGAGCAGGTGGCGTCCGTCGTGGACCCACTCGTGCACGCCGGTGCCGGAGAGCAGGGAGGTGGCGCCCTGTTCGGCGCCGACGAAGTAGAGCAGGACGAGCATCAGCACGCCGCCGAAGACCGCCCATGGCAGGACCGTCCTGATCGGCAGGGTGGCGGGTGCGGCGGAGCCGGTGGTCGGCGGTGCGACGGACTGGGCCATGGCGGTACCTCCTGGGAAATCACGCGTCCCGGACAGTGGATCGTCACGACAGGACGGGTCTGGCTGGCCCGTCGGTCCCGTACGGGACCGGTGCGGGTTCACAGTGGCGCGACCGCGCCGGAATTCCACCGGCTTCCGTCATGTCATCGTCAATATCATCGGGAACGTACCGCGTGGCGGCGGCCGGGCCAAGGCCCCGCGGGTGGCCGTAAAGGCGCACGGCGGCGGGCGCGCGCCCTGCCGCTTCCCTTGTGCGCCACCATGATGTCCCGCCGGAAGAGGTGCGCATGACAACCCGGGTGACCTTGGTCTCACCGTCCTTCGACGACGCCCAGCGCGCGGTGCGCTTCCCCGCCGACGAACCCCTGACGCCGGACGGGCTGCGCCGCGCCCGCGCCGCCCGCACCGCTGCCGCCGCCCTGCCCGCCGGCCGGGCCCTGACCTCCCCTTCCGCGCGCTGCCGGGAGACGGCCGAGGCGCTCGGCCTGCGGGCGGCACCGGACCCGGGCGCGGCGGGCCGCGCGATGGGCCGCTGGCGGGGGCTCGCCCTGGAGGACGTGCTGGCCGCCGAGCCCGCGGCAGTCGCGGCCTGGCTGTCCGACGCGGACAGCGCGCCGCACGGCGGCGAGACGCTGACGCAGGTGCTCGGCCGGGTGGCGGACTGGCTGGCGGGCCTCGCGGCGGAGGGCGGCCGGGTCGTGGCCGTGGTGGAGCCGGACGTCGTACGTGCCTCCGTGGTGTGCGCGCTGGGGGCGCCGCCCTCGTCCTTCTGGCGGGTGGACGTACCGCCGCTGTCCGTGACGGTGCTCAGCGGGCGGGACGGGCGGTGGAACGCCCGGGTGGCGGGGGAACTCGGGCAGAGGGCGGCGCCCGAGGGGCCGTGACCACGGATACGGGCCGCACCTGCACGGATGCGAGCCGCCGTATCCTGGACGGAAAGGGTTATTGCACATCACTCGCAATAACGGATCCGGCGGGTACGAAGGAGCGGTGCGGTGGCATCTCCAGGCTCTCCAGTGGTGCTGGGGATCGAGTCCTCCTGCGACGAGACCGGGGCCGGCCTGGTCCGGGACGGCAAGCTGCTCGGGCACGCGGTGGCGTCCAGCATGGACGAGCACGCGCGCTACGGCGGCGTCGTACCCGAGATCGCGGCCCGCGCCCACGTGCACTCCCTCACACCCGTCGTACGCCGCGCGCTCGACGAGGCGGGCCTGGCCATGGCCGACATCGGCGCGGTGGCCGTGACCACCGGACCCGGCCTGTCGGGCGCCCTCCAGGTCGGCCTGGCCGGCGCCAAGGGCCTGGCGTACGGGCTGGGCGTACCGCTGTACGGGGTGCACCACCTCGCCGGGCACGTCGCCGCCGACACCCTGGAGCACGGCCCGCTGCCCGACCCCTGCATGGTGCTGATCGTCTCCGGCGGGCACACCTCCCTCCTCCTCGTACGGGACCTGGCGCGCGACCCGATCGCGCACCTCGGCGACACCCTCGACGACGCCGCCGGGGAGTGCTTCGACAAGGTGGCGCGGGTCTTCGGCCTGCCGTACCCGGGCGGTCCGGCGATCGACCGGGCCGCGCGCGAGGGCGACCCGAAGGCCGTCGCGTTCCCGCGTCCGCTGACCGGGCCTCGCGACGACCCGTACGGCTTCTCCTTCTCCGGCCTCAAGACGGCCGCCGCGCGCTGGGCCGAACGGCATGCCGACGGCGAACTGCCCGTCGCGGACGGCGCGGCCTCCCTCCAGGAGGCGGTGGCCGACGTACTGACCCGCAAGGCCGTCGCGGCCTGCAAGGAGCATGGCGTGGACACGCTGGTGGTGGTGGGCGGCGTCGCCGCCAACTCGCGCGTACGGTCTCTCGCCGAGGAGCGCTGCCAGAAGGCGGGCATCACGCTGCGCGTACCGCCCCTGCGGCTGTGCACGGACAACGGCGCGATGATCGCCGCCGTCGGCGACCTGCTCGTACGGGCAGGGGCCGAGCCGGCTCCGCTGGACCTGTCGATCGACCCGTCGGCGCCGCTGGAGTACGCGGCCCTGCACCCGGCCGCCAGGGCGGCGCGAGCCGCAGCGTAACGGCCGCCGCGACCGCCCCTTCCCCCTCCCCGACCGCCCGGAGCCCCCTTTGCGTACCGCCGAGATCCGCCGCCGCTTCCTCGACTTCTTCGCCGAACGCGGCCACACCGTCGTCCCCAGCGCGCCGCTGCCCACGCCGGACCCGACGCTCCTGTTCGTCAACGCGGGCATGGTGCCCTTCAAGCCGTACCTCACCGGTGAGGTGGCGGCGCCCTGGCCGCGCGCGACCAGCGTCCAGAAGTGCGTACGGACCCTGGACATCGAAGAGGTCGGCAAGACCACCCGGCACGGCTCGTTCTTCCAGATGAACGGCAACTTCTCCCTGGGCGACTACTTCAAGGAAGACGCCATCCGCTTCGCCTGGGAGCTGTCCGCCACCCCGGTCGCCGACGGCGGGTACGGCCTCGACCCCGAGCGGATCTGGGTCACCGTGCACCACACCGACGACGAGGCCCGCACCCTGTGGCGGGAGGTCTCCGGGCTGCCCGAGGAGCGGATCGTCTCGCGCGGCGACGAGGACAACTTCTGGTCGATGGGCGTGCCGGGGCCGTGCGGGCCCTGTTCGGAGCTGTACTACGACCGGGGGCCCAAGTTCGGCCGGGCGGGCGGCCCGGAGGCGGACGAGGACCGGTACATGGAGTTCTGGAACCTCGTCTTCATGCAGTACGAGCGCGGCGAGGGCACCGGCAAGTCCGGCTACCCGATCCTCGGCGAACTCCCCCGCCGCAACATCGACACCGGCATGGGCCTGGAACGGATGGCCACCCTCCTCCAGGGCGTCGACAACCTCTACGAGATCGACGAGACCCGCCCGGTCCTGGACCGCGCCGCCGCGCTCGCCGGCGTCCGCTACGGCGACGACGAGCAGCACGACGTACGGCTGCGCGTGGTGGCCGACCACGTCCGTACGGCCCTGATGCTGCTCGCCGACGGCACCACGCCCGGCAACGAGGGCCGCGGCTACGTACTGCGCCGCATCCTGCGCCGCGCCGTCCGCTCGATGCGCCAGCTCGGCTACGAGGACCGCGCGCTGCCCGAGCTGCTGCCGGTCGCCCGCGACTGCATGGCGCCCAGCTACCCGGAGGTCGCCGAGGCCTACGACCGGATCGCCGGCCAGGCGGCCGGCGAGGAGGACGCCTTCCGCGCGACGCTGCGCCAGGGCACCGCCGTCCTGGACACCGCCGTCACCAAGGTCAAGGAGCAGGGCGGCCGTTCGCTCCCGGGCCGGCAGGCGTTCCTCCTCCACGACACGTACGGCTTCCCCATCGACCTCACCCTGGAGATGGCGGCCGAGCAGGGCGTCGAGGTGGACCGCGAGGGCTTCGCGGCCCTGATGCGCGAGCAGCGCGAGCGGGCCCGCGCCGACGCCCGCGCCCGCAAGTCCGGCGGCACGGTCGACACGTCCGCGCTGCGTACGGTCCTGGACGAGCACGGCCCCACCGACTGGCGCGCCTGGGACACCCTGGAGACCGACTCCAAGGTGCTGGCCCTGCTGGGCGCCCAGGGTCCGGTGCCGGTGGCCCGCGAGGGCGAGATCGTCACCGTCGTCCTGGACCGCACCCCGTTCTACGCCGAGTCCGGCGGCCAGGACAGCGACGCCGGACGGCTGTCCGGCACCTCGGCCGAGGCCGAGGTCCTGGACGTGCAGCGGCCGCTCCTCGGCCTCGTCGCCCACCAGATCCGCGTCACCGCCGGTGAACTCGCCCCGGGCGACGCCCTGCACGCGGCCGTCGACCCCGAGTGGCGGCTCGGCGCCCGCCAGGCCCACTCCGGCACCCACGTCCTGCACGCCGCACTGCGCGAGATCCTCGGCCCGACGGCCCTCCAGTCCGGCTCCTACAACCGCCCCGGCTATCTGCGCCTGGACTTCCCGTGGCGCGGCGGCCTGTCCGCCACCGCCCGCAGCGAGGTCGAGGAGGCCGCCAACCGGGCGCTCCGCCGCGACCTGCCGGTGGACGTGAAGTGGATGACGCTGCCGGAGGCCAAGGAGATCGGCGCGCTGGCGCTGTTCGACGAGACGTACGGCGAGAAGGTACGGGTCGTCGAGATCGGCGGCGCCTGGTCGCGCGAACTGTGCGGCGGTACGCACGTCGCGCACGCCTCCCAGGTCGGCGTCGTCGCCCTGACCGCGGAGTCGTCCGTCGGCGCCGGCATGCGCCGCCTGGAGGCCTCCGTCGGCATCGAGGGCTTCGGCTACCTCGCCCGTGAACGCGACCTGGTCTCCCAGCTCGCCGAACAGCTCCAGGGCCCGCGCGCCGAACTCCCCGACCGGGTGGCCGGGTTGCTGGAGCGCCTGAAGGCGTCCGACCGGGAGAACCAGCGGCTGCGGCAGCAGGCCACCGTGGCGCGCGCCGCGGAACTCGCCGGCTCCGCCGTACAGGCGGGCGGCTTCCGGGTCGTCACCGCCACCGCGGACGGCGGCGCCGAGACGGCCCGCGCGCTGGCCATGGCCGTACGCGACCGGATGCCGGCGGAACAGCCCGCCGCCGTGGCCGTCGGCTCCGCCACGGCCGGCAAGGCGGCCCTGGTGGTCGCCCTGAACAAGGCCGGCAAGGAAGCCGGCGGCTCGGCGTCCGACCTGGTCAAGCGCCTGCTGAACGGACGCGGCGGCGGCTCCCCCGAACTCGCCCAGGGCGGCGGCCTGCCGGCCGAGGAGCTGCCGCGGGTGCTGGATGCGGTGGCGGGTCAGGTCGGGGGGAAGTGACGCGGGCGGGCGGTTCCCGGGAGGGGGCCGCCCGCCGCTGTCCTGCGGGGGCCGCCCGCCGCTGTCCTGCGGGGGCCGCCCGCCGCTGTCCTGCGGGGGCCGCCCGCCGATTCCGTACCCGCGCCGGTGACCGTAGCGGTGCCCGTACCGCTGATCAGTCCGTCACCGTCAGCGGCCCGTACGCGTCCGGGCGGCGGGTGGTGAGGAACGGGAACAGTTCCAGCCAGTCGCGGCGGGCGTCCAGGTCGAGGTCGGCCACCAGGACGGCGGGCTCGTCGCGGGGCGCCTGGGCCAGCACACGGCCGTACGGGTCGATGATGAGAGAGCTGCCGTAGAACGTCAGCGGGCCCTCGGTGCCGATACGGTTCGGCACGATCATGAAGGTGGCGTTGGCGATGGCGTTGCCGGTGATCACCTTCTGCCACAGCGGCTGGGTGTCGAAGCCCGGGTGGCCCGGCTCGGAGCCGATGGCGGTCGGGTAGACGAGCACGTCGGCGCCGGCCAGCGAGTAGGCGCGGGCCAGCTCGGGGAACCACTGGTCCCAGCAGGTGGGCAGGCCGAACGTGGCGTTCTCGACGGCATGGGTGGGGAAGGCGTCGGCGCCGGCCGGGCCCGGGCGGAACCAGTGGTCCTCGTAGTAGCCCTCGGAGACGGGGATGTGCGTCTTGCGCGTACGGGCCACGAGGGCGCCGTCCGGGGCGACCAGGACGGCCGTGTTGTAACCGAGGCCGTCGGGCGTCACGGTGCCGTCGGGGCCGGGGGCGGGGTCCGGCCGCTCGTACAGGGAGGCGTGCACGTACACGCCGTACTCCCGGGCGGCCCCGGCGGCGAAGGTCACCGTGGGACCGGTGCGCAGGTCCTCCGGCTCGGCGGGCTCCGGGTGGTCGGCCTTGCGGACCACCGCGAAGTACGGGGAGAGCGTCAGCTCCTGGAGGCAGACGACGCGCGCGCCCTCCGCAGCGGCCAGGCGGATGCCCTCCTTGAGGGCGGCGCGGTGCTCGTCCGGGTCCCGGTGCCAGCGCTGCTGTACGAGCGCGACGCGCAGCGGGGCGCGCTCGGCGGGCCGGGTCCGGGTCGGCGAGGCGGGCGGGGTGAGGGCGGTGATCACACGCATGGGGGCTCCTGGGGGCGGGAGGGACGCGGGCGGACACGGACGGGGTTTCGGACGGATGGGCGGGCGGGCGGACGTGCCGGATACGGGGGCCCGGACAGGGACATGCCGGCTGCGGGCAGCCGGACAGACGCCGTCCGTGCCGGAACGTTCCGGCAGAGAGCAATGTATGAGTGCCGGAACGTTCCGGCAAGGGGGCGGGCCCCGCGATACCGCCCCGGTCCCGGCCCGCGCCGGAGCGGTCCGCCCCCGCGTCCGCCCTGATCGGCCCCCTCCCCCGTACGTCTAGACTTGCGCCCCGTGACCAGCCGCCGCACCGTGACCCTGCTCGATGTCGCGCGCGCCGCCGGGGTCTCCAAGAGCACCGTCTCCGACGCGCTACAGGGCTCCGGCCGGGTGGCGGAGGACACCCGCCGCCGGGTCCGCGACACCGCCGACCGGCTGGGCTACCGGCCCAACAGCGCCGCCCAGCGGCTGCGCCGGGCCAACGCCGGCGCGATCGGGCTGCACCTGCCGCGTACCGCGACCCGGCTGGACTACTACATGACCCTCGCCTTCGGGGCGGTGACCCGCGCCCAGGAGGACGGCCTGGACGTGGTGCTGCTGGCCCCGGACGGCGGAGCCGCCGGGCGGCTCGCCTCCCGCGTGGACGGCCTGCTCGTCATCGACCCCGAGGCCACCGACACCTCCGTACCGGGCCTGCTCGACGCGGGCGTCCCCGTCGTGACGGGCGAGCGTTACCTCGGCCGGGCCACCGCCCCCGCCGGCGCCGTGGTCTGCGACAACGCCGCCTCGCTGACCGCGCTGCTGGACCACGTGCACGAGTCCGGCGCCCGGCGCCCGGCCCTGCTCGCGCCCGCCGGCACCTCCGCCTGGGCCACCGCGCTGCGCGAGACGGCGGGCGCCTGGGGCCGTACGCACGGGCACGAAGTCGCCGTACGGACCGTGCCGTTCGCCGCCACCCCCGACGAAGCGGCGCAGGCCACCACGGATCTGCTCGCCGCCGAACCCGCCGTCGACGCGGTGGTCTGCGCGCCCGACGGTGCCGCCGCCGGCGTCCTGCGGGCCGCTACCCGGCTCGGCCGTACGGCCGGCCGCGACCTGCTCGTCGCCTCCTGCGTGGACAGCCCGGCCCTGCGCGCCTGCGCGCCGCCCGTCACGGCGATCGACCTGCGCCCGGACGCGTACGGACGGGCCTGCGCCGCCCTGCTCTGCGACATCCTGGCCGGCCGCGCCGGGCCGGAGACCGTCCGCCACCACGACTGGTCCCTGCGGGTACGGGCGGCCACCTCCTCAGGTGGCCCGCGCCGTCACTCCGGCCAGTCGGAGCCCTGAATCACCTCCACGAAGTCACGGCGCTCGAAGCCGGGGACGAAGTGGGCGAGGACATCGGCCTTCACGTTGCCGAAGGTGGTGCCGGGCCGGTCCTTGATGCCGTCGGTGAAGGCGGCCAGGATGCGGTTCTTGAAGCCGGGCCGGGGGTGCGCCGCGACCACGGCGGCCCGCTGCTCGTCGGAGACGGTGTCGTAGCCGATGCCCAGGACGTCCAGCTCCACACCCCGGGTGACCAGGGCGACTTCGGGTGCCATGCGCAGCGGGATCTCGGGCGTGGTGTGCAGGGCGATCGCCGTCCAGACCCGGTCGGCCCGTTCGCCGGTGATGCCGTGCCGGTGCAGGAAGTCGCGGGCCTCGTCGGCACCGTCGAGCTCGAAGCGCTGGTCGGTGCGGCGGTACCGTTCGGTCAGCCCGAGGTCGTGGAACATCGCGCCCACGTAGAGCAGTTCGGGGTCGAACTCCAGCTTCTGCTGCCGTCCGCACAGCGCCCCGAACAGGAACACCCGGCGGGAGTGGTCGAACAGCAGCGGCGACGCGGCCTCGCGCACCAGCTCGGTCGCCTCCCGCGCCAGGGCACTGTCCGGGACGCGCACATCGGCGATCACTTCGCTCATGACGTCTCTCCTGCGTCTGTCGATCGTGCCTCTCGGCCGTATGCCGTTCGCCTCCCGGCCGTCCTCCGCCGCCGGCGCTTCCACCTTCGCCCGGCGGCGCGCCCCGCGCCATGGCCGTACCCCCGTGACGGGTGCCGGTCACGCAGCGTACGGGGCGAGCGCCGCCGTCACCGTCGCCTCCAGCACCTCGGGGTCGGCGCCCGTACGGGAGCGCAGGTTGACCCCGTAGGCGAGCAGGGCCAGCAGTTCGGCACCGGCCTCCGCATCCGTACCCGGCGCGAGCTGTCCGAGCTGCGCGGCCGTACGGAGCACCCCGCGCATCGCACCCGCCAGCAACTCATGGTGCTCCTCCAGCAGTTGCCGCACGCCCGGTTCGGCGCTGGCCGGTCCGGTGTGCGCGTTGGCGACGAAGCAGCCCCAGCGGGCGTACGGGCCGCTGCAGCGCAGGCGGACCAGCTCGGCGAAGAACTCGGTGACGGCGGGCAGGCCGCGCGGGTCCGCCGCCAGTCGCGCGAAGGCGGGCCGCGACCACTGTTCGACGTACCGGCGCAGGGCCGCGAGGTAGAGGTCCTGCTTGCCGCCGAAGGTGGCGTACAGGCTGGAGCGGCTGACGCCGGTCCGGTCGACCACGTCCTGGATGCCGGTCGAGGCGACGCCCCGCTCCCAGAACAGCCGGACCACGGCCTCCAGGGCCGCGTCCGGGTCGAAGTGCTTGATGTCCGGCATGCTTCCGGGCCCGCCGCCTTTCCTCGCGCCTACCGCCGCGCACCGGCAACAGCCGTGCAGGCGGCGGCGGTTCCCGCTCACCGTACGTGAACCATCCGTACCGAGATAACCCCGCCCAGCCCTTGGCAAGGGGTCCGGCGTCCCCGTAACTTGAAACGACCGTTCCAAGTTCTGCACGCCCGCGCGCCCCGCACACCCCGCGCGCCTACCAGGTCAGGTGGACGAGCCCATGGCCCTGAGCCTCAACGCCGAACTGCACGCCTTCTTCGCGTCCCGCTACCCGCAGATCCCCGCCCCCGCCCGGGCGGTCATGGAGCGCGCCGGGCGCGAACTGGCCGAGTCCGGCCGGGCCGCCGCGGCACCCGGACCCGGCACGCCGGCCCCCGACTTCACGCTGCCCGCCGCGGACGGGCGGAAGGTGACCCTGAGCACCCTCCTGGCCGAAGGGCCGGTCGCGCTGACCTTCTACCGCGGCGCGTGGTGCCCGTACTGCAACCTCGCACTGCGCGCCCTCCAGGAGCATCACGGCGCCATCACCGCGCGCGGCGCCCGCCTGGTGGCCGTCTCGCCCCAGGTCCCCGACGAGTCCCTGACCCTCACCGAGAAGCACGGCCTGGCCTTCGACGTGCTCAGCGACGTGGGCTCCGAGGTCGCCGAGCGGTACGGCATCGCCTTCGACCTGCCCGAGGACCTGGCGGCCGTCTACGACTCCTTCGGCTTCGAGATGCAGCGCGTCAACGGCGGGCACCCGCGCACCCTGCCGCTCCCCGCCACCTTCGTCATCGACCGCACCGGGACGGTCCGCTGGACCTTCGCCGACCCCGACTACGTCAAGCGCGCCGAACCGGCGGACATCCTGGCCGCCCTCGACACTCTGCCCTGACTCCGACCACCCCCGGCACAAACCAGCCTAAATCAGTAGAAACCCCCACTCTCGCCTGAGACGATTCCCGCATGACCACACGTCCACGTACCTTCGACGACCTGGTGGCCGAGGCGGAATCCGCATCCGTGGAGGGCTGGGACTTCTCCTGGCTGGACGGCCGGGCCACCGAGCAGCGGCCCTCCTGGGGATACCAGCGCCGCCTGGGCGAGCGACTGGGACATCCAGACCGGCGGCGGCGAAGTCCTCGCGGGCGCCGGGCCGTTGCCGCCCGTCATGGCGGCCACCGAGTCCTGGCCGCCCAACGTCGCGAAGGCGACCGCGCTGCTGCACCCGCTCGGCGCGGTTGTCGTCGCCGACCCGGACGAGCCGCCGCTGCCCTTCGCCGACGGCGCCTTCGACCTCGTCACCAGCCGCCACCCGGCCACCGTGTGGTGGCCGGAGATCGCCCGCGTACTGTGCCCCGGCGGCACGTACTTCGCCCAGCACGTCGGCCCGGCCAGCGTCTTCGAGCTCGTCGAGTACTTCCTCGGCCCGCAGCCCGAGGACGTACGGCGCCGGCGCCACCCCGACGACGAGAGCCAGGACGCCGAGGCCGCCGGCCTGGAGATCGCCGACCTGCGGGCGGAGTCCCTGCGTACGGAGTTCCACGACATCGGAGCGGTGGTCTACTTCCTGCGCAAGGTGATCTGGATGGTCCCGGGCTTCACGGTGGACCGCTACCGCGACCGGCTGCGGGAACTGGACGCGAAGATCCGGGCGGAGGGCCCGTTCGTGGCCCACTCCACCCGCTTCCTCATCGAGGCCCGCAAACCCGCCTGACAGCACCCGGAAGACCGGGACGGACCGGGGTGAGGCCGCCCCCTCACGCCAGATCCACCAACTCCGCGTACTCCCGCCCCCACAGATCCTCCGTACCGTCCGGCAGCACCAGCACCCGGTCGGGCCGGAGGGCCTCGACGGCACCCGGGTCGTGGGTGACCATCACGACCGCGCCGGGGTAGGTGCCGACCGCGGCCAGCACCTCGTCGCGGGAGGCCGGGTCGAGGTTGTTGGTCGGCTCGTCCAGGAGCAGGACGTTGGCGCGCGAGTGGACCAGTCCGGCCAGCGACAGCCGGGTCTTCTCGCCGCCGGAGAGCACACGTACCGCCTTGTCCGCGTCGTCCCCGGAGAACAGGAACGAGCCGAGGACGCGCCGGGCCTCGCCGTCCGTCAGGTGCGGCGCCGCGGCGGCGAGGTTCTCCCGGACCGTCCGGGCCGGGTCCAGCGTGTCGTGCTCCTGCGCGAAGTACCCCAGCCTGAGCCCATGTCCGGCGACGACCCGGCCCGAGTCCGGCGTCTCACGCCCGGCCAGCAGCCGCAACAGGGTGGTCTTGCCGGCCCCGTTGAGGCCCAGTACGACCAGCCGGCTGCCCCGGTCGACGGCCAGGTCCACGCCGTCCAGCACCCTGTGCCCCCCGTACGCCTTGGCCAGGCTGACCGCGCCCAGCGGCACCCGGCCGCACGGCGCGGGCTCCGGCAGGCGGATGCGCGCGGTCTTCTCGCTGCGCCGCGCCGGCTCCAGCGCGGCCAGCATCCGGTCCGCGCGGCGGGCCATGTTCTTCGCGGAGGCGGCCGTCGCGACGTTCGCCCGCATCTTGTCGGCCTGGGTGTGCAGCGCCGCCGCCTTGCGCTCGGCGTTGGCGCGCTCCCGCGCCCGGCGCCGCTCGTCCGCGGCGCGCTGGGCGAGGTAGGCGTGCCAGCCGGTGTTGTGCACGTCGAGGGCGGCACGCGACGGTTCCACGTGAAACACCCGGTTGACGGTGTCGGCGAGCAGCCCCGTGTCATGGCTGATCATCACCAGACCGCCCCGGTGAGCGGCCAGGAAGCCGCGCAGCCAGGCGACCGAGTCGGCGTCGAGGTGATTGGTCGGCTCGTCCAGCAGCAGCGTGCCGTGCCCGGCGAACAGAATGCGGGCCAGCTCCACACGCCGCCGCTGACCGCCCGAAAGCCCGCCCACCGGCTGGCGCAGCACCCGCTCGGGCAGCCCCAGCCCGTCCGCGACCCGCGCCGCCTCGGCCTCCGCCGCGTACCCGCCGCACGCCTGAAAAGCGTCCTCGGCCCGCGCGTACGCAGCCATCGCCTTCTCCTGCGCCGCCGGCCCCACGGCCCCGGCCAGCGCTTCCCCGGCCCGGTGCAGCTCCGCCACGGCCCGGTCGAGCCCGCGCGCGGACAGGATCCGGTCGGTGACGGTGACGGCCGGATCGGCCGCCCGGGAGTCCTGCGGCAGATGCCCGACACTCCCTGTACGCACAATCTCCCCGGCAGCGGGCTGCACCCGCCCCGCCAGGGTGTCGAGCAGGGTCGTCTTCCCCGCCCCGTTACGACCCACCAGGCCGACACGGTCGCCGGCCCCCACATGAAAGGACACCCCGGCCAGCAGAAGCCGGGCACCGACACGCACGTCGGCACCACGAACGGTAATCATGATGTGACACTCCGGAACAGCTCAAAGACACACGGATGGCGCGAAAGCGGGTGTCCGAGCTAGGAGATCCGGGGGGTCGACATGGTGCCGAGGGTAGGGGGTGGCCGGGCGGAATGCACGTGGGTTTTTGCGGTGCGGGGGCTTCATGCCTGGTCAGGAGGGCCTTACACGGGCTCTGACACGAGGCTCTGTCACGGAGCTCGCCTGGCGCCGGCGGACGTTCGGGGCAGGGCGGGCGGATTTCCGGCACACACCGCCGCCCCCCACAGATTCTCCGTGAGGGTCGGCGGATGGGGCCCGTGGGTCACACCTCGGCGGCTATCCAGGCGATGTGCCAGCCGTTCTTGGCGGCGTATTCGGGGTCGATGGGCTGGCGGTCGACGCGGCGGACGTAGATGCGGAAGCCGGTGGGGGTGGCTTTGTAGACGGTGTTTCCACCGGTGGTCATCCACATGCGGTCGTCGCCGGTGAGGGCCGCAATATAGGCGGGGGTTTCGGTGAATCCTCCGGCGCTGGTGTCGACGTCGATGTAAACGCCGTCGCCATTGCGGTCGGGGTAGTTCTGCCAGCCTTCGCCGGGGGCGGTCCTGCCGGAAAGGAACTTGCCGTTCTGCATTGCTTGCTCCTGTCACGTCCTCGTAGGAATGCGGACCGGCGATCCACTGATCGGCGGCCTGTGCAGTTTGGGCCCGGAAGCCCGGCACCAGCAAGGCCGTTCGACAACGTTGGCCAGATGTGGGGAGTGGGCGACGGGGCCGGGTGCGCTGGCCGGAATGGAGGGTTGACCGGGAGGCGGGGCGGGCGTAAACGGGACCGGTGGCGGGGGTCATGATTCTTTTTCGGGAGGGTTGACAGCTTCCGGCCGCCTCACAAACCTGGGACCCAGCCTTTTCCGGCGGCCCCGGCACGATCGACGCATGAGGAATTCGCGATCCGGGCCTCGCGATCACCATCTCTCCGGTTCCACGGCGTACACCGCCGTACCGGAGCAGCCGATACGGCCTCTGCGTCGAACGCCGACGACCTTTCAGCGCCGCGCTCGCCGCACCCCTTCCCGGGCACGAGGCCGATGACAGGCTTTGGAGAAGGATGTGGGGAAAGTGGGGGTTGCAGGAGCGCGGCAGGAGCCGGTGCGGGCGGTCAGCGGACCGGCCGCGGGATACGCATTCCGTGCCGCCGCGGAATGGGCGGAATTCGGTGCGGTGATCGATCTCGCGTACGGCGGTCATCCGCACTCCCCGGCCCACAGTGCCGTGGTCGGCGCGCTCTTCGAACCCAAGCGCTCGCTGGTGGCCTGTTACGGCGGGCGCCCGTGCGCCACCCTCGCCGGCTACGGGCTGGAGATGACGCTGCCGGGCGGCCCGTCCCCGGTGGCCGGTATCGGGTATGTGGCGGTCGCGCCGCCGCACCGGCGCCGCGGGCTGATGCGGGAGCTGCTCCGGCGTGCGCTCACCGCGCTGCACGAGGAGCGGGCCGAGCCGGTCGTGGTCCTGCACTCGACCGAGCCGGGGATTTACGGGCGGTTCGGGTTCGGGGTGGCGTCGCAGGCCGTCGAGGTGTCCGTGCCGCCTGAGGCGCGGGCGTTCACTGGGGAGGTGGGTGCCACTGGGTTCACGATGGATGTGGTGTCGCCTGAGGACGCGGACACTGTTGTCGCGGAGGTCTACCGGGCCTGTCTGTGCCAGCGGCCTGGGCTGCTGCGCCGGGATGCCGCCTGGCAGCGCCGGGCCGTCGAGGACGAGCCGGAGGGGCGGCACGGTGCGGGGCGGCTGCTGTGCATGGTGGCGTCGGGGCCCGGCGGCGAGGCGCGGGGGTACGCGCTGTACCGGATGCGGCCTGCGTGGGAGCGGTCCCGGCCGCGTTACGCCCTGTCCGTACGGGAGGTGTTCGCGCGCGACCCGGCCGCGTACGCCTTCGTGTGGCGGTCGCTGCTCGACACCGACCTGGTCGGGACCGTCAGCGCGGCGGCCCGCCCGGTCGACGACCCGCTGCTGGCGCTGCTCGACGATCCGCGCAGCGCCGCGCCGACCGTGCGCGACCAGCTGTACGCCCGTGCCGTGGACCTGGACCGTGCTCTCACCGCCCGTACGTACAGCGCACCGGTGGATGTGGTGCTGGAGGTGCGGGATGTGATGTGCCCCTGGAACGCCGGGCGTTGGCGGCTCACCGCGCAGGCGGGCGGCGGCGCCGAGTGCGTGCGGACGGGTGCCGCGGCCGATCTCGCGCTGGACGCCCGTGACGTCGGCGCGGTGCTGCTCGGCGGCGGTTCGCTGGTGCAGCTGGCGCTCGCGGGCCGGGTCTCGGAGCTGCGGCCCGGTGCACTGCGTGCCGCCTCCGCCGCCTTCCGCCACGATCCGGCGCCGTTCTGTCCGATGGCCTTCTGAGGCCCGCCGCAGGCCGATTCCGATGCGCGGGCGTCCGCCGGCCCGTACGGCTTCGGTGGCGTGCGGTGTGCGGACGCCACCGGCCATTCCACCCACCACCGTTCTCCTAGGAGTCCCCCATGCCCGGTCCCGGTTATGCCTTCTTCGGTGACGAGGAGCGCGAGAACGTCCAGCAGGTGCTGGACACCTGGTCGCGTACGACCGCCGCGCACTCCTATCCGCTGGGCGACCTCACGCAGACCCGGCTGTTCGAGCAGGCCGCGGCGCACCGCCTGGGCAGCCCGTTCTGCCTGTCCGTCAACAGCGGTACGTCCGCGCTGCAGGCGGGCCTCGCGGCGCTGGGCATCGGGCCCGGGGACGAGATCATCGTGCCCGGGTACATGTACGGCGCGTGCCTCGCCGCCGTCACGTACAGCGGCGCGACGCCGGTGCTGGCGGAGGTGGACGCCTCGCTCACCCTCGACCCCGACGACGTACGGCAGCGGATCACGCCGCGCACGAAGGCGCTGATGCCGGTGCACATGCTCGGTGCGGCCTGTGACATGGCGGCGCTGCGGGGGATCGCGGACGAGCACGGGCTGCTGGTGCTGGAGGATGCGGCGCAGGCGTGCGGCGGTACGTACCGGGGGCAGGCGCTGGGCACGTTCGGGCAGGCGGGGGCCTTCTCGCTCAACATGTTCAAGGTGATCACCGGCGGGGACGGCGGTTTCCTGCTCACCGCCGACGAGCGGCTCTTCCAGCGGGCGTACGGCTTCCACGACCACGGCTGGTTCCCGTACCGCCGCGAGGACGGGCCCGGCGACCGGCTGTGGGGCCTCAACCTGCGGATGACGGAGCTGACGGCGGCCGTGGCGCGCGCCCAGCTCGCCCGGCTGGACGCCGTGCTGGCCCGCACCCGGGAGCTGCGGGACGGGCTGCTGGAGCAGATTCCCGTACGGGACGGGCTGGCCCGCCGGGCCCTGCACGACGCGGCGGGCGACTGCGCGACCGTGCTGGTCCACATCTTCGACGAGCGGGCGGACGCCGAGGCCGTCGCGAAGCGGCTGGGCACCAAGACGCTGCTGCACTCGCCCAAGCACTACTACGGCGGCATCCCCGAACTGGCCTCGCTGGCCGCCCCGGACGGCTCCTCCTGCCCCTTCCGTCCGCCCGCCGAAACCTGGCGGCGCGACGGCTGGCGGGCGGGCGCGCTGCCCCGTACCGACGACGTGCTGAGCCGGTCGCTGGCGCTGACCGTCGGGACCTCCGACACCTATCTGGGCGCCGACTTCGGGGTGAACGTCTTCAGCGGTACGGAGGAAGTCGCCGAGGTCGCCGAGCGGTTTTGCGAGGCGGCCGGCGAAGTACTCGGCTGACCGGCCCGCCCCGTGGCCCGCCCCACCCGACCCCGACCACCCTCGACCTAAGGACCGTCATGCCAGCGACCCGAACGCCCGTGCAGCTCACCGCCGTGGCCGCCAGGCCCCTGGTCAGCGTCGTGGTGCCGTGCTTCGACGAGGCGGCCGTCATCGGGGAGACGCACCGCCGGCTCAGCGCCGTACTGCGCGGCCTGCCGGGGTGCGAGCACGAGGTGGTGTACGTGGACGACGGCAGCCGGGACGGGACGTGGGACCGGCTCACGGCGCTCGCCGCGGGCGACGCGTGCGTCCGGCTGGTGCGGCTGACCCGCAACTTCGGGCACCAGCCGGCCGTCCTGGCGGGCCTGCGCGAGGCGGCCGGCGACGCGGTGGTGACCATCGACGCGGACCTCCAGGACCCGCCCGGCCTCATCGCCGACATGGTCGAACGCTGGCGCGCGGGCTGGCCGGTGGTCTCCGCGCGGCGCACCGCCCGGCAGGGCGAGAGCCGCTTCAAGACCGCCACCGCGCACGTCTTCTACCGGCTGCTGGCCGCGGTCGCCGACCATCCGGTGAACCTGGACACCGGGGACTTCCGGCTGCTGGACCGTGAGGTCGTCCGCACCCTCACGCTGCTCCCGGAGAGCGAGCTGTACCTGCGGGGCTCGGTGTGCTGGGCGGGCTTCCCCGAGACGAGCCTGGAGTACGGGCGGCTGCCCCGTCCGGCCGGGCGGACCAAGTACACGCTGCGCAAGATGGCGGGCCTGTCCCGGCGCGGCCTGCTCGCCTGTTCCTCGGCCCCGGCCCGGGTGCCCGCCGCCGTCGGCCTGGCCTGGCTCGGCGGTACGGCCGTGGCGTCGGCCGCGCTGCGCCGCCCGCTGCCGCTGGCCGCGTGGACGTTCGGCTGCGAGGCGGTGCTGCTCGGGATGCTGGGCGAGTATCTGCTGCTGATCCACCGCGAGGTACGCGGCCGGCCGCCGTACGTCGTCCTCCAGCGGTGGGCGGCCGGGGCCCCGGCGCCGGCGGAACTGACGGCCGCGGGCCTGGCCGGGCCGCGGGAGGCGTGGACGGCGGGGAGCGCGTGGTGACAGCCGTCAACGGCGAGCGGGCCGTACGCGGGAGCCGTTCCCCCGGCCCGGACCGGGACGTGATCGTCGTCGGCGCCGGGTTCACCGGCCTGGCCGCCGCGCACGAACTCGGCCGCGCCGGACTGCGCTGCCTGGTCCTGGAGGCGGACGACCACGTCGGCGGCCTCGCGGGCACGTTCACCGTCGGCGGCCGGCAGCTGGAGCGCTTCTACCACCACTGGTTCGCCTCCGACACGGACATCTTCCGGCTCTGCGCCGCCCTCGGCCGCGCCGACCTCGTGCAGCGCCACCACGGCCGCACCGGCTTCTACTACGCGGGCGGCATCCACCGCCTCTCCACCCCGCTCGACGTGCTGCGCTTCGCGCCGCTGCCCCCGGCCGACCGGCTGCGCCTGGGCCGGTCGGTGCTGCGCGCGGGCCGGGTCCGGCACTGGCGCGAGCTGGAGGCGCTGACCGCCGAGGAGTGGCTGGTCGGGCTGGGCGGGCGGCGGGTGTACGACCGGGTGTGGCGGCCGCTGCTGGAGGGCAAGTTCGGCCCGTACGCGCCCGAGGTCGGCGCCACCTGGATGTGGACCAAGCTGCATCTGCGGGGCGGCAGCCGCAGCCGGTCGGGCCGCGAGGTGCTGCACTACCTGCGCGGGGGCTGCGGCGCGCTACTGGATGCCTGGCTGCCCCGGCTGGCCGAACTGGGCGTACGGGTACGGACCGGCAGCCCGGTGTCGGAGGTGCTGACCGGGCCGGACGGGGTACGCGGCGTCCGGTGCGGCGGTGAGGTCATCGGCGCACCGTGCGCGCTGGTGACCTGCGCTCCCGGGCCCGCCGCCACCCTGCTCACCCGGTCCACGCACCCCGCCGCCCCGGCCCTGCGGCGCCGTCTCGCGGCGATCCCGTACCTGGCCAACCTCTGTCTGGTGCTGGAGAACGACCGGCCGCTGTCCGACACGTACTGGCTCAACGTCACCGACCCGCACTTCCCGTATGTCGGCGTCATCGAGCACACCAACCTCGACGCCCCGGAACACTACGGCGGCCGGCACCTGGTCTACCTCTCCACCTACCTGCCGGCGGACGCCCCGCTCTATCGGATGAGCGATGCCGAGGTCTTCCGGTACAGCCTCCCGCACCTGCGGCGGATGTTCCCGGCCTTCCGCGCGGAGTGGGTGCGGGCCCACCACGTCTGGCGCGCGCCGTACGCGCAGCCGGTCATCACCCGGCACTACTCGCGGACCGTACCCGGCGTCGAGAACGCCGTACCCGGCCTCTACCTCGCCGGAATGGCCCAGGTCTTCCCCGAGGACCGGGGCACCAACTACGCGCTGCGCGGCGGGCAGCGCGCCGGACGGCTGATCGCCGACCGGGTCCGTACGGCGGAGCGCCGTACGGGACGCACCGCCCCTCACCACGCCGCCGTACGGATCGGAGCCGACCATGACTGACCCCTGGGACCGGCAGGCGCAGCAGTCCGGACGCCCCCTGTTCAGCATCGACGACTGCGAGCGGATGCCCGCCCGCCAGGTGCACGACCTGTACCGGCAGTACGTCAGCCGCGCCCAGGTCTCGCTGCTCGGCTCCTTCGGTTTCGGCCAGGACCTGGTCGATCATGCCGAGGGCTGCTGGATCACCTTGCGCGACGGTCGGCGCATCCTGGACTTCACGGGCGGGATCGGCGTACTCAACCATGGGCACAACCACCCCCGGCTGCTCGCCGCGCGCCGCCGCTTCGCCGAGCGGCGCACCATGGAGGTGCACAAGAACTTCCTCTCGCCGTACGTGGCAGCGCTCAGCCACAACCTGGCCTGGCTGCTCCCCGGCGACCTGGCCATCAGCTACTTCCCCAACTCCGGTGCGGAGGCCGTCGAAGGCGCGGTGAAGCTCGCGTACAAGTACCACCGGGGGCACCGCGGCACGGTGCTGCACAGCGACATCTCCTTCCACGGCAAGCTCCTCGGCGCGGGCAGCCTGACCGCCTCCCCCGAGGTCGGCTTCCCCTACCCCGGCCTGCCCGGCACCGACCACTTCGCCTACGACGACCTGGAGTCCTTCGCCCTCGCCCTGGAACGGCACCGCACCGGGGACGGCGGCAGCGACGTGTACGCGGTGGTGCTGGAGCCGTTCAGCGCGTCGAGTGTGCGTGAGTGCTCGGCGGAGTTCCTGTACGAGGTGCGGCGGCTGTGCACGGAACGGGACATCCTGCTGGTCTTCGACGAGGTGTACACCGGCTGGGGACGCACCGGGACGCTCTTCCACTTCATGCGCCACCCCGGCCTGGTGCCGGACGTCCTGGCCACCTCGAAGTCCTTCGGCGGCGGCAAGGCGTCCATCTCCGGCTACATCACGCGCGAGCCGGTCTTCCGCGCCGCGTACGACAACCTCGCCGACGCGACACTGCACAGCACCACCTATTACGGCTTCGGCGAGGAGACCGCGACCGCGCTGGAAGCCGTCGCCATCGCCGTCGAGGACGATTACCCGGCGCGCGCCGTACGGATCGGTGAGCGGCTGGGCGGCGGCCTCGCCGACCTCGCCGCCCGGCACCCCTCCCTGGTGGCCGGCACGTACGGCCGGGGCGCTCTGCACGGCCTGTTCCTCAACGACGGCATCCCCGCACTGGACCGGCTGCTGCGCCTGGTGCCCAACACCTTCGCCCGGGACCCGCGGGCCCGCCGCAAGCTGGTCACCGCCGCCGTCATCGCGTCCCTTTACCGCGACTTCGGCGTCCTGGCCTACTACGGCTCCAACCACGGCCTGCCGCTCATCGCCTCGCCGCCGCTGGTCGCCGGGGAGACCGAGGTCGAGGTGTTCCTCCAGGCGCTGGACTCGGTGCTGGAGCAGGGGGCCGCACGGCTGCTGGCCCGCTTCGCCAAGGACGTACTGGCGCAGCATGTGCCCGTACGCGGCAAGGAGGCCGGGCGGCAGGCGGTGGCACCGTGAGGGGCGCGCACGCGGGCGACGGCAGCCGGCTGGCGCGGGCTCTGCGCGCGAGCGGACTGCCCCGGGCGTGGTCGGCCCGCTACCCGGCTCTCGCCGAGCCGGTGGCCCGAGCGCGCGCTGCCGCGCATGTCAGCGGATCGCTGGAGCGGCTGTCGACGCCGTATCGGATCGGCGCCGAAGTCGCCCTGCGAACCGTCGGCTTCGCGTTGTCGGGGAGGCCCGTACCCAGCGCCGGGTACGACCGGCTCGCGCGGCTCCCCGGCTTCGGCCGCTTCCTCTCCGTCACCGATTCCCTCGCCCTGTACGGCGGCCTGGACGGTGAGCCGGACACATGACCGGACACCTGGCCTCCCCCGTCACCGGAAACGTGACCGCACACCTCACCGGGCACCTGCCCGGCCGTCACCGCCCCGCCCGCACCGTCTCCTGCGACGCCCTGGTCATCGGCTCCGGCGCCGGCGGCGCGGTCGCCGCGCTGGAGCTGGCGCGGGCCGGTCACCGTACCGTCGTCCTGGAGGAAGGGACCCGGACGACCACCGCCGAGATCGCCGCCGCGGCGCCCGCCGCCAACCTGCGCCGCCTCTACCGCGACGCCGGGCTCACCCCGGTCTTCGGCAGCCCGGTCATCCCGTACGGCGAGGGCTGCTGCGTGGGCGGCAGCACGGTCGTCAACGGCGGGCTGCTGTGGGCACCGCCGGACGCGCTGCTGGAGCGCTGGGCGCGGGTGATGGGCACCACCGATTACCGTGCCGGCCGGCTGGCGGAGCACGTCCGTACGGTGTCCGAGCGGCTCGGCGTCGCTGAGCAGCCGCACGGCGACGGCAACGCGGACTCCCGGCTGCTGGCGGGCGCGGCCGACGCCCTGGGCTGGCGCTGGGCCGCCGCCCGGAGGGCCGCGCCCGGCTGCCGGCACCGCAACCGCTGCCCCACCGGATGCCCCAGCGGCGCCAAACGCAGCATGGCCGTCAGCTACCTGCCGGAGGCCGAGCGGTACGGCGCGCACATCGAGCCGGGCACGCGGGCCGTGCTGCTGCGGCACGACGGCCGCACCGTGCACGGCGTGACGGCCCTCGGCGGGCCGGACGGCCGGACCCGCATCGACTACCGGGCCCGTACGGTCTTCCTCGCCGCCGGGGCCGTCGGCAGCGCCCTGCTCCTCCAGCGCAGCGGCATCCACCGCCGTACCGCAGGACGGGCCATGGGCTTCCACGTGAACTTCCGCCTGGTGGCCCGCTTCGCCGACCCGGTGCACGCCGGTCAGGGCACGATCTTCACGGCGCAGCTGCGGGAGTTCGAGGACCTGGGCGTGTACGTGATGCCCGCCAACCTCACGCCGGGCTCGCTGGCGGCAGCACTCGCCGGGCACGGGCCTGCCGTGGTGAACGCGCTGCTCGCGGACCTGGACAGGGTCGCTGTGCACACGGTGCAGGTACGGATGAGCGGGCGAATCGCCGTACGCCAACTCCCTTGCGAACAGCGCCTGTTGCGCCACCGCATGACCGCGTACGACCACGACCTCCTGCGCTTCGCCCTCGTCCGGGCCGCGCAGGTGCTCTTCCGGGCAGGGGCCGTGGCGCTGTACCCGCCGTGCCCCGGCGCGCCACCGCTGCGTACGGGCCGCGCGGCGCAGGAGTGCGCGGCCCGCTCCGACCCGCGCGGCTGGGACCTGGTGTCCGTCCACGCCATGGCGTCCTGTCCGATGGGGCGGCCCGCGCTCGGCGGGGTGTGCGACCAGGACGGGCGCCCGTACGGTTTCACCAATCTCCGGCTGTGCGACGCCTCGGTACTGCCGGGGCCGTCCGGGCTCAGCCCGCAGGGCACGGTCATGGCGTTCGCGCACGAGATTGCCGCCCGCCACCTCTCCTCAGCCCCCCAGGTCCTTCCGAGGAGGCACTGTGACAGCGACACCACACCCTGACAGCGCGCGCGGCGGGCCCGCGGAACGCCCGCGCGGCCTGCTCCATCCCACCGGGGCCGTCCTCGACTGCGACATCGCCGTCCTCGGCTCCGGCATGGGCGGCGCGACCCTGGCGTACGCGCTGCGCGGCACCGGCGCGCGCGTCCTGGTCGTGGAGCGCGGCGGCTTCCTGCCGCGGGAGTGGCAGAACTGGTCGGCGCCCGCCGTCTTCACCGCCGGGCGCTACCGCAACGCCGAGCCCTGGTACGACGCCGGGACGGGCCGGTTCTTCTCCCCCGGCGTGCACTACTACGTCGGCGGCAACACCAAGGTCTTCGGCGCCACCCTGCCGCGCTTCCGCGAGGCCGACTTCGGGCCGCTGGAGCACGCGGACGGCATCTCGCGCGCCTGGCCGTTCCCGTACGGCGTCCTCGAACCGCACTACGCGCGGGCCGAACGCCTCTACCGGGTGCACGGTGCCCGCTCCGCCGACCCGACCGACCCGTGGCGCTCCGGTGACTATCCCTGGCCGGCCGTGCCCCACGAGCCCACGGTCGCCACGCTGGCCGAGTCGCTGCGCGACCAGGGCCTGACACCGTTCGCGCTGCCCACCGGCATCGACCTGCGCGAGGGCGGGACGTGCCTGCGCTGCGCGAGCTGCGACGGCTTCCCCTGCCTGGTCGAGGCCAAGAGCGACGCCGACGTGTGCGCGCTGCGGCCCGCGCTGGCCTCGGGAAACGTCTCGCTGCTCACCCGGGCCACGGTCACCCGGCTGGTGACCGGGGCGTCCGGGCGGCGGGTGACCGAGGCGCTGGCCCAGTACGAGGGACGGGAGCTGCGCATCCGCGCGGACCGGTTCGTGCTGGCCTGCGGCGCGGTCAACACCGCGGCGCTGCTGCTGCGTTCGGAGCCCGGTCGGTCACGTACGGGACCGGTGCGGAACAGCGGCCTGGCGAACGGCTCCGGACAGGCAGGCCGCAACTACATGGTGCACAACAGCACCTTCCTCATGGCGGTCGATCCGCGCCACGTCAGCGACGCGGTGTTCCAGAAGACGCTGGGCGTCAACGACTGGTACCTGGCCAGCGGCTCGCACGGCCCCCTCGGCAACATCCAGGCCCTGGGCAAACTGCGTCCCCCGTCGGCGGGCGGCCTGTGGCCCCGTACACCGCGCCCGCTGCTCGCCGCCGCCACCCGCCGCAGCATCGACCTGTACCTCACCAGCGAGGACCTGCCGGTACCGGAGAACCGGGTGACCATCGGCCCCGGAGGCAGCGTCGAGGTGCACTGGCGGCCGGTGAACCTGCCGCCACACCGCGAACTGACGCGCCGTGCCACGCAGATGATGCGCCGCGCGGGCTTCCCCCTGATCCGTACGCGACGGATGGGCATCGCGGTCAACTCGCACCAGTGCGGCACCGCGGTGGCCGGAGGCGACCCGGCGGCCAGCGTCGTCGACCCGGGGTGCAAGGCCCACGAGCTGGACAACCTGTGGGTCGCGGACAGCTCCTGGTTCCCGTCCTCGGCGGCGGTCAACCCGGCACTGACGATCG
Organism: Streptomyces sp. NPDC030165; assembly: GCF_055573595.1. Taxonomy (NCBI): domain Bacteria; kingdom Bacillati; phylum Actinomycetota; class Actinomycetes; order Kitasatosporales; family Streptomycetaceae; genus Streptomyces; species Streptomyces sp. NPDC030165. The sequence goes on along the minus strand of NZ_JBVIBD010000004.1, from coordinate 235,173 downwards.
CCGCCAACGCGCTGCGGATCGCACCGGGGGTGGCGGGAGTACCGGCGGAGACGTACGCGTACGGGGGCCGCGCGGCCGACGCCTCCCACGCCTCCGAGGCGGCGCGGGGCGGCTCCGGGGACGGAGGGACCGCGGACCCATGATCGCCGACCACGCCTACGAACTGATCACCGAGGACGTCTTCCTGCGCCTGGACGGCCTGCTGCCGCACGCCGAACTGTTCCTCAAGCTGGAAGGGCTCAACCCGGCCGGATCGGTCAAGCTCAAGACCGCCACCGGCCTGGTCGAGGACGCCGAACGCCGCGGCCTGCTGCGCCCCGGCGGCTCCCTGATCGAGTCCTCCTCCGGCAACCTCGGCATCGCCCTGAGCGCCGTCTGCGCGGCCAAGGGCTACACCTTCACCTGTGTCACCGACCCGCACGCCCCGCGGCAGAGCATCGCGCTGATGCGCGCCTTCGGCGCCCACGTGTGCGTCGTGGACACCCCCGACCGCAACGGCGGCTACCTCGGCAGCCGGATCGCCCTGATCCGCAGCGCCCTGGACCTCGACCCGTCGCTGACCTGGCTCAACCAGTACGCCAACCCCGCCAACCCGGCCGTGCACGCGGCGCGCACCGCCGCCGCCGTACTGCGCGAGATCCGCACCGTGGACCACCTCTTCGTCGGCGCCGGCACCACCGGCACCGTCATGGGCTGCGCCGCGTACTTCCGCCGCCACTCGCCCCGTACGCGGGTCGTCGCCGTGGACGCCGAGGGCTCGGTGACCTTCGGCGGCCCGCCCGGCACCCGCCGCATCCCCGGCCTGGGCACCAGCCGGGTGCCGGAGATCTGCCGGCCGCGCGATGTGCACCGGGTGGTCCGCGTCCCCGAACGGGACGCCGTACGGATGTGCCGCCGCCTCGCCCGCTCCCACGGCCTGGCCGTCGGCGGCTCCACCGGCTCCGTGCTCAGCGCCGTCCTGCGGCTGCGGTCCGGCATCCGGCCGGGCGCCCGCGTGGTGGCGCTCTCCGCCGACCTCGGGGACCGCTACCTGGACAGCGTGTACGACGACGCCTGGGTCACCGAGCACTTCGGCGCCGCCGCGACCGGCCGCCCCCTGCCGCCCGGCGCCGCTCCCGGCACCACGAAGGCCGCCCCAGAGGAGGTGCGTTGAATGAACCCGCCCGCCGTGAACGCCGCCCCGGCCCCCACCGTGCCGGACAGCGCCGACGGCCTCCAGGACCTGTACTGGCCGCCCGTCCACCCCTTCGACTCCCTGGACCCCGCCCTCGTCCGCTTCCTGGCCGCGCCCCCGCCCGCCCAGGCCGCGCTGCTCGCCCGGCTGCGCACCGACCCCGAGGCCCACGGCCGCTTCCTCCACGACCACCTGGCCACCCTCTACGCCCACTCCTTCGGCTACCGCGACGGCCCGGCCGCGCACGCCCCCGACGACGACCTGGAGATCGCGCTGTACGCGGCGCGCACCCGGCTGGAGCACGAGTTCCTGACGTACGGCTGCGCCCCCGCGCCCGTACCGGACCTCCGGAGCCAGGAAGCCGCCGCCGACCACCTGGAGGCGCTGGCCGCCGGCAACCCCGGCGCCTGCCACCCCCTCTTCCGCTTCCTCGCCGCCGACGCCACCCGCGAGCAGATCGAGTACTTCCTGCGCTGCGAACTGATCCGCAACGAAGTCGTGGACGACGAGGTCGCCCTGCTCGTCGTCGGCCTCCAGGGACAGCAGAAGGCCGTCGCCGCCGCCAACCTGTGGGACGAGTGCGGCCGCGGCCGCCTGGAGAACTTCCACACGTACTGGCTGCGCCGCCAGCTCGGCTCCCCCGCCGGGTGGGAAGCGCTGGCCCGCTACCGCCGCGGCCACCCCTGGTTCGCCAAGCCGACCTCCAACCTCTTCGCCGCGCTGCTGCTGCGCCCGGCGCGCGTCCAGGCCGCGTACGGCTGCTTCCTCGTCTTCGAGAGCTGGGTCGAACCGCACTTCACCCTCCTCCTGGAGGGAATGACGCGGGTGGGTATCCACGACGACGACATACGCGTCTACTACACCGCCCACACCCGCATCGACCCCCGCCACAGCCGGGAACTGTGCGACGGACTGCGCGCCCAGCGCCCCCGCCTCACCCCCCGGGAGGTACGGGCCGCCCTGTACGGCGCGCACCTCGCGGTCGACACGGGTGTCCGGCAGTACGACCGCATCCGGCGTCACTTGGAGACCATGGGCCCGCGGGGCGTACGCGCACCGCGGCCCCAGGACCACTGAGGCCGGCCGCGATCGGAGGAACCATGACGGACCCGGACCGGAGCGCCCGCCGACAGGCGGGGGCGGCCGACGCCGTACTGACCCTGCCCGGCTCGATCCTCACCACGCCCGGCCCCGGCCGGGCGGCCGGCGGACCCGGTGGCGGGCCCGAGGGCCCCGGCGGGCTCACCCTCGGCCTCGACATCGGCGGCACCCTCGTCAAGTCCGCGCTGGTCGCCCCTGACGGCACGGTCCGGCACGAGAGCCGCTGCCCGACCCGCCCCGGGGACGGTCCCGACGCCGTCCTGCGCACCGTCCTCGGCCACGCCGCCGAAACCCTGGCCGTGGCCCGCGCCGCGGGTGAGGACGTGCGCGCGGTGGGCATCGCCTCGTGCGGGCTGGTGGACGAGGACGCGGGCAGCGTGGTGTTCTCCGCCTCCATCCAGTGGCGCGACCTGCCACTGCGGCGGCTGGCGTCCGAGCACCTGGGCCTGCCGGTCGCCCTCGGGCACGACGTACGGTCCGGTGGCCTCGCCGAAGCGCGCCTGGGCGCCGGGCGCGGGCACCGGGTCGTCCTGTTCGTACCCGTCGGTACGGGGGTCGGCGGCGCGCTGCTGCTGGACGGGAAGCCGTTCCCGGGCAGCCACTGGCGCTCGGCGGAGGTCGGGCACGTCGTCACCCGGCCGGACGGCGACCCGTGCCCGTGCGGCCAGCGCGGCTGCCTGGACACCATCGCGGGCGGCGTCGCCGTGGCCCGCCGCTACAACGAGCGGTGCGGCACGCTGCCTCCGGTCTCCGGCGCCGAGGAGGTGGCGAAGCGCGCGGCGGCCGGCGACCCGGCGGCCGTACGGGTGTGGGAGGAGGCGGCCGACGCGATGGCGCACACGCTGCTGACGGCGATCACCCTCTTCGACCCGGCCGTCCTGGTGCTGGGCGGCGGTCTCAGCCAGGCGGGCGAGCAGCTGCGCGGGCCACTGCGGCGCGGCCTCGAAGAGCGCGCCGCCTTCCAGGCCCTGCCCGATCTCGTCTTCGCCCAACTGGGGGAACGGGCGGGCCGGATCGGTGCCGGGCTGCTGGCCTGGGATCTCCTCCATGCCCACGACGGCGTACGGTCATGAGCGTTCAGGGCCGGACATGGGAGGTTCATGACCGGGCGGAAACGGTCACGGCCGCGCCCGTACGCGGGCACGGCCCGCCCCACCCGCACCCCCGCGTCGGCTGCCGACCCGGCCCTGACCGGCCCCGCGGCCCCCGCTGACCGGGTCTGCCCGCGGCGCGGCGGGAGCGGGCGAAACGGGCATGTACACCGCAGTGGGCGCGGCGGACCGGCCCTGGGGGCCGTCGATCGGGTTCGCTCTTCCCAGCCGGGTTCTCCTCCCCTGAAAGGGGCCCCGTCCATGCAGCACCCCGCCTCCGGCACCGGTCCGTCCGGCGCCGAAACCCCCCGCCCGTCCGACTCCCCCGGGACCGCCGGCACCGCCGGAACCGGCACCCGCGCCGCGCCCGGCGGCCCGGAACACCACCTCGTCGAGGGCCGCACCATCGACGCCGTACCGGAGACCGAACGGCACGGCCGCCCCCGCGACCTGTTCGCCGTCTGGTTCGCCGCCAACATCAGCCCGCTGACCATCGTCTCCGGCACCATCGCCCCGCTCGTCTTCGGTCTCGGCCTGTGGCCCGGCATCGCCGCGGTCCTCCTGGGCAACCTCCTAGGCGGCTTCCTGATGGCCCTGCACGCGGCCCAGGGCCCCCGGCTCGGCGTCCCCCAGATGATCCAGAGCCGCGGCCAGTTCGGCAGCCACGGCTCGCTGCTCGTCACCCTCGTCGTCGTCTTCATGTACGCGGGCTGGTTCGCGTCCAACCTGGTCATCGCCGGACAGGCACTGAACCGGTCGGTGCCCGCCGTGGACACCTCCGGCTGGCTGGTGCTGTGCGCGCTGGCCGGGCTGGTCGTCGCGGTCGTCGGGTACCGCCTGATCCACCGCGTCGGCCGCTGGGCCACCGTCCTCACCCTCGCGCTGCTCGCCCTGTGCGCCGTACGGGTGTTCATGGCCCCCGGCGTACTCGAACGCGCCACGAACGCCACCGGCTTCACCCTCTCCGGCTTCGTCGGCATGACCGCGATCGGCATCCTGCTCCAGATCACCTACGCCCCGTACGTCTCGGACTACACCCGCTACATGCCCGCACACGCCGCGTCCCGCCGCTCCACCCTGTGGTTCACCTACTGGGGCAGCGTCCTGGGCAGCGTGCTGCCGATGTTCCTCGGCATCGTGATGGGCCTCGCGGTGGCCGACGACGCGATCGCCGGGCTGGACACCGTCCTCGGCGGCACCCTGTCCGCCGTCGTCCTGTGCTCCTTCGCCGTCATCGTCGTCCACGTCAACTCGATGAACCTGTACGGCACTTCACTGTGCCTGGTCACCGCCGCCCAGACCTTCCGGCACAGCTGGCTGCCGGGCCGCCTGACCCGTACGGCGCTGATCGCGGGCCCGCTCGCCCTCGGCCTGACCCTCGCCCTGGCCTTCCAGGACACCTTCCTCGCCTCGTACACCGACTTCCTGGCGATCCTCCAGTACGTCCTGATCCCGTGGACCGCCATCAACCTCGTCGACTACTACCTGATCCGGCGCGGCCACTACCACGTACCGTCCTTCTTCGCACCGGGCGGCGGCGTGTACGGACGCGTCAACGGCCCGGCCGTCCTGGTCTACGCCGTCAGCTTCGCGCTGGAGATCCCCTTCATGCACACCTCGGCCTACACCGGCCCGGTCGCCACGGCGCTCGACGGGATAGACCTCTCCTGGGCCGTGGGCCTGCTCATCCCCACCGTCGCGTACTGGCTCATCGCCCGCCGCCGCACCGCACCCGGCCTCCGCGCCGCCCCGGCACCCGCCCCCGCCCTCCCCCAGGAAGGCTCCTGACCATGGCCACCAGCCCCGACTTACGCACCGAGGCGGCCCGCCTCCTGCACACCAACCGCTACCTCACCCTCGCGACCGCCGACCGCGACGGCACCCCCTGGGCCGTCCCCGTCACCTACGCCTGGGACGACGCGGACCACTTCTTCTGGTGGTCCGCGTCGGACGCGCAGCACTCCCGCAACATCGCCGCCAACCCCGCCGTCTCCCTCCTGGTCTTCGACACCCAGGTCCCCGACGCCGAAGCACAGGCCCTCTACGGCGAGGGCACCGCCCACGCCCTCACCCCGGCCGACCTGCCGGCGGCCCTCGCGGTCTTCTACGCCCGCCGCTACCCGGACCCGGCCGTCCGCGCCCACAAGGCCCGCCGGCCCGCCGAATTCCAGGGCGACTCCCCCAAGCGCTTCTACTGCGCCACCGTCCACGCCTACTCGGCCCTCACCCCGGAACCCCACCCGGTCCACGGCAACGCGGTGCCCCACCGGGTCACCTTCCCCTTCACCACGGCGTGGGCGAAGACGTACGAGCCGGGGTGAGGCCGCCTCAGGCCGACGCGAACGGCCCGCGCCTCAACGGCACTTCCGCAGCCAGGCGAGCAGCGCCACCAGCGCGATCGGCCCGGCGACGGCGGCCTTGACGGCCAGTTTCGTCGACAGCCAGGCGAAGCCGGGGTTCCACCACTCCATCCACCAGGCCACCAACAGGGCCAGCCCCGCCACCAGAACGGCACACACCACGGACACCGCGATGCGGGCCACCCGGCTGCCGAGTTGCTCCACACTCTCCCCCTCGCTCATGGGTGCGATTCTAAGGACGAGGGGCGACCGCCGCGGTCCGCGGTGCCGGTCTCAGGTGCTGTTCACGCCAAGGATGTCCGGATGGCGCCGGCCGTGCCCCGTGGCCGCTTCGTACGCGGCACCCACCCGCAGGACGTCCAGGCCCGCGCGCGGCGGACCGACGATCTGGAGGCCCACCGGAAGGCCGTCCGGGGTGAAGCCCGCCGGTACGGACAGGGCCGGCGCGCCCAGTACGGACACGAAGTAGGCCGAACGCATCCAATCGATGTACGTGCGCTGCGGCTGCCCGTCGACCAGGCCCGGGTACTCCGCCGCCGCGTCGAACGGCGCGACCTGGGAGACCGGCGCCAGCAGCACGTCGTGACGGCTGAAGAACTCGACGGCACGCAGATGCAGCCGCGCGCGCCCGGCCGTCGCACGGGCCAGATCGGAACCGGTCAGACGGCGCCCCTCCTCGATGTTCCACACCAGACTCGGCTTCAGGGCGTCACGGGACGCGTCGAGCACCGCGCCGAGCGCCAGCTCGAAATGGTGGGCCCGCAGCACCCGGAAGACATCCTCGGCGCCGTCCAGGTCCGGACAGTCCTCCTCGACCCGGCAGCCCAGCTCCCGGAACACCGCCACCTGCGGCTCCAGCACGTCCCGCACTTCGGAGTCGACCGGCACCCGGCCGCCCAGATCAGGTGTCCACGCCACGCGCAGCCCGGCGATGTCCCGCTCCAGCGGCTCACGGAACGGCTCCCCCGGCGTCTCCAGGCTGACCGGACAGCGCGGATCGGGCCCCGCCATGACCGAGAGCAGCAGCGCGGCGTCGGCGACCGTACGGGCCATCGGGCCGGGCACGGTCAGCGTGTCCCACAGGTTCCGCGCCGGGTACGACGGCACCCGGCCGGGCGTCGGCCGCAACCCGACGACGTTGCAGAAAGAAGCGGGATTGCGCAGCGAACCGCCCATGTCGGACCCGTCCGCGAGCGGCTGCATCCCCGCCGCCAGCGCGGCCGCCGCGCCACCGCTGCTGCCGCCCGCCGAGCGGCCGAGGCCGTACGGATTGCGGGTCACGCCGAACACCGGGTTGAACGTGTGCGAACCCGCACCGAACTCCGGCACGTTCGTCTTGCCGATCCGGACCGCCCCGGCGGCCTGGATGCGCTGGACGAGCAGTTCGTCCTCGTCGGGGACGTTCTCCGCGTACAGGGGCGAGCCCTGCGTGGTGCGCATACCGCGGGTGAGGTGCGTGTCCTTGAACGCGATGGGCAGGCCGTGCAGGGGCCCCGGCCGGCCGCCGCGCGCCAGGTGCTCGTCGGCGGCCGCGGCAGCCGCCGTCGCGCCCTCGGGGTCGAGGCTGACGATGGCGTTCACGTGCGGATTGACGCGGTCGACGCGGTCCAGGTGGGCGCTGACGACCTCGCGGGAGGAGAGTTCCCGGCGGCGGATGCGGGCGGCGAGGTCGGTGGCGTCGGCGTAGGTGAGTTCGTCGGCGTCGGCGTCGGTGAGATCGGTGTCACCACTCATACCCGCAAGCCGACACCGTCCATCAGCGCACCCACCACCCCCCGGGCCCGCCCGACGGCTTCCCCGTCGTCCGTCCGCACGCCGCGCGCCCACGCCTCCGCGGCGTCCAGCGCGGCGAGCGCCGGCAGCGCGTACCGCTCGGCGTCCGTCAGCTCCCGTCCGTAACCGCGCAGGAAGGCGGCGCGCAGGGCCGGGTCTCGCAGCCACGCGCCGTACGCCACCCGCACCAGGTCCTCCGCCGCGCACCCCAGCCGTGCCTGCGCGAAACCGGCGAGCGCCAGGCGACGGCCCGCCGCGTCCCACAGGAAGTGGTGCTCGCCGACATCGCCGTGCAGGAAGCCGGCGGGCAGCGGCGGGAGCAGGTGCAGCACCGCGGCGCGGTCGAGGACGAACCGCCGCTCCGCCGCGTCGAGCGCGCCCGCGGCCGACAGTTGCGCCACCTGCTCCTCGGCGGCGGCGTACCGGCCGGCGGCCCACTGGTCCGCGCCGCCCGCCGGACCCACCGCGCGGCACGCGCCGTGCAGACGGCGCAGCAGGCCGCCCGCCTGCCGGTACAGCTCCGTACGGTCGGCACGGCCCAGTGCGGTGGCGGACGCGCCGCACCCCGGAGCCGCGGTGAGCAGCAGCGCGAGCCGGCCCGGATCGCTGTCGACGAGGACCGGCGCGTGCGCGTGGCCGAGGGCGGGGACGGCGTGGCGGTACGCGTGCGTCTCGCGCGTGTAGCGGTCCGGCGTCGGCGCCACCTTGAGGAAGAACCGGGCCGCGTCCGCGCGCGTCAGCTCCCACACCCGCGATCCGGTCCGCCGCCACGAGACGTCGCGGACCTCGGTGATCTCGCCGCCCACGCGACGGCGGGCCCAGGCACCGATGGTGTTCGGGACGGTTGGCACAGTTCCTCCTCGGTTGACGCCGGTTCGGACGGGTGCTCGCAGAACGAGGCCCGCGGACCGTTCGTCACGGTCCCACGCGGGCGCCCTCTCGGTCGAAAGTTCGACCGGACCGTCAACGCGCGGCCCGGCACGGGTCGCGCGGAACACGGTTCACCCGGCCGTGGACAGCCACCCGATCCGGGGATTGCGGGCTGCCGGACGGGGGCCGTGGGCCGCCGGATGGCTGGAAGTCGGCAGGAACGGCGCGGGTGCACCGACAGGGAGTTGTACAGTTGCGCAATCCAGCAACTTAATGAGCGCGGCGTGGGACGCGCACCGATCCGCCGGGGGGATCCACATGCCAGGCACCCACTCCCTACGGACCGAGACGGACGCCGCCTTCGCGCACGCCCTCGGCCAGGCACTCGACTCCCCACAGGTCAGGGAAGCGATGCGCCGCACCCCGGGCGCCGCCGACCGCGAACGGCTGCGCACCCGGGCCCACCGGGAACGCGCCGCACTGTGCGCCGCCGCGGCCCCCGAGTACGAGGCGTACGCCCGGCTGCGCGCCGAGGACGGCGCCGGCACGCACCCGGACCCCCGTACGGCCGCGGACTCCGGCGGCGGCCTGCTCCCCGCCCTCGCCGTCCTCGTACCGAGCCTGGGCGCGGTGGCCGCGGCCCTCTTCCTCGCCCTCGGCTTCGGCATGCGACTCGTCGGCCTCCACCGGCAGTTCGCCGACGAACTGGTGTACGCGGGCTGGCTCGCCGCGGGCGTCGCGGCGGCGGCGACCGTGGCCGGCCTGACCTGGATGCTGGTGACGGCGGCCCGCAACCGCTCGGCGGCTCCCGCGGCCGCGGCAGCTTTCGGCGGCGAAGACGCCGATCCGGAGTCCGAAGTGGCGCGGGCCCGCGCAGCCTGGCAGCTCGCCCTCCTGGAGCGCGGCATCCTGCCGTTCCTGCTGGCCCGCCTCCAGGAAGAGCAGTCCCGCACCGGCCCGACGACAACCCCGGCCGCCACCCGCCCCCGCCCCGGCTACTCCGCCCCCGGATACGCCGGTCCGGAGTACACCGGCCCCGAATACGCCAGCCCGGGCTACGGGAGGCCCGCGTACGAGAGTCCCGCGTACGAGAGCCCCGACCGCTGAGAGCGACCCGACTTATCCACAGGGGTAGTTGTGAGTCACGCTACACGGGCACTATGGGCGCATGAGGAGGGCCACCGGGTTCGCGCCGGCAGGGCCGCCGCGGCCGACGCCGCGGCGGCACAACGTCGTGCTCCGGCTGTACGACGCGCCCCTGCACCGGGACTGGGCGTTCTGGCTCACCGTCGGCCTCGCCGCGCTGGTGGCCCTGAGCATCGGCACGAGCCCGGAGCAGGCGAGCGGCCTGCCCCGCTGGCTGGACACGCTGCTCGCGGTGCTCACCTTCACCCTGCTCTTCGGGGTGCTGCCCGCCTGGGTCCGGCTGCGCACCCGTAGGTGGCGGTGGCGCAGACAGCACCTCCGCCCGGCACCGTCACCCGACGCCACCCCGCCCCCGCGCACCGACCCACCCCTGCGTACCGGCGGCCCGCTTCCGCGAACCGCCCCGCCACCCCGGGAACCCGGCCCGCCTCCGCGCACCACCACCCTGCCGTCTCACGCCGCCCCGCCTCAGGGGCCCGCCGCCTCCCACGAACGGACCGCGCCGTCCGGATTCGCGCGGCCCGAGACCCCGCGCCCGCCCTCCCCCGACCCTCTGGCCGCCGCCCGCCGCACCCTCCCCCACCCCGTGGCCCGGACCGTGCACGAGATGCAGCGGGCGCACACGCACAAGGACCGGCACGAGGCACTGCTCGAAGCCGCCGAGACGCTCGCCGCCACCGTCGCCGTCACCGCGGCGGGGCTGCTCACGGCGCACGGCGTCGGCGAGCGCGACCTCGCGGCGCTGCGCACCGCCCTCGCGGGCACGGGCACCACCTTCGGCACCTGGACGGTGTGGCTGCGCAATCTGCGCCCGGCCGTAAGGGAGCACCCGGACGTGGTTCCCGGCCTCGCCGAGGCCCTGCGGGACAGCACCGACAAAGCCGCCGGGCCGGAGGACCCGGGGCTCGTCCAGCTCCTCGACCGCCTCAAGGGCGAACGCAACCGCACCTCGCACGGCGACAAGCCGCGCACGCAGGAGGAGGCCGCCCTGCGCGTCGCCGAGCACCAGCTCACCCTCGAACGGGCCCTGGTGTCCGCCCAGTTCCTCACCGGGCTGCCTTGGCTGCTCACCGTGTCGTGCGCTTATCAGCGCCGCACCGGCACGTTCGAGGTCGTGGCGGACCACCTGATGGGCGACCACCCGGACTTCGACCGGCTGGCCTTCTCCTGCCCGGCCCCGGTCGCCGACGACACGGTGTACGCGCTCAGCCCGGCGGGCCCGGTCGCCCTGTCACCGTTCGTCGCCAGCCTGTACTGCGAGCAGTGCGGGCGCCGCGAGATATGCCACGCCAGCATCGCGGGACGCCGCAACCGGACGGCGGCCTACAAGAGCTTCGGCCGCGGGCACGTCATCCCGTACCCGGAGCTCGACGAGGAGATGGTCGCCCTGCCGGCCCCGCGACAGCCCGGCCCGGGACACCGCCGACCCTAGTTAGAAATGGGACCCATTTTCATATAGCCTCGTCCGGCACCGGCACGTGCCCGCGTACGCCCGTACGGCGTCCCGCGCACCCGTCAGCACACCCGCGCCCCAGGAGGTTCCCGGACCATGGCCGTCCCCAAGCGGAAGATGTCCCGCAGCAACACCCGCCACCGTCGCGCCCAGTGGAAGGCCCGCACGCCCGCCCTGGTCCCGGTGACCGTCGACGGTTCCGTCTACCAGGTCCCGCGCCGCCTGGTGAAGGCGTACCAGCGCGGCCTGCTGCGCCCGGAGGACTGACCGCCCATGGCCCCGCAGCCGAAGCCGCGGCCGCTCCCGGCCGGCCCGCTGCCCGTCACCGTGCTCTCCGGGTTCCTCGGCGCGGGCAAGACCACGCTGCTCAACCACGTCCTGCACAACCGGGCGGGCCTGCGCGTCGCGGTGATCGTCAACGACATGAGCGAGGTCAACATCGACGCCGCGCTCGTCCGCGGCGGCGAGGCCGCCCTGTCCCGCACCGAGGAACGGCTGGTCGAGATGACCAACGGGTGCATCTGCTGCACCCTGCGCGACGACCTCCTGGAAGAGGTCGACCGGCTGGCGCGCGAGGACCGCTTCGACCACCTGCTCATCGAGTCCAGCGGCATCTCCGAACCGATGCCGGTCGCCGCGACCTTCGCGTTCCCACGCGACGACGGCGCGACGCTGGGCGATCTGGCCCGGCTGGACACCATGGTCACCGTGGTCGACGCCGTGAACTTCCACGGCGAGCTGGCGCGCGGCGACGGCCTCACCGAGCGCGGTCTCGCCCCGTACGAGGACGACGAGCGGACCGTCAGCGACCTGCTCATGGACCAGGTGGAGTTCGCGGACGTGATCGTCCTGAACAAGCTCGACCTGGTGGACGAGGCGCAGGCCACCCGCCTGCGGGCCACCCTCGCCCGGCTGAACCCGGCGGCCCGCGTCCTCTCCGCCCGGCACGGCCGCGTGGCACCCGCCGAGATCCTGGGCACCGGCCGCTTCGACCTGGAGCGCGCCCAGCAGGCGCCCGGCTGGGTCATGGAGCTGAACGGCGACCACGTACCGGAGACCGAGGAGTACGGGATCTCCAGCACCGTCTTCCGCGCGGCGCGCCCCTTCCACCCCGGCCGGCTCTGGGAGTTCGTCACGGAGGGCATGGACAGTGGGGCGTACGGGGACATCCTGCGGTCCAAGGGCTTCTTCCGCCTCGCCGGACGGCCCCGGGTGACCGGGCTGTGGTCGCAGGCGGGCTCCGTCGCCCGCTTCGAGCCTTCGGGTGCTCACGCGGCGCCCCGGGACGGCCGTCCCGGGGACGACGCCCAGGACGGCGGCCCCGAGGACGTCCAGGAGCTGGTCTTCATCGGGACCGGGCTGCGGGCCGAGGCCCTGCACGCCGCCCTCGGGAGCTGCCTCGTCACGGACGCCGAGACGCTCACCGGGGCGTACGGCACCGACCCGTTCCCGGCCTGGGACGTGTACGGCGCGGACGACACCTGTGACCACGAGGGCGAACCGGCATGGGCGGGCGGCTGACCCGACAGCGCGCCTCCGTCCTGCGCGTACTGACCGCGTGCCAGGACTTCGTCTCGGCGCAGGAGTTGCACGTACGCCTCGTCACCGCCGACATCCCCGTCGGGCTGTCCACCGTCTACCGCACCCTGCACGACCTGGAGCGGGCCGGACAGGTCGACGTCGTACGGGACGAGGCGGGCGAGCGCCTGTACCGGCCGCGGCCCGCCGACGGCCACCGCCACTACCTGATCTGCCGCCGCTGCGGCCGCAGCCGCCCGCTGGACTCCGACGTGGTGGAGCGCTGGGCGGAGCGGGTGGGCGCGGAGAGCGGCTTCAGCGCCGTCGAGCACACCGTGGAGCTCAGCGGCATCTGCGGCCGCTGCACGGGACTGTGCGCGTAGCCCGCCCGTACGCAGTGCCCGCCCATACGCATGGCCCGCCCGGACGTGTGGCCCGCCCGGGCCCTGTGGACCGTACTGCGATGCGCCCGGCGCCGGATGGCGGGAGACTCGGAAGAGGGGAGACGTATCCATGGCCAGGATGCGTCATCCATGGCGAGGAAGGAAGAAGGTGCCTGGCATGACAGCCACCACCCACGCGCCGCACCCGAACCACACCCACGAGCACGGCACCGGCTGCGGCCATGTGTCCGTACCCCACGACGACCACGTCGATTATGTCCACGACGGCCATCTGCACCGCCCGCACGGAGACCACGCCGACGAATGTGAGCCCGCCTCGCACACCGTCCACGAGGGCCACGACCACGACCACCGCCCCGGCTGCGGCCACGTCGCCGTACCGCACGGCACCCACGTCGACTTCATCCACGACGGGCACCGGCACGCCGCCCACGAGGACCACTGGGACGACCACTGAGCGACGGCGGCGGGCCCCGCGGCCGGTCCCGGCCCGCTCCGAAGAATTTCCGCCCCACCGGCAACCCCCGCCGCTCCCGCACGTCGTGACGGGTGAGGGCGCCGTCCGGCGCCGTCCCGCCGATCGTGGAGCAGCCACCGTGAACGACTCTCGCACCTCCGCCTCGTCCCCCTCGACCCGCCCGCCCGCCACCTCGTACGCGCCGTCCGGCGGCGCCGGGCGCGGGGCCCGCAGCCGGATACGGAGTGCCGTGACCGCCGGGCTGCTGGTGGCGGTCGCCCTTCCGGCGCTCTCCCTGGCCGGTACGGCGCACGCCGAGGAGCGCGCCTCGAAGGCGAGCTCCCCCAGCGCCGTCCCGCGGGCGGAGGACTCCGCCCACAAGCCGGCCCCCGCGGCCAGCAACCCGCCCTCGTCCGCCTCGCGCCCGAGCGCCGCGCCCAGCGCCGTACCGAGCGCCGCGGCGAGTGCGGGCAAGGCACCGGGCGACTCCGCGGCCAAGCCCGCGCCCGCGCCCTCGTCCCCCAAGGACGAACTCGCCGAGACGGGCGCCTCCACCACGACCAACGTGGCGCTGGGCGCCGGTGCCGCCCTGCTGATCGCCGGGGGCGGCGGTGCCGTGTACGCCGCCCGCCGCCGCAACAGCGCCGCCTGAGCCACCCGTAACGCTTCCGACGGCCGAGGAACCGATGGAGTTCACCGCCGCCGCGTCGCTCGCCCCGGTACGGACCGCCGTGCCGGGGCCTTGGCGCGCCCTGTGCCGGCGTCTGCGTCGGCCGCCGCGCGCCTCGGCGCCACAGCGCGCATACGGCCCGGCGCCCGCCGAGCGGTCCACCTCCCGGACCGACCGGACCGACCGGACCGACCGGACCGACCGGACCGGCCAGGCTGACCGGGCTGACCTGGCCGATTCCCCGTACCGCGGCAGCCGCATCGCTCACCGGCCCGAGGACTCCCCCACCATCACGGACCTCTACCACGCGCACCGGCTGTCCATGGTGCGGCTGGCGGTGCTGCTGGTGGACGACCGGGCCACGGCCGAGGACGTCGTCCAGGACGCGTTCGCGGCCCTCTACAAGCGCCACGGCGAGCGGCTCGACGAGATCGACAACGCCCTCGCGTACCTGCGCACCGCCGTCGTCAACGCGGCCCGCTCGGTGCTGCGGCGCCGCCGTACGGCCCGCGACTACACACCCCCGTACGAAAGGGACGCACCCTCCGCCGAGGAACGCGTCGTACTCGACGAGGAGCACCGCGAAGTCCTCGCCGCCCTCGGTCGCCTGACCGCCCGCCGCCGCGAGGTCCTCGTCCTGCGGTACTGGGGCGACCTCACCGAGGCGCAGATCGCGGCCACGCTGGGCATCAGCCGCGGCTCGGTGAAGTCGATCGCCAGCCGCGCGCTGGACTCCCTGGAAAAGATGCTGGAGGCGCGGCCATGACACATCACGGAACAGGAGCGGGGTCAGAAGCGGGATCAGGAGCCGGCACGGGCGACGGCTCAGGGGCCGGACGCGCTCCAGAGCCCGGCCACGACTCGGGACCGGGCCACGCCCCGGGGCCCAGCCACGGCCCGGGCTTCGGAGCCGGCCACGCTCCCGGCGCTGAGGCCGTCTCCGGCGCCGAGGCGGCTTCAGCTACCGAGGCGGCCTCAGATGCCAAGGCCGCCCCCGTCGAAGCGCGGCTGCGCCTCGCTCTCGCGGCCCGTGCCGAGCGGATCGACCTCCGTGACCTGCGGCCCGCTGCGCCCCCAGGACCCCACCTGCGGCGCGGCCCGTTCCTCAGCCGGCGGCTGCGGCGTCTCGCCCTGCCCCTGGCTGCGGCGGGCACGGCGGCCGCAGCCGCGGTGGGGTACCTGGTCCTGGCTCCGGACGCCCCGGCTCCGCCGCGCCCCGTGCCCGCGTCCACACCCAGCCCCGTACCGACCCCCACTCGCCCCGCCCCCTCGCCCTCGTCCCCCACCGGCCCGGCCACCCCTCCGCTCTCCGTTCCCTCCCCCGCCCCCGGCCACCGTTCCTCCGCATCGGCCGGTCCCTCCGCACGGCCCGGCGTACCCGTCCCGAGTGCGGACCCCACCGACCCGGTCAAGGGCGCCTCGCCCACGGAGGCGCAGCGGCGGACGTCCGCACCGCCTCCGAGTGCGGCGGACCGTTCGGCGACGGCGGTGCCGAGCGCGCCGGCGCCGGGCCGGGCGACGTCCCCCACCGGCGCGTCCGGCCGCTGAGGGACGTACGTACGGAGCGACCGATACGCGCCCGGCCGCTCCAGCCCTGCTGCCCCCAGCGCCCCGACAGACCCCACTACCCCTGCCAGCCCCCCTGCCCCACCGGCCCCACCGGCCGTCCGAACAGAGCCCCCCGGCAGCCCGCCTACCACCCACCCCAGCCCCACCGCCGCCCGGCGCGACGACCGGTACTCCGATCGTGTCGAATTCCCCCACACCACACGCTTCACGGACGGTGCGGAATTCGGCTGTCATCACGCCCGGCGACAAGCGTCCGCCCCGGCCGCCGCAACCCGCCGAACGCTCATTTCCGGCCGTCCTCGGAAGCACGTCACGCCACTGTTCCGCGGCGGCGACCGCCTTCCGGCACCCGGGGCAACCCTTCCTCCACCACGGCCGCGCGGGACGCGCACCACCTGCCCCGTACCGCTTCCTCCGCCGCCTCTCCGTATCCCGCTCCGGAAATGCCCCTCTTTGCCGCCTTCGCACTGCGACCGCATGGCTGCGCCCGGCGCCGGTGGCCCGGTAGGCTTTCCGTGTGATCTTCAAGCGCATCGGAAATGGGCGGCCGTACCCCGACCACGGCCGGGAAAGCACCCGCCAGTGGGCGGATGTTGCCCCTCGCCCGGTACGCCTTGACCAGTTGGTGACGACCAAGCAGCAGCTCGACCTGGAGACGCTGCTCGCCGAGGACTCCACCTTCTACGGCGACCTCTTCGCGCACGTCGTGAAGTGGCAGGGCGACCTCTACCTGGAAGACGGGCTGCACCGCGCCGTGCGCGCTGCTCTCCAGCAGCGCCAGGTGCTCCACGCCCGCGTCCTGGAACTGGGCTGACGGTCCCGCGACCCCGGCCCGGCACGGCCCGTCCCCCTGTTCGGCGGACCGTATTGGCCCTTTCGGGTGGGTCTTGCGACGCGCATTGATCATTTAGTAGGCATGGGCCCGGCCCCCCACTACGCTGCGAACATGAGCATGCTGACGCCCCCTGGCATGGGCGGTAAGAAGTACCGCATCACGGGCGACAGATATCCACGGATGCGCCGCCCCCGTCACCGTCGGCGGATCGCCCTGGCGATCACCGCCGCCGTCTGTGCCCTGGCCCTGGCCGGCTGGGGCACGTTGCAGCTCATCGACGTCTTCGGCGGCAGGGGCGATACGGCCCTGGCCGCGCAGGACAAGAAGAAGTGCCCCGACAAGAGCGGCGCGAAGCAGGCCGGCGCCCTGACCGCCGGTACGGGCAAGCCGCTGCCCCGGCCCGCCGACGTCACCGTCAACGTCCTCAACGCGACGGCGCGCGGCGGACTCGCCAAGTCGACCGCGGACGAGCTG
Source organism: Streptomyces sp. NPDC030165 (assembly GCF_055573595.1). NCBI lineage: Bacteria > Bacillati > Actinomycetota > Actinomycetes > Kitasatosporales > Streptomycetaceae > Streptomyces > Streptomyces sp. NPDC030165. Next base: position 218,278 of record NZ_JBVIBD010000004.1, on the reverse strand, counting down.
AAGAAGCGCGGCTTCAAGGTCGGCAAGGTGGGCAACGCCCCGCCCGCGTACGACAAGAAGGTCAAGGGCACCGGCGTCCTGCTGGGTGCCCGGGCGGCCTCCGAGGGCGCCCAGAAGGTGCTGGGCGCGCACCTCGAGGGCGCGGAGCTGAAGACCGACACCCGTAAGACGGACGACGTCGATCTGCTCATCGGCGACACGTTCAAGGCCCTGGCCGAGCCGGCCGCGGCCCAGAAGGCGCTCACCGCGCTGACGGCACCGACCAGGACGGACCCGCACTGCCGTAAATGACCGGCCCGGGCCGAGCGCCCGCCCCGCCCGGACGCTTCCCGTCAACTTCCCGGAACGCTACGGCCTGCCTCAGCCGGCCGTCCCGTACATCCGGTCACCCGCGTCGCCCAGCCCCGGGACGATGTAGCGGTCCGGGTTCAGGCACTCGTCCACGGCTGCCGTGACGACCGTCACCGGCGCGCCGGCCAGCTCGCGCTCCATCACCTCGACGCCCTCGGGCGCCGCCAGCAGGCAGATCGCGGTGACGTCGTCCGCACCACGGTCGATCAGTTCCCGGATCGCCGCGACCAGCGTGCCGCCGGTGGCCAGCATCGGGTCGACCACGTACACCTGGCGGCCCGAGAGGTCGTCCGGCATCCGGGTGGCGTACGTGTGGGCCTCGTACGTCTCCTCGTTGCGGACCATGCCCATGAAGCCGACCTCGGCCGTGGGCAGCAGCCGGACCATGCCGTCCAGCATGCCCAGCCCGGCGCGCAGGATCGGCACGACCAGCGGGCGGGGGTGGGACAGCCGCACTCCGGTGGTCGCCGTCACCGGGGTGTCGATGTCGACCTGCTCGGTCCGCACATCGCGGGTGGCCTCGTAGGCGAGCAGGGTGACCAGCTCGTCGGCGAGACGCCGGAAGGTCGGGGAATCGGTGCGCTTGTCGCGCAGGGTAGTGAGTTTGTGCGCCACCAGCGGGTGGTCGACGACGTGGATCCGCATGACATCGACACTAGCCGAGGTCGCGGGCGCCGGTACCCGCCCGTCGGCGCCGCGCGGCACGGGAAACGGATTCCGCCGCGTTGGCATCGGACCACCGGTCCGGGGGAAAGTGGGCACAAACGCCCGGTCCGACGCACCGGCGCCGGGCATGGACCTCGTCCCAAGGGGGTTACGGCGTGCCCGACGGGAATGCGAGCGGAAACGGAACCGGGGCCGGACGCGGCGGCAGGAGCGGCAGCGGGCCCGGCAGCGGGAACGCGAAACGACGCCGGACCAGCAGGGAAGCCGGCGGCGCCACCGCCGGAAACGCCCCCGCCCGTGGCGCCTCGCCCCAAGATGCCCCCGCCCGTGGCGCCCCCGCCCAAGGTGACATCTCCACCCAAGACGCCCCCGCCGCTGACGGCGCCCTCGACGACGGCGCCACCGGTGCCGAGAACGACGCGGCGCGCCGACGCCGGCGCGCCCAGTTCCTGCGCGAACTCCACGAGGCCAAGGAACTGCGCGACCGTGTCCAGCCGCGCCGCGCCCGGGCGGCACGGATGCGGCAGGCCATGAGAATGCGCACGTTCCGCTGGTAGCCGAATGCCACTCCAGCCCCGTCAGAACCTCTCGCCCCACAAGACGTGAGCCACATCTCTCGGAACGGCCGCACGACGCAACGCCGAAGACCCCGCGCAATCGCGTTGTTTCTGCCACGATTCCGATGGGCGGGGACCTGCGGCGCCGAGGCGCCGCCCCGTCCGACCCGGCACGCCTATGACCAGTGGGAGAGTCACGGTGTACTTCGCCGCACTGCTCGCGCGCACCGAAGACGGGTGGGAAGCGAGCGACACGGAGCTCGACAATGTGGAGACCCTGACCGATCTGGCCGACCTGGCCCGTGAGGCCTCGGTCGACGACGACACGGTGGTGGCATACATCGAGCAGGAAGGCACGTGGTTCGGCGTCGTCCGCGTGGACGGCGAGGACGATCCGCGGATCTTCATCTCGAACGCCGCCGCCGCTGCCCGCAGCTCGTACGGTGCGATGCTCACCGACGAACTGCTCGGCCGCGACGAGGACGGCACCGACGACCTCGACAGCCTCGACCTGGACGGGACGGAGGACGGCGAACCCGACACGGCGGACGGCACGGGCGAGGGCGACGAGACGGCAACGGCTTCCGGCGCCCCCGCGCCACCACCGGGGCCGCTCGGCGACCCGGGCCTGCTGACCGACCTGGGCATCGGCGACAAGGAGCTGCTCGCGCTCGACACCGACGCGCTGTCCGAGATCGCCGACGCCCTCGGCTGCACGGACGTCCTGGAGGCCGTGAGGTAACCCCCGTCACGGACACTGGGAGGCATGACCGCCTCCCTGCCCGACCCCCTCCGCACCCCGGCGCCCGACCCGCTGCGCGATCCCTGGACCGCGGCGATGCGACGGGCGCTGGACGAGGCTGCCCTCGCCCCCGGGACCGGTGACGTCCCGGTGGGCGCCGTCGTACTGTCCCCGGACGGCACGGTCATCGGCACCGGCCACAACGAACGCGAGGCCACCGGCGACCCCACCGCCCACGCCGAGATCCTCGCCATCCGAGAGGCCGCCCGCACCCTGCGCAATTCCACCGGGGACGGTGGCGGGCGCCGGGAGTGGCGGCTGACCGGCTGCACTCTCGTCGTCACCCTGGAGCCGTGCACGATGTGCGCGGGCGCCATCGTGCTGTCCCGCCTGGACCGCGTCGTCTACGGAGCGGCCGACGAAAAGGCGGGCGCCGCCGGCTCCCTCTGGGACGTCGTACGCGACCGCCGCCTCAACCACCGCCCCGAAGTGATCACCGACGTACTGGCCACCCCCTGCGCCACCCTCCTGACCAGCTTCTTCCGCTCCCGCTGACCGCCCGGCGCCCCCACCCACGGATACCGATTTCGGCGTACGGCCCCCCGTGGGCTAGAGTTCCTCTCGGTAGCGTGTCCGAGCGGCCGAAGGAGCGCGCCTCGAAAGCGCGTGAGGGGGCAACTCCTCCGTGGGTTCAAATCCCACCGCTACCGCTCGAAGAGAACCGCCCCTGACCTGCGAAAACAGGTCGGGGGCGGTTTTTCGTTGCCGTTCCGTGCAGCACATTTGCAGCACGAGCCCCTCGTACCGTGGTGGATATGGCATACATACGGCGCCGCCAGAGCCGCAGCGGCAGGGAGACGTTCAGGGTCATCTGGCGCGAGGACGGCAAGCAGGACGGCAGGCAAGAGGGCGAAGATTTTGACGACGAGACGTCGGCGGAACGCTTCCGTGACCTCGTCAATGGTCACGGACAGCAATGGCCGACGGGCTGGATCAAAGGCGTCGGCTTCGCTGACCCGGAGGCGGCCAAGGTCCCGGAAGAGGAGATGTTCGGCCCCTTCGACCATCGCTACATCGATCTCCTGACGGGGATCGAGGGGCAGACCCGGGGGAACTACCGGAAGTTCGTGGACAACCACATGATGCCGTGGTTCCGCGATCTGACCGTACGGGGAGAGCACACCAACACCCTCAACCGCGACCACATCAGCCAGTGGGGCAATGACCTTCAGCACGGCCGGCGCGGTCCCTACCATTCCCCGGGTGTGAAGCGCAGGGCGTACGCGCCCAAGACGATCAGGAACTACCACGGACTGCTCTACGGCATCCTCCAGGCGGCCGTCGACGCCGACCAGCCGCTCCGGGTATCGAACCCCTGTATCCACACCAAACTGCCGCAGGATGACCACACGGCGGACGAGGCGACATTCCTGGAGCGTGAGGAGTACGCCCTCATCCGGTGCCACCTGGCGGCGGACGTCGTGGACCTGGTGGACCTGCTCGTGGGTACTGGGCTGCGGTGGGGTGAAATCAGCGCACTCCAGCCACGTGACCTGACCTTGCACGGCGCTCGCCCTAAGCTCCGGGTGCAGCGGGCCTGGAAGCGCGGGGAGCACGGGAAGTTTCTCGGTGCCCCCAAAACCAAGAAGTCGCGCCGCACGATTGTTCTGTCACCGGGCCAGGTTTCCTTGCTCAAGAGGAATTGTCGTGGCAAGAGCCCCTCGGACTTCGTCTTCACGGCTCCGGAAGGCAACGCCTGGGACTCAGGTGGCTTCTACACCGCGCGCTGGAAGCCGGCCATCGCCTCTGCTGCCGAAGTCGACGGCCTGACGAAGAAGCCGCGCATCCACGACCTGCGCCATACGCACGCCTCCTGGCTGATCGCACAGAAAGTCCCGCTGCCCGCGATCCAGGCCCGTCTGGGCCACGAGAGCATCACTACGACCGTGGACCGTTACGGACACCTCCTCGCGATCATGGATGAGGAGATCATCGCTGCGGTGGAGTGGGGAATGCAGGATATGAGGCTGGCCGCCTGAGCTCGCTACCACCCGCGCACGAAGGGACCTCCTCGCCCGACCAAGCACAGCACGCGTCTCTGTTCGTACCATTTACGTAGTTTGTCTAGTGAACGGGGCGCACAGTGCCGGGCCGCCGCAGGCGGTGACGAGCAGCAGCCCGGCGGCCGCGGTCAGCGGCAGTAGGGCACGGGGAACGGACGGCGTACGGATCACGGCAGCGACTCCTGGAACAACGGGAGGTGACAGGCCAACCGGAAGTCGGCCCCAACACCCCCACACCGTCCCGGTTACGCCCGTCTGCACCCCTTTTCTCCGTGATGTCCATCACGTGGCGGTGCCGGTCGGCCACGGCCCCGCGATCGGCCGGCCACGCCCTCTCGGCCGACGCCTGCGGGCCGGGCCGGCACGCCTCGCCGCGGCCCTCCGCTGCTTCAAACGCTTGGTCCGTCCCCCACATAGGACACGGTCTTACAAGGTGATGCGCGACGTCATCGCCGACGCGGCGCGGAGCAACGACCGGGACCTGTTGTCCCTGGTGGGCGAGGTACCGGAGATCTCGGTCGAGCCCGACGAGGGGACGCACGCCCGCGACGACTGCCTCGCATCCATCGACCGGTTCCTCGCGGACAAGCTCCCCGAGGTAACAGGAACGCCCGGTGTGGGTAATCACTAGTTTCGAGGCCCGACCCAGCCATGCGACGCGACTACGCACGGTGATTGGCGGGCTCCGGGGCGGCGGGCCGAAAATCGCCCTACCGCGGCCCGATCAACACGTGCCGCCACGCCGGATCGCCAAAGCGGCCGTACCGATGGACTGTTCTCGGTACGGCCGCCATGGAAAGTGCTGGTTCAGCAGGGGGGTGCGCAGGCGCAAAGCGCGAGGCGCAAACCGTCACCTCTCGGCCTCCCGACATCACCGAGCCCGCTGTCTGCGCACGGGCCATCGAGGCGGAAACGGAAGGGTTGAGGGACATGCCGACCAACCGCGGAGGAGAGAGCCGGCCTTCTCCCGCATCGATGCGGGTCGGCGCAGACCAGCGCAGACCGGTGCGGATAGACACGGATCGATGCGGATAGACACGGATCGATGCGGATCGGCGCGGAACGGTGCGGGTCGGGGCGGTTCGATGCGGCGAGCCCTCCGTAGAGGCCCTTACCGCACACATGACTACGAACTTGGCAAAGTAGCGAGCGTCTGGTCAGCTCACGTCACGTCAATCCACCCTGTCGACGACACGGTGATGTTCGCTATCCCCCGGTAGGCCCGCCGCTTCCACAGCGTGCTTCCTTCGCCGTACTCCGGCAGCGCCGCTCGCGCTTCGTCCTCGCTGTCGAAGACGTACTCCTTGCCGCCGGCCGTCCGGATCTTCCACTCATCCATCGGCATGCCAGCAAGTCCCGGACCCATCACCACGTTTGGCCTCCTTCTGATTGCCCAGCGCACGGCACTGAGAGCTTCGACGGATACCGAAAACCCTACAGGGGTGACGCGTCGAGAAGTCCCCGCCGACCGGTGGGCACCCCCGCCGATCGGCGGGGGTGCATTAAATTGACCAGAAATTTAATAAAACATTCAACCGCGCGCTTGGGAAACTGTTTACCCACTCCCGCATAAAATGGCAGAGACCTTAGCAAAACTGACACGGGGAGAAAAACATGGTGGGCGCCAGAGGCCGGACATGCCCAAATTCCTTGCGGACTCTCATCGTCGATGACGAGCCACTGATGCGACTGAGTCTCCAAAATTTCTTGGACGCATCCGATGGTATAGACGTCGTGGCAACATGCTCGGGGCCCGAAGCGCTCGCAGCTGTGGCGGCACACCGCCCCGATGTCGTGCTCCTGGACATTGAGATGCAGGGTCTTGACGGTATGTCCGTGCTGCGTCAGATCGCATCGGTCAAAGACTCCCTGAAAATTATTGTGCTCACGAAAACCCGCAAAGAAGATGACGTGTCTCTCGCTCTCTTCCTCGGAGCGACGGGTTATCTTTTGAAAGACACCGCTCCGGAACAACTGGTCCAAGACATCCGGAGCCTCACCGCAGAGCGACGACCCCTGGCATCACCGGTCGCGACTGCCGTAATCAACGGGTACCTCGCGCGCTGCCGAACCAACGAGGCAGCCGCGATGGTCGGGATTCTGTCGCCGCGGGAACGTTATGCGCTGTCCCTCCTGGGCAGGGGACTGACCAACTTGCAGATAGCCCGTCGTATGGGTGTCGCACCGAGTACCGCCAAGGACCACGTCAGTGCACTGCTTGCCAAACTCGGCAACCTCAACCGCGTGCAAGCGGCGGTCATAGCGGATAGGGCAGGTATCACCGCCTGGTCTCCCGACCGCGACGCACATCAAGCGGTTGAGCCCGTGCGTAAGCAACGGCCAGTTCCGGCGACCGCAACGAATCTTGCGTACGTATAAGCCCTCCGCTGCCGGGCGGCAACCCCGCCGAACGGCGGGTGTGGCCACCACAGTACGGATTGCAGCACCCTCCGGCCAGAGCGGATGATCTTGTCGTTCAGAAATTCCAACTGCTCCGGAAGGAACTGAGAGACAATGAGTCTTGCCCAGCTGCGTTCCATGCACTTTCCCGCGCTCAGCGAGGTTGAGGGTCAGCAGGCAGACGGTGAGGGTCGTCGCCTGAGCAAGGCGCAGTGCGCCGAGCTCTACGCGCTGAGCTTCACCAGCGTGGTCATTTCGTGCGGCGGCACCCCCACGGACTACCTGAAGATGTACAACCAGTTCTGCCGCTAGCACTTTTTGATTCGGCCCTGGCTTCTGCGGAAGCCAGGGCCGAACCTGTGGGCGAAAGGTAGGAAATGAAGAAGTTCCGACGATTTCATACGAGCCAAACGGGCGATACGGACTGCGGGCCGGCGTGCGTCAGGACGGTCCTCAGGCGTCACGGCAAACTGATCGACGTGGCAGTCCTCAGCGAGTCGGTTGGCCTTGGACGTCGGGGCTCCTCTTTGCTGCGCCTGCAGCACGTCTTGGCTGACTACGGAATCGACTCCGAGCTTTTCCGGCTGGACATCGGGCAACTCGCCCAAGCCGTGCATACGGCCGGACCGGCCATCGTACGAGTACAGGTCATGAGCCAACCGCACTTCGTGGTGGTCCATGCCGAACGCGATGGGCACTTCGCGATAAGTGACCCGCTGCTGTCGGCGCCCACCAAAATGAGTGCGGACGCCTTGGCAGAGATATTCACCGGACACGCGCTCGTCACTGATACGCCTGCTGCCGGGCTGAGCCTGCGCAGCAGGTTCAACGAACTTCGCTCGCAGCAAGTCGTATGGCCGCTGGTCCGCAGCCGGTGGCCTGCCCTGACCGCGATTCTCGCACTCACCGCGCTGGTCTCGGGAGCTTCGCTGCTGACCAGCATTTTTCTTCAAGTAGCGGTTGACCGTGTCGTGCGTGATGCTTCCATGCATTCGATCAACTTGCTGACGGCCACAGTTGCAGGAATTCTTGTCCTGGTCGGCGTCGCTCAATATGCGCGCGGCCGACTGGCGGTCTCTCTGGGCCAGGCTCTGCAGCGCCAACTTTCCGAGACCTACGTCCGCAAGTTGTTGCGGTTGCCGACGGCCTTCCACAACAACCGGCGAGTCGGCGACCTGGTGAGTCGTCTCGATGACGTACAAGAGATCCAGACGCTCGTTTCCACCTCCACGGTTCAGGCCTCGATGGACGTCGGGGTGGTGCTGGGGGTGGGCGCGTATCTGGCCCTGACCAATAAGTACATCCTCGCCGTTCTGCTCCTGTCTGCGGCAGTGAATCTCCTCACCTCGCGACTGCTGTTCTCGCCCATCAGGACAGCTTCCGAGGAAGCTCTACAGCGAGATGCCACTCTCAAAGCGGAGCTGTTCAACCTCGTACACCACTACGAACAAGTGGTGTCCTACGCCAAGCGAGATTTCGCGCTGGGCAGGATCCGCGAACGCCTGGAACGCAGAATCTCCGCCGAGACCCGCTTGGGAAGGCTCGGCAACCTGGGCTCCGTAGTGATGACCGTCAACCTCGGCCTCACGACGGTGCTCACCACTTGGGTGTGTCTCAGGCTCGCTCTTTCCGGGATACTGACAGTCGGACAGATTTTCGCCTCGGTCTCTCTGGCCGGCTACTTCCTGTCGTCTGCAAACTCGATCGCCGCTCTCCAAGTAACACTCCAGCGCCTCTTCGCCGCCGTTGGCCGTTATCGCGAAATCATCAATCAGAACGAGGACCCTCGCCTGGCGCCGACCGAGCCCTCAACCACGGAAACTCCTCTCAGCGCCGAGCCCACGCACATCGAGGTGGGTGGCTTGAGCGTCACTTACCCGACCTCCTCGCGTCCGGCGGTGAAGGAGCTCCAACTCTCCATCGAACCGGCTTCCACGACGCTGATCGTCGGCGCCAACGGCCAAGGGAAAAGCACAGCCCTCAAGGCAATCGCAGGCTTCTTCTCCGAATACCACGGGACCGTCACGGTCAACGGCCGGGACAGCAGGCAGCTACGGGAGAACGAACTCAGGGACCGCGTCCTCTACCTCAGCGACAGCCCACTGCTGATCACAGCCACACTCCGGGAGAACCTGACCCTGGGCAGGCCGGCAGAGGACGAAGCCATCGAACTGGCCTGCAAAATCGCGTGCTTCGACGAGGTGATACGCGATCTACCGGGCGGTCTGTCTTGGGGAGTGCGAGAGGACGGAAGCGGCCTCTCCCGCGGACAGATGCAACGCCTGGCATTGGCCAGAGCAGTGCTGCACGCTCCGGACGTCTACCTGCTTGACGAAGCGTTCAGCGGAATCGACCGAGGCACTGTGCACAGGATCTGGAGCAACCTCGCTTCGCTTCCCGCTTCGAAGGTAGTGGTGTCCCATACAGATGCCGCCGACCTCACCTTCGACCACATCGTCCAGATCGGCAGCCCTGCCCAGAACCCGATAGTCATGGAAGGCGCCGGCAATGCGCTTCGCTGAAGTATTGGTCGCGTCTCATAGCCGTGACACCACAACGACTCCTTGGGACGAGGACCTGCGCCTCGTCTACGACGTCTCTCACCGTCTGGCGGACGTACCCGCCGCCGGCTTCCCACCCTCTTCCTCGGCGGTGCTGTCACCGCGCATCACCGCGGTGATACTCACCTGCGATGAGGAGGAAAGGGTCGGCCGGTGCATCGACGCCATGGCTGCCGACGTCGACGAGGTCCTCGTCATCGACTCGGGATCGCGGGACGGCACCTTGCAGGTGGTGCGGGATTCGAGCGTTCCCACGCGCATAGTCGAGAGCCCGTGGCAAAACGACTTCGCGAGACAGCGGAACCTGGCCTTCGACCACGTAACGGACGGCTGGGTCGTAATGGTCGATGCCGACGAAGAGTTGGCACCTGCGTCCGTCGGGGCACTTCGCCGTTGCCTGGCAGCGCTGGACCTCGTGCTGCCCGACGTCGACCTGGCGGTCTGCCCCGAGATCGCGGATGTCGACGACCAAGGCGGTATTTACAGCGATCTGCCACGAGCCCTTCGAGCGACAACGTCTCTCCGCTACAAGGGCCGGATCCACGAGCGCCCCTACGACCTAGAGGGAAACTGCTCCCTGACAGCCCGCGCCTCTGTCCGCTTCACACACTACGGCTACCAACCAGAGGTGATCGAGGCCAAGAAGAAGCTCCAACGGCACAACAATCTCCTCGAACTGTGCCGCGAAGACGAGCCCCATAACCCCAAGTGGGCCTACTACCACGCTCGGGAACAGCTGGTCGAAGACCTCACTCCGGCACGCGCACGCGAACTGTTCGACCTGCTCTCGGAATCCCTGACGCACTGCCCATCCGACGCTTCGGACTACGTCGCAGAGCGGCTGCAAGACAGCTGGGCCCTGCTCTGCGAGCTCGCCCTTCGCTTCGGCGGCGCCAACGAGATCAGCCACTGTGCGGGGCTGCTCCGCAGCGTCGACCGGCATGTCGAGGCCACGTACTTCGAAACGGTAGTAGCCGCGAGCCAGACGCTGAGCCGTCTCTCACAGCTGGCGGACTCGGCGGCTGCTGCTTCAGCGAAAGGCGGCAGGTCCACACCTCGGGACGCAGGCCGCCTACACGAGCTGTACGGCTTGCTGGCACTCGCGAGCGGCCGCTACGACGAGGCTCGCACCGCCCTCGACCAGGCACAGGCACGGGGCGCGGGCACACGCCTGTCCGCCGAGATCGCCAGCCTGCGAACAATGCTCTCCCACCTCGACGCCGACCCCCCACAGGTGCCGACGAAGCAGGTCCCATAGACACAGGGCACCCCGCCTCACCACAGCAAAAAGCCCCAGGCCACCACCGGCGACCACGGCGAGTTGATCGCGCACCGACTCCGGTATGCCCGTACCACACCAACGAGCGTCGGATCAGGAAGCAACACGTAGATTCTCTGCGAGCCCTAACTGACCATTTCAGGATGAACTTCAGCTTGGTCGAGTGACCATTTCCGCGAGTATCCGTGAGGTCACTTGGGGGGAGAAGCGGCCGAACACGCTTCTCGATGTTCGCCGGGCCCTACAGTCGCGCGGGTGAGTTACCTGAGCCTGTTGCGGCAGCGTCCGGTCCTGGTGTTGTGGCTCGCCGAGACGCTGTCCGTCTTCGGCGACCGCTTCTTCACCCTCGCGCTGGCGTGGACGGCCTGGCAGCGCTCCGGCGCGGTCGCCATGGGGCTGGTGGTGGTCGAGTCGGAGGCGATGGAAGCGTACGCGCGATGGGTACGCGAAGTGGACGCGGCACTGGCCGAAGCCGAAGCGCTCGATCGAGTGGGGGCCGATGACAGCGGTGTGGACGCGCTGAGCCGAATAGCTGGAAGCGCTGCCGCATACCCGCGCGAAGCAGACGCCGGCCGCGACGCGGAAAGCCAAGCAGCTCTAAACGGAGCCTTGAAGGCCGCACGCGCGGCAGCACAGCGTCTGGGCTGATCTTCCGAAGGCGCGTTCCGGTTTGTACGGCGCTCCAGGCTAGGTTCTGTCTGATGGGTCGCAGACGGTCTGCAACATGGATCGTTCTCGGCTGTATGAGGCCAGGGGGCTTATCGGATGCGGAGCAGGCCCAACTGGGGCCTCACTCGCCGAGGCTTCTGGAGTGCCTGTTCGCTGGTCAGCCTGGGAGGCTGCTACTGACCAGCGAACAGTATGGGTGCCCAGGTGGCGTCGGCGATACCGTTCTCGGGCGCGTCACACTCGGTAGGAATCGGTTATGAGTCAGTCCACATGTACGTGCTGCGGATGCCTGTGGAGCCGTCTGCTTGTGAGGCGAGGGTGAAGCTCTGGCCTGTGTGTCCTGCGTAGGGTTCGGCGCTCAGCGAGCCAGTGTTGGAGATCGTCAGGACACGGTCGTAGTACTTGTTGCGGATGCCGAAGGAGCCGTCATTTTGGGGGACGATGCTGAAACTCTGGTCCTGGGTGCCTGTGTAGGACCGGACGGAAACCGCGCCGCCACTGGTGATTCCCAGTACGGAATTGAAGTAGACGCTGCGGATTCCGTAGGAGCCGTCATTCTGCGGGGCGAGGGTGAAGCTCTGCCCCGCGCCGCCGTCGTACGGCCTGCTGGTCACCGCGGTGCCGCTCATGTCCAGTGCGATGGGGTACCTGCCGGTCCTGTTCATCTTGACGACAGCGGTTGTCACGGCGCTGTGATGGTCGATGAAGTCCATCGCGACCACGCCCAGGCGCCTGCCGGAGGAGTACAGGCGGTTGACCTCCGAGAGGGTGTAGGGGTTCAGGTCCCGCGCATAGCCCCATGGCGTGACCCCGTACTGCGGGCCGCTGTTGGCGCCGGTGTAGTTCATGAAAATCTTCGACCTGGATGATCCGGCGTTGACCGCCTTGGTCAGGTGGTTGTGGACGAGCTGCTTCTTGTACGCGATGGTCGGCCGGTCCCAGACGTCCTGGGTGTCGAACAGGGAGCTGGAGCCCAGGCTCAGCCCGCCGATATAGGGATCGCGGGTCATGACCACGATCTTGCCGCGGACTTGCCCGAGGGTAGGGATGCTCGTCGCGACATGGAGCCACGGCCGCCATTGCGAATAGTTGTTTTCGAAAACCCAGCGAAATTCTGCCTCCGGCACATTGGATTTGGTCTGCGAGAGCCGCATCAGGACCGTCTCGCCGGGGTGGGCCGACATGAAGGCCACGCATTGCTGCAGGGCGTTGCCGAACATCATCTTCTGGTAGACGTCGCCGTGGTGGACGGCGAAGCTGCGCCCCGAGCCGCTGCCCACCACGCGGCAGCGGACGTCGACGAACCGGACACCGGCGTTGAGCTGCTGGAGAATGTTCCAGCGTTGGCAGGTGGCGTACCCGAACGACCACGTGTCGTGCAGCGAACAGGACTGATGCGTCCCTGGAATCGACATGTCGGTCAGGCTGACATTGCTGGGGACCCCCGCCATCCAGTCGGACAGCGGCATGACCTGCCCGGCGTCGGCGGGTGCGGTCTCGCCGGCCCACAGTTCCTGTGACTTCTCCTGTGAGAGTTCCTCGGCCGGTGCCGGCGGCGGAGCGGGCTCTTCTCCGTACTCGGCAAGCTCGGCATCCCCTTGGTCTGTGGAAAGCTCCGGCAGCAGCTCCGCAGTGAGGTCCTTGGTGCCTTCGACGGGTGTCTCGCTCATCGTGGCCCTCTTCTCGTGTGGGGGAGATGGGTACCGGGCGCACTTGCCGCTCGTCCGGCGCGATGAGCAGCCGAAGTACTGGGCCCGGTCGCGTCATCTGTGGCGAGAGCGTGCAAGGTGGCGCAGGGTGCGCAGGCCAACCAGGGACTGGGGATGGAAGGCGCCTGACGCGCCAGCGACCATTCGGACTCGTTCTGGTCTGTCATACGTCCGTGCTGTGCTCGTCCGGGAGCGCCACGGGGTCTCCTCGGATCAGCGGAGGAGCCCGCGATGTCCGGAGAACGGTACGGAAACCAAGGCGTCGGATGCACTCTGACACCAGTACAACGCTTCGGGTAGCCGCTTATCCAGCCATGCCCGCGCCCAGAGGTGTGACGACTCCTGGCGCCGGGGCATCTGCTCCATCGGTCATGACCGGGGGACTGCCGGGTGGCTCACGTTCGTAGCCACAGACGCATCGCTGCGACGGTGACAGTGCCCTGGAATACGTACGCTTTCTTGTCGTACCTGGTTGCTACGGCTCGGAAGTACTTGAGGGCGTTGACGCATCGCTCGACTTCGTTCCTGCGTGCATACAACTCCCGGTTGAAGCCAGCGGGCCTGCCGCCTGCGCTGCCACGCTTGCGGCGGTGGGCCCGCTGGTCGCGGCGCTCGGGAATGATGTGGCGGGCCTGACGTCGTCGCAGGTAACAACGGTTGCAGCGCGACGAATACGCCTTGTCGGCGCTCAGGCAGTCGGGACGGGTACGCGGATGCCCGCCGGCCGGTCTCGGCACGCGCAGCCGTCCCAGAACAGGGACCATCTGTGGGCCGTCGCCCCACTGTCCCAGGGTGACCAGCAGGGCAAGAGGCCGTCGGCCGCCCTCACTGGCAAGGTGGATCTTCGTCGCCAGGCCGCCCCGGGAACGTCCCAGGGCCTCATCCGGGCGGTGCCACGCGGGGCGGGCTCGCTTGCCGGGGACCCGCGGTGTCGTGGAGGTGGTTTTCACCGGCACCCACTCCGGCGCGCTGGTCCACCCACAGGGCGGACGCATCGCGCCCACCGGCAGGACACTGAGCCTCCGCCACCTCGAAGGCGCAGGTCAAAGGGCTGGTGTGACCGGCTCTGGGGGTACTCACGCTGGTCGTCGGTGGCAGTCTGCGGAGTAGATCGCCCGTCAGCGGCTGACTTCGAGGTTTGTCAGAACAAGCAGGGCGCGCAGGAGGTGGGTGGCGCGAGCGGGATTGGTGCGGAGCTCGGTGAGGATCCGCCAGTTCTTGAGGTGGGCGAAGCCGTGTTCGACCGGTGCGCGGCCGACGGCGATGACGCGGTTGGCGGTCTTCTGGCCGGGGGCGAGCTTGTGGGTGCGGCTGGCGTGGAAGCCGGTGACGATCACGGGATCGCGTACGTCGCTGTCCAGGCCGCGGAAGCCGAGGTCCGCCAGGGCCCCGAGGCCGGCGGCGCGCAGGTGGACCAGGACATGATCCTGGCGGGCGGCGGTGTTGTCGTGGGTGCGGCCGGGCCGGGCGGCGGATATCCAGATCAGCCGACCCCTCTCGTCGGTCAGGGCGAGGAAGTGCAGGCCGTGATGGTGGTGTTTGCCGAAGTAGTTTCGCCGGTCGGCCTTTCCGGTGCGGCGCTGGGTGGCGATGAGGGTGCCGTCGATCAAGACCGCCTCCCCGCCCTGCCTGGCGACCTTCTTCAGGGCGCGGTCCAGGCGCGGCGCCTGGGCTGCGAGCAGGGTGATCAGTTCGTCGCGCCAGCGGCGGACGGTGGACTCGGACACGTTGTTTCCGCCGGCCATGTCGGCCAGGCGCTGATCGTGGCGCAGCACGGCCAGGACGATCACCGCGATCTTCCCGGGCGGCAGGATCCGCCACCTGGACCGGATCACTTTCAGGTGACGTCGCAGCAGATCGGCGAGGTGGTTGACGGTGCGCGAGGACAGCGGCAAACGGCACTGGTAGACAAGCGGGCAGGTGTCCTCGGCGTGCTTTTTGGTTTTCGTCACACAATTCCAACGGCCGCCGGGGGCACCCCGGTTACGCCCGCGCCGCGCTGCCGCAGACGGCAGATCAGGTCACAGGCGGGTGGTGAACCGGCCGTCGGGTAGTTTGCGTAGCCAGCCGCGATCGACGAGTCTGACCAGCTTCCCACGCAGCGGCTTCAGCTTGGCCCGCACGCTGACGTCGATTCCCAGCGCGTCGCCGACCTGCCGGGCCTTGACCGGACCGGCGGCCTGCCGCACGGCGGCGAGAATGCGCTGGTAGTCCGGCGGAAGGGTGGTCTCCTCCACGCCTGAGGTGCGGTGCGGGATCAGCATCACCGTACGTCCGCCCACCTGCCCGGGCACCGGCGCGACAGAGGCGCGCTCGTCGGTGAGCTGTTCGCTCATCCGCTCAAGGACCCGCTCTGCGACGGCGAGCTCGTCCCGCTCGGCCCGCACCTCCGCCGGCTGCTTGGTCAGCTGTTCTTCGAGTTCGTCCAGCTCCGCGCGCCGCGCGGTGATCCGTTCCAGCAGCTCGGGATCCAGCATGCGCCGGATCCTAGAAGGCCACCCGGTCACGGTGAGTGCGAACCGACAAGCTGGTCCTGGATCGAGAGATGGCGCAACCGTCTTTGGCGTGACTGGTTGCCAGGCTATTCACTGGCTTGGGCATCGATGGGGATCTTGGTGATGTCAGGGCGTAACGGGGAGGCTAGCGAGGTGCCGCGAGTACGTCCCGGAGTACGTTCTCGAGCGTGACGCGGGCCAGCTCGTGTCTCAGGGTCTCCTCGATGCCCTCGTAGATGCCCTGCATAGCCGGCTGGATGCCGTAACCCACCACGCATCCCTGGTCCGGGGTGGTGCGGTGCATCGCGAACAGCGGGCCGGGTTCCACTGCCTCGTACACGTCGAGCAGGGTCATCGACTCCAGCTCGCGCGCCAGCGACCAGCCCGCGCCCACGCCCCGCCGGGACTCCACGAGCCCGGCCCTGCGCAGCTCGCCGAGCAGCCGCCTGATCACGACGGGGTTGGTGTTCGCGCTGGTCGCGATCTGCTCGGAGGTGGCGACCTCATGGCCTTGGCGCTGGTAGAGACCGATCCAGGCCAGCGCGTGGGCGGCAATGGTCAACCTGCTGTTGGCACTCATGAACTCCTCCTCCCGGCCGCAACGCTTTATGTTACGACAGCACAGTCGTAACAGTGAAGGTTGCAACAGCTAGTCGTAACAATTAGCGTTGCGACTGCCAGGGAGAGTCAATCAACGAGGTGAGAAGAATGAGCAAGCCACTCATGGGCAAGGTCGCCCTGGTCACCGGGGGGTCGCGCGGACTGGGAGCCGCGACCGTACGGCTGCTGGCCGAGCAGGGCGCCGACGTCGCCTTCACCTACGTCAGCTCCGAGAAGCAGGCGCAGGCCGTCGTCGACGAGGTGCACGGCAAGGGAGCCAAGGCCGTCGCCTTCCAGTCCGACCAGGCGGACACGAGCCGGGCGCCGGCGCTGATCGACGACGTGGTCGCGCACTTCGGCGGCCTGGACATCCTCGTCAACAACGCGGCGATCTCCGTGGCTGGCGCGGTGGACGACTCGGACGCCGACACCGCCGCCCTGGACCGGATGCACGCCACCAACTACCTCGGCGTGATCGCCGTCATCCGGGCCGCCTCCCGAGTGCTGCGCACGGGCGGCCGCATCATCACGGTGAGTTCCGGACTGGGCTCCCGGGTCGGCGCCCCCGGTCTTGCCGACTACTCGGCGACCAAGTCCGGGATCGAGAGGTACACCATGGGCGTCGCACGCGACCTCGGGCCCCGGAACATCACGGCCAACGTCGTGGAGGCCGGACTGATGGAGGGTGGCATGCAACCGCCGGACCCCGAGACCCTCAAGGCCCTGGTCAGCTCGCTGTCCCTGCAACGCATGGGGCACCCCGACGAGATCGCCGCGGCGATCGCCTTCCTGGCGAGCCCCGCCGCGTCGTACGTCACGGGCGCGGTGCTGGACGCCCACGGCGGCTACAACGCCTGAACCCGAACCCCTGCCGCGCGCCCCGAAGGACATCGCGCCTTCGGGACGCGCACCGCCGACGACCCGCGACAAGGCGTACGACTCGAAGGCTGTGCGCGGTGAGCTGCGACGCCGCTGTATCCAGGCGCTGATCTCCCGCAAGGGCTCCCCGAACATCAAGGGCCTGGGCAAGCTCCGCTAGTCGCCGAGCAGATCGCCTTGCTCCACCAGTTCAGACGCCGCGTGGTCCGCTGGGAACGACGTATCGAACTCCACGATGCCTTCGTCTCGTTGGCTTGCAGCCTCATCTGCTCCACACGCCTCAAGAAGACCGGATCGTGATCGCGTTACGAGCTCTGAGGAGAGCGGCTCCTGACGAACGTTCTTCTCCGCGGCCTGCCGCCCACGACCAGAGTGAGCCCCCGAGTACGGGTCACACCAGCCCTTCGACCTGCGCCTTCAAGTTGGTGGAGGCTCACTGCGCTGGACGGCCATGGCCAAGGTGACGGTGGCGGACGGACAAATCACGTCCTGGAGCGCCGTGTTCGACCGTCTTTCCATGCTGGAACAGGTCAGCTGACCTCTGCGTTCCCTATCGGAAACCGCGCGATTGCCCTTGGTGGCCCCACGCCCGACCGATACCCTGGCGACGGAGCAGGAGCGTACGAAAACACGGTCCGGTAGGTAGTCCGGACGCCGCTTTGCCCGGCAGAGCGGTCAGTAACCTCCCTCCCAGGGTGTCCGGTCCGCCCCTGCTCCCCGTGCCGCCGCACCATACGGCACGTCAAGGAACGACAACCATGGGAGGCGTCTGTGCCGAGCACGTTCACCGTGTTCTTCGAGGATCCGTTCCGGGTCGGTGTACTGGAGATCAGCGACCCGGAAGGCGTCCGTGCTGCCCGGCATGTCTTCGGCGCCGAGCCCACCGGGGCGGAATTGCTGGAGTTCTCCCTCCACGGCTACGACCGGCTGCTGGAGCAGGCGTCCGCCGCCCCGGTCGTAGAGACCGACATGGTCAGTCGGCCCCGCGTGGTGAACCCCAAGCGGCTGGCCCGAGCCGCCGCGCGCGAGCAGTCCGCCCGCCCAGTCAGCACCGCGGCGCAGGAGGCCTTGGCCCGCAGCTTCGAGGAGTCGAAGGCTGAGAGCAAGGCTGCGGCCAAGCGTCGCCGTATGGCCGAGGACGAACAGCGCCGCGCTCACGCCCGCGCCAAGGCCAAGGCCCGCCACCGGGGCCACTAACCTCGTCGCCCATGCCACGCTTTCGATACCCAGCCCGGCCCCGTCCGGCGAGGACCATCGAGAACAAGAGGTTCGCCGCATGACGGAACACTTCCGGCCGCGCATCGCGGGCCTGTCCGGTTCCCGCTCGTGCGGCACCTCCGGGGTGTGGACCCCAAAGGGGGCTCGGCCCAGCCGCTTCTTCTCGGGAAACTCGGCGGCCGACCGCCTACGGGCCCCACGTACGCCCCTCATCCTCCACCGCGGCGTACGTTCCCCGCCGGGGCAGCGACTTCGTGCCGGTTGCGGATCTAGATACCGTGAACATCACTACTGGGCGTCAGCACACGGATAACGCTGTGGCCATCTCCTGTCGGTGCCTTGCAACGCGACCGTCAGCCCTGACGTCTCCAAGTGGCACGCCCCACGGCAGCCCCGGAAGCGTTCATCGCGCTTCTGAGTCTCGTGTTGCACGTGCAACACGAGATCCGATTGAGCAGGACCGCACAGGGCTCAGCAGCATCGAATCGGCATGTATTGTCCGCTTCTCAGGCAAAACCGCAGGTGAGAAGCATCATCCTGACGGTTCAAATCCCACCGCTACCGCTTGTAACGCCCCTCTGATCTGCGGAGACGCGATCGGAGGGGTGTTTTGCGTGGTGCACATGCAGCACGGTGCCGTTACACGTGCACCACACGTGACCCGGATGGACGCCGCGCCCCTCGAAAACTTGGGCCCCTCTGTGGGACCTGGAGCTACAGATCCCACAGGAGGCTCCCCGCGAGCCTCCACCGCCGCCAACCGACGCCCCCTGCCATGGGGACGAGCCGTGTAGTGCACCACCGGCCTGTACGCGGAGATCTACGGCGAGCGGGCCCGCCCCACCACCGTCGTCCTGATCGACGAGGTCACCGACGGAGGCTGGGGCGTCGCCGGCAACGTCCTGACCGCCGCCATGCTGGACGACGACGCCTGACCTCCGCTCTCTTTACGGGGCCCGGCGCGGCGGCGCCGGGCCCCACCGTGGGCGACAGTCGGGTTCCCCGACGGCACCGACCGCTCGTTCCGCACCGGTTGCTCGCCACACCTCACCGCTACTGCTCAAAAAGAGCCGCCTCTGACCTGCGGAAGCAAGCCGGAGGCGGTCTTTTCGTCGCCGACGCATCGGGCGGTGACGCGCGGAGCGTCGATACGGCATCGACCACGATCGGCCTCCAGCCGCGCGGCGATTGTTCCCGTCCGTCCGCGAATGGTCCGACTTGCCAAAGCCGCCCCGGAACATCAATTGACGGTGCCGCGATGAACCGCACACGGCCCGTCCGCATCATCATCGTCAGGGCCGCCGGGCGGACGCGACCGGCCCTGACGGCGCTTGCCGGAAAGGCAGACGTACCGGGCGCTGGTTCTCCGTGACCTGTGCTCGTCTCCATCTGTAGACATGGAGCGCCCATGACCAGGGTGCTCAGGGGGAGTACACGATGGCCGAGCTCCGCTCGGGGAACAGGCTCGCCGCGCTCGACGGGCTGCGGCTGCTGGCCGCGTTGATGGTGGTTTTCTACCACTACGTGGCGCTTGCCCGGCCGTGGGGGCATGACACGAGCACGATCTTCCCGACCGCCCACCGGGCTGCCCAGTACGGCTGGCTCGGGGTCGAGGTGTTCTTCCTCATCAGCGGCTTCGTCATCTGCATGAGTGTGTGGGGACGCACGTTGGGTGACTTCGCCGTCTCCCGCCTCTCCCGCCTGTTTCCCGCCTACTGGGCCGGGATTCTGCTCACGACGCTGGTGCTGAAGGTGTGGCCGGAGGTCGACTCCTTCCCGGGCTGGGACCGGGTGATCAGCAACCTGTCCATGCTGCAGTCCGGCGACGACTCCCCGGATGTCGACCCGGTGTACTGGACGCTCTTCGTGGAGCTCAAGTTCTACCTGATCATGGTCGTGGTGGTGTGGTTCGGCGTCACGTACCGCAACTGCCTGATCCTGTGCGGCGTGTGGACGGCGGCCGCCGCGCTCGCCCCGGGTCTGCACACGCCCTTGCTGACCGCGTTCGCGATGCCGCAGTACGCGCCGTTCTTCATTGCGGGCGTCGCCTTCTACCTGATGCGGCGCCACCGGCCCAACGCGGTGCTGTGGGCCCTGGTCGTCGTGCAACTGCTGCTCGCCCAGCGGTACATCGATTACCGCATGGCCACGAGCCTGGGCAAAGCCGTCGCGGCCGCCCTGCCCAGCTGGCCGGCCCGGACCGTCATCATCGCGGGCTTCGCCCTGGTCGGCGCGATCGCGCTCGGGGCCTTCGACCGGATCCGGTGGAAGTGGCTCACCACCGCGGGAGCGCTCACCTACCCGCTCTACCTCCTCCACATGAACATCGGCATGACCCTCATCCACCACTTCCGTGACCGGGTGTCCGCCCCGGTCCTGGTGGCCTCGGTGACGGCGTTCATGCTGGTCGCCGCCTGGCTCGTCCACCGCTTCGTGGAACGTCCTCTCGGGAAATGGCTCCGGACGACCATGCGGAAGGGTGTCGAGGACGTCCGGCGGCACGTCGCTCCGCGGCGCAGGCGCTTCGGGCCATCTGCGGCAGCGGTACCCACCGCGCCCCGCACGACGGAGTTCGAACCGGACCCGCAGCCGCATCGCGTACCCGAGTCGGTGAGGTAGTGCGGGGCGGCTTACGATCAGCGGCACATGGTGGTTGAATCCGCAATCAATGCAATCGCCCCGTCGCGTCGCGCGGGGAGCTGTCCGGGGAAGGTCACACACGTGAGCAACGTCGAAAGGGAGCCCGCCGAGCTGCACCGCGGCCCCGTTCCCAGCCCCGGCCACAGCCCCGGCCACAGCTCCTGCCCCGCCCCCGCGGACCGGGCGCCGAGCGTCGAGATCCTCGCCCCGCGTGACGTCCCCCTGGGCGGCCACCGGGCCATGACCGTACGCCGTACGCTGCCGCAGCGGTCCCGTACGCTCATCGGCGCCTGGTGTTTCGCCGATCACTACGGGCCCGACGACGTCGCCGAGACCGGCGGCATGGACGTGGCTCCGCATCCGCACACCGGCCTGCAGACGGTGAGCTGGCTGTTCAGCGGGGAGATCGAGCACCGCGACAGCCTGGGCACCCACGCGTACGTACGGCCCGGTGAGCTGAACCTCATGACGGGCGGGTACGGGATCAGTCACTCGGAGGTCTCGACGGAGCGGACGACCGTCCTGCACGGCGTGCAGCTGTGGGTCGCGCTCCCCGGTGAACACCGGCATACGGAAGCGGACTTCCAGCACTACGTGCCCGGTCCCGTACGGGCCGGCGGGGCCATGGTCAGCGTCTTCCTGGGCACGCTCGCCGGGGTCACCTCCCCGGTACGTACGTTCACCCCGCTCCTCGGCGCCGAGATCGTCCTCGCCCCGGGAGCGACGGCCACCCTCACCGTCGACCCGGCCTTCGAGCACGGCCTGCTCGTCGACCACGGAACCGTCCGCCTGGCCGGCACGCCGCTGCGTCCGGCCGAACTCGGCCATGTCGCCCCCGGCCACGACCGCCTCACCCTGACGAACGAGTCGGACACCCCCGCACGGACGGTCCTGCTCGGCGGCACCCCTTTCGAGGAGGAGATCGTCATGTGGTGGAACTTCGTGGGCCGTTCCCAGCAGGACATCGAAGAGGCCCGGAAAGAGTGGATGACCGGCTCCCGGTTCGGCGAGGTGCGCGGTTACGAGGGCGACCGGCTGCCCGCACCGGAACTCCCCACGGTGGCTCTGAAGCCGCGCGGACGGGTGCGCTGACCGGGCAGGGCTTGCGGCGGGCGCCTTCCGCCTTCGCCGACCACGGTGGCTGTTCACGCGATGGGCTCGCGCGGGCCGCGCCGCTGCCCCATACGCGACGCCCCGGACAAGACGGCGCCCCCGCCGCACCGTCGAGTCGGCGGCGGGGGCGTCGTGGGCGCTTGGTGTTGCGCGGGGGTCAGCTGTTGCGGCGGCGGAATGCCTTGCGGATGAAGTGCACGATCAGCCAGATCACCACGATGATGACGACCAGGAAGATGATCAGCAGCACGATGAGGAAGATGCCGAGCTTCTTGAAGAAGCCCTTTTTCTTCTTCTTGTCCTTCTTCTTGTCCTTGTCCTTGGAGGCGAAGGCCGCCTTGGCGTGGTGGTGGAAGGACGCCGGAGCGGCCTCCGCCTGTGCGGCCGGCGCGCCTGCGGTCTGCTGCTGGGCGCTGTGGGTGATCGCCGGAGCGGGCGCCGCCGTGGCCGCCGCCGCGGATCCCGCGGCCCCCATCAGGCCGAGCAGCAAGGCCACGACAACTGCGGTGATCCGGCCGCTCGTTGCCCGTACGGCCCGTATGCCGCGTACGGCGTGTTCGGAAGGCTTGCGCTCGGTGCTCATCCGGTCCCGTTTCCCCTCGTGGTTGGTGCAGGGCGCGGCCCGCTGATCGCGGCGCGCGTCAACCATTATGGAACCGCCGGGCGGCCGGCCCGTCAGTGCGCGGCCGGTCCGCGGTCGGGTGCCGGGGCGTCCGCGGCCCGTACGGGTGCCGCCGCCCGCACGGCCTCCCCGGGCGTACGGCCCTGCTCGTCGCCGCCGGCGTCGTCCTTCATCGCCTTGGTCTCGCTCTTGAGGATCCGCAGCGACTTGCCGAGGGCCCGCGCCGTATCCGGCAGCTTCTTCGAGCCGAACAGCAGGATCACCACGATCGCCACGACCAGCAGGTGCCAGGGTTCCAGTCCGTTGCGCAGCATTGCCGTCCCGCCTTTCCGTACCGAGCGCCGACCACCGGCTCGGCAGCTTGTCCGCTTTATAACTTGCTACATTGCGCAACTGTACAACCAACGGGCCGGATCGTCCGTCTTCCTCGGCACAGAGCCACGCGGGTGAGGTGCACACATGACAGCAAGCAGCCACAAAGCGGTGGCCGGACGTGCCGGACAGGGCGGCAGGGGGAGCCGGGGCGGCGCCGGAGGCCGGGCCGTACGCGGCAGGCGGCGGCCCCTGCGTACGGCCGCCATCGTCGTCGTCTCGCTGCTCGTACTGATCGCCACAGGCGCCGGCTGGTTCTACTTCAAGCTCAACGGCAACATCACCACCTTCGGTGCGGAAGGCGTCAGCCCACAGCGCCCCGCCGAGGGCGCCGGCGGCCAGAACGTCCTGGTCATTGGCTCGGACTCACGGTCCGGCGACAACAGCTCGCTCGGTGGCGGGGAGGGCGACGTCGGCCGCTCGGACACCGCCTTCCTGCTGCACATATACGGCGACAGCAAGCACGCGGTCGCGGTCTCCATACCCCGGGACACCCTGGTGGAGATACCTCCGTGCCGACTGCCGAGCGGCAAGTGGACGGCGCCGCAGCACAACGCCATGTTCAACGCGGCGTTCTCGGTCGGCGAGAGCCCCCAGGGCAACCCGGCCTGCACCCAGAACACGGTGGAGAAACTGTCCGGCGTACGCGTCGACCACACCGTCGTCGTCGACTTCGAGGGCTTTTCGAAGATGACGTCCGCGGTGGGCGGCGTACCGGTCTGCCTGCCCAAG
This sequence comes from Streptomyces sp. NPDC030165, assembly GCF_055573595.1. Taxonomy (NCBI): domain Bacteria; kingdom Bacillati; phylum Actinomycetota; class Actinomycetes; order Kitasatosporales; family Streptomycetaceae; genus Streptomyces; species Streptomyces sp. NPDC030165. Next base: position 194,610 of record NZ_JBVIBD010000004.1, on the reverse strand, counting down.
GACATCTACGAGGGCGACCTGAACCCGAACCGTCACTCCCGCGGCGAGCGGATCTTCGCGAAGGGCCCGCAGACCGTTTCCGGTCAGCAGGCGCTCGATTACGTACGCATCCGGCACGGCATCGGCGACAACTCGGACATCGGCCGTATCCAGCGTCAGCAAGCCTTCGTCGGCTCGCTGATCAAGAAGGTCAAGGAGCAGGGCTTCAACCCCACCACCCTGCTGCCGCTGGCCAACGCCGCCACCCAGTCCATGACCGTCGACCCGGGCCTGGACTCCGCCGACAAACTGCTCTCCTTCGCGATGTCCCTGAAGGACATCGACCTGCACAACACCAAGTTCGTGACGCTGCCCTGGCGCTATCAGGGCGAGCGGGTCGCGATCGTGCACCCGGAGGCGGACACGCTCTGGGCGGACATCAAGGCGGACCGGACGCTGGACGGGAAGGACGCGACGGGCCCGGGGACGGCCGGCAGCAGGGGGCCGGGTTCCCCTGGCCCATCGGTGTCCCCCACTCCGGGTACGGGAACTTCCGGTACGGACGCGAGCCCGGGTGCGGGCATCAGCGTCGCCGTCTACAACGGCACCACCGCCACCGGCCTCGCCGCCCGCGCCGCCGATCAGCTGAAGTCCGCGGGCTTCACCGTCACCGGCACGGCGACCGCGCGGGCCCAGGACCACGCGGCCACCGTGGTCGAGTACGGCGCGGGCAAGGAGGCCGAGGCGAAGGCCGTCGCCGCGCGCTTCCGCGGCGCTCAGCTGGTGCCGGCGGCCGTCTCGGGCGTCAACGTCGTGCTGGGCGCCTCGTACGCGTCCGATCCGAAGCTGGAGCCCGCTGCCGGTTCCGCCCCGGGGCCGGCCCCTTCCTCCGGGTCGTCGAAGATCACCGACAAGGCGCGCTCGGCCGACGACAACATCTGCTCGGACCTGTCCTACGGATGACGCCCCTACTGCCGGGGGGACGGATTCGGGTCCTCGTCCTCCGCCGCCGCGTTCCGGTCGTACCGCTCCTTGGCCCACGCCAGCCCGGCCCCGTACAGCAGCAGCACCGCCGCCAGCAGCCCGTAATAGAGGGGAGGCAGGGCCGCCATCCCCAGCAGCGGGCCCAGCGGCGACGGCGGCAGCAGCAGCCCGATGACGGCGAGCGCGCACACCGCGAGCCGGATCTGGCCGGGCGCACGGCCCTCCGCCGAGCGGCGTCCCGTACGCAGCAGGTACATCACCAGCGCCTGCGTCAGCAGGTTCTCCGTGAACCACCCGGCGTGGAACGCGTCCTGCCCGCCCGGGTGGCCTGAGCCGTGCACCGCGAGCACCAGCACGCCGAACGTGGCCAGGTCGGCCGCGGCGTTGAGCAGGCCGAAGCCGGTGATGTAGCGGAGCAGATCGGCGGGGCGCAGGACCGTGGGCCGGCGCAGCGCGGCGGGACCCGGCCGGTCGAAGGCGAACGCGAGCTGGACCGCGTCGAAGCACAGGTTCTGCACCAGGACCTGCGCCGGGAGCATCGGCAGGAACGGCAGCAGCAGGCCGGCGCCGAGCATCGCGATGACGTTGCCGAGGTTGGAGGAGAGGGTGATGCGCAGGTACGTGGCGATGTTGGCGCTGCTGCGGCGGCCCGCGACGATCGCTCCGTCGATGGCGCTCAGGTCCTTCGAGGCGAGGACGACGTCGGCCGCCTCCCGGGTCACGTCGACGGCGTCACGCGGGGCGATGCCCACGTCGCAGGCGTGCAGGGCGGGAAGGTCGTTGACGCCGTCGCCGAGGAAGCCGACGGTACGCGGGGAGACCGGTTCGCCGGGCGTGTCGCTCGTACCGGACGTACGTGCGTCACCCGGCCCGGCCCGCAGCGCCTCCACGATCCGCGCCTTGTGTTCGGGTGTGCAGCGCGCGAACGCCGTCGTACGGGCGGCGAGCCGGGCCAGTTCCGCGTCCGTGAGGCCGTCGATCCGGTCGGCGGTGACCACCGCGCCGGGGCCGGTGTCGAGTCCGAGTGCGCGGCAGACGTGGGTGACGGTGCCCGGGTGGTCGCCGGTGAGGACCTTGACGGCGACGCCGCGCCGCGCGAGGCCCGCGCAGGCCGCGGCGGCGGTCGGGGCGAGCGCGTCGCGCAGGCCGACGAAGCCGACGAGGGTCAGGCCGCGCTCGTCCGCCGGCGTGTACCGGCGGCCGGGCCGGGCGGGCCGCTCGGCGACCGCGACGGCCAGCAGCCGCAGCCCGTCCGCCGTACGGTCCGCGACGAGCCGGGCCAGCCGCACGCGGGCCGCGTCGTCCAGGTCGGTTTCCTCTCCCCCCGTACGGACGCGGGCGCAGCGTTCCAGTACGGCCTCGGGCGCGCCCTTGACGACGAGCGTGTGCGCGCCGAGCCGGGAACGGTGACCGCCCGCCGTCTCCGTACGGAACTCCCCTTCCATACGGACCACCGTGTCCGTACGGAACTCCGCGTCCCTACGGACCACCGCGCACGACGTACGCCGCACCGGGTCGAAGGGCAGCGCGGCGATGCCCTCGTACGCGAGCAGCTCGTCGAAGTCGTCCTCGGCCGCCTCCAGGACCGCCTCGTCGAGGGCGTCCGGGGTGGGCAGCTCGGCGAGCTGGAGCGTCCACAGGCTGTTGACGGCCGCCCAGTGCAGCGGCTCGGGCGCCGGCCGCCCGTCGGGGCCGAGGGAGCGGTCCACGACCGGCCGGTCCTGGGTGAGCGTGCCGGTCTTGTCCGTGCACAGCACGTCGATCGCGCCGAGGTCGTGCAGCGCGGGCAGCCGCTTGACGATCACCTCGCCGCCGCGTGCGAGCAGCGCCGCGCCCCGGGCGAGCGCGGTGGTGACGATGACCGGCAGCATCTCGGGCGTCAGCCCGACCGCCACCGCGACGGCGAACGGCAGCGTCTCCAGGCCGCGGCCGCGCAGCGCGGCGTTGGCCATCAGCACCAGCGGCGGGGTGAGCAGCATGAAGCGGATGAGGGTCCAGGAGACGCCGTTCACGGAGCGGTCGAAGGCGCTCGTGGGGCGGATGGGGCGGGTGGTGGGCGTGGGTGATGTGGGTGGCGTGAGGCGCGTACGCCGGATGCCGCGCGCACCGGCCGCACCGGCCGCCCCGGCGCCCGTGTCCTTTCCGGGCGACCGCCGGTACGTACCGGCGAAGACCGTGTCCGCGCCGGTGGCCAGCACCACCGCGATCGCGCTGCCGGACGCGACGCTGCTGCCCTGGAAACACAGCTCGGGCCGTTCGAAGAGACCCGCGCCGGAGGCAGCCGTACCGTCCACCCCGTCCGGCAGACCCGTCCCGCTCCCCGGCACCTCCACCGGATACTTCGCCACCGGCGCCGACTCGCCGGTCAGTGGCGCCTGGCGTACGGTCAGCCCGCTCGCGCGCAGCAGTCGCAGGTCAGCGGGGACCAGGTCGCCCGGCCCGAGCCGGATCACATCGCCCGGCACCAGCTGATCGACCGGTATCTCCCGCGCGGCCGAAGCCCCCGGACCGGCCCCGGCCTTCCCACCGGCCGAAACCCTCGAACCCGCGCCGGCCTTCCCACCGGCCGAATCCTTCGCACCGGCCGCCCCCGAGGCACCCGCACCGGCCGCCCCCCTGCGCTGCACCGTCGCCGTCGTGGCGATCAGCTCGCGCAGCGCCGCCGTGGACCGCTCCGCCCGGTGCTCGCCGCTGGACCGCAGCACCGCGCTGACGATCACCAGCACCGCGATCACACACGCCGTCCCCCAGGAGGCGACGGCGGCCGAGACCAGGGCCAGACACAGCAGTACGGTCGTGAAAGGGTCACGCAGGCTGCGGACGAAGCGCCACGGCCGGCCGGTCGGCCGCCGCTCGGGCACCGCGTTGTCGCCGTACCGCAGCAGCCGCTCCTCGGCCTGCGCCTCGGTCAGGCCGCGCGGCCCGCTCTCCAGGAGCCGCAGGGTTTCCAGGGCCGTGATTCCGGGGGAGTCCCGCAGGGCGGCGCCGCTGTCCGCCCGTACGCCCGGTGGTGCGGTGTGCGGGCCCGGCTCCGCCTCCCCCTCCGTACGGGCCGCGGAGCCCACGAGCCTCTCAGGCGCCCAGGCCACGGACGCGTCCCGGAACCGCCGGGCCGTCGGTCCGGCCCGTCCGGTCGGTCAGCTGCCCCACCAGCCACCGCACCATCGACACCACGTCGGGGTCGTCCACCAGGTACACCACGCGGCGGCCCTCGCGCCGCGACCGCACCAGCCCCGCCAGTTTCAGCTTCGCCAGGTGCTGGCTCACCGCGGGCAGCGCGCCGCCCACCCGCTCCGCGAGCCCGCTGACGTCGCACTCGCCGCCCGCCAGCACCCAGACGATGTGCAGGCGCGCGGGCGACGCCAGCAGCCCGAACGTCGCCGCGGCCTCCGTCAGCACCTCGGCCGACGGATCCGCCACGTCCTCGACGCCACTCGTCACAGCCGCTCTCCATCCGCCTGGGGCCGCCCAGGGACGGCCCGTGCCCCCGAAAGGTCCCAGTCTAGGTGCCGGGCATCCGGGCACTTCCGTACGAGAAGTCAGGAGAAACCACGGGAAGGCACGAGAAGTCATCGGACGGCCGTACCGGAAATGCCCCGGCCCCGAGCCCGCACGCCTCATGCCACGGCAAAGCCCGAAGCCCCGGGCCCGAGCCCGAAGGCCCGGAGCCGGGGCTCCGATCTTGCTCCACGCTGTCCACGACGCGGTCGGGGGAAACGGCATCGGGGGGACCGCCGTTTCCCCCGATGGTGGACCGGGCCTCAAAGTCCGCGCCGCTGTCAGGGGGGAAGCTCACGGCGTGGACCCCGCAGTGAGGCTCGGGTCCCGTGCCCCGCGCATTCCTGCCAGATACACCGGGCACACCCCCATCCTGCTCCGCGCGCCCCGTACGGAACGCAGGCAAAGGGCCTGCCTCCAGGGGCCTTTGGTCCTTAAAGTCACGGTCAGTACGCGCGTTCCGGTGCCGACCGGACGCCCGCGCCCGCCGCACCCCCGCACAAACGCCCCGCCCGCGGGCCCCTCCCCCGCCTCCCTCCCGCCGGCTCCACCCCTGATGCGGAAGTGGTTACACTCAGCCGGTCTGCACGCTGGGGAAGGGCGGGCGGGAGCTGCCGTAGGGGAGACGGGGACAGTCAGATGGCGCAAGCGAAGAAGATCGCGCTGTACGTGGTCATCGTCTTCGTCCTGTACACGATCATCACGTCCCCGGCACGCGCCGCCGATCTCGTGCAGATAGGGTTCGAGGGCATCTCGTCGGCCGCTCATGGTGTCGGCGAGTTCATGACCCAGCTGATCTCGTAGGACGCCCTGGTGGCCCGGAGTCGTACGGACCGGGACGCTCGAACCGGGACGTACGGCGCGCAACGGCCACGGGCCGACCGCACGGAGGACCGCCCAGTGATACGCCACCTGGTTCTTTTCAAGCTGAACGAAGGCGTCGGACGTGACGAGCCGCGGGTCGTGGCCGGCGTCAAGGCGTTCCAGGAGCTGGCCGACCAGATCCCCGAGCTGGAGTTCTGGGAGTGCGCCTGGAACATCACGGACCGGCCGATCGCGTACGACTTCGCCGTGAACTCCGCCGTGGCCGACGCCGACGCCCTCAAGCGGTATATCGAACACCCGGCCCATCAGGCTGCCGCCGGACAGTGGCGTGAGTTCGCCACCTGGGTGATCGCCGACTACGAGTTCTGAGCCGCGGCCCCGGCCGCGCGTACGCCCCTCGTCCCGTCTCACGGGCGAGGGGCTTCTTCATGGCCGGTTTCGGCCGTACGTGCGCCTCCCTGTGGATCAACTCTGCGATCAACACGGCGTTTCGCGGTGCTTGCACACAGTGCACATGTCTTGTGATGCTATGACCGCTTTTGCCGGATGAATGGACTGAGAAGGGTGGCGTGACCGTGACGGCCCGAACTGCGCCCAAGGCTCCATCCCGCGAGAGCAGGAGCGCGGACACGCGGGCACTCACGCAGGTGCTGTTCGCCGAGCTCACCAGCCTGGAGCCGGGCACACCCGAGCACACCCGGGTGCGCGCCGCCCTGATCGAGGCCAATCTGCCCCTGGTGCGCTACGCGGCGGCACGTTTCCGCAGCCGTAACGAGCCGATGGAGGACGTCGTCCAGGTCGGCACGATCGGGCTGATCAACGCCATCGACCGCTTCGACCCCGGGCGTGGCGTCCAGTTCCCCACCTTCGCCATGCCGACCGTGGTCGGCGAGATCAAGCGCTACTTCCGGGACAACGTGCGCACTGTGCACGTACCGCGCCGCCTCCACGAGCTGTGGGTGCAGGTCAACGGCGCCACGGAGGACCTGACCGTGCTGCACGGCCGCTCCCCGACGACCACGGAGATCGCCGAGCGGCTCAAGATCGGCGAGGACGAGGTGCTGGCCTGCCTGGAGGCGGGCCGCTCATACCACGCGACCTCCCTGGAGGCCGCGCAGGAGGGTGACGGCCTGCCGGGGCTGCTGGACCGGCTCGGGTACGAGGATCCGGAGCTGGCCGGGGTCGAGCACCGGGACCTCGTCCGGCATCTGCTCGTACAGCTCCCGGAGCGCGAGCAGCGCATCCTGCTCCTCCGTTACTACAGCAACTTGACGCAATCCCAGATCAGTGCCGAGCTGGGGGTGTCGCAGATGCACGTGTCGCGGCTACTGTCGCGGAGCTTCGCACGACTGCGGTCCGCAAACAGGATCGAAGCCTAACCGGGACGGGCGACCCGTTCCTGCACAGATATGTCGACAAGGCGCTACAGCGTGTTGCCGACATGTGACATTCTGCAGGAACCGCGTTTGCCGTGGCGTCGCCTCCGGTATTCAGGTGGAGGCATAAGTTCTCGGTTCCGCCGCGGACCGAGGGCGCCGCAGCGACCCGACCGCGACCTCAAGGGGGTGGCATGTCCGTAGAACTGGGCAGCTCGAAGGTGCTTCCCGCGATTCCCGCGCCGGCACCACATGTGCACGACGACGACGCTCTCAACACCCGTACCCTCTCCCGTTCCCTGTTCCTGCGGCTGGCCACGCTCGACAAGGACAGCCCGGAGCGCACGTACGTACGCGACACCCTCATCGAACTGAACCTGCCGCTGGTGCGCTACGCGGCGGCACGTTTCCGCAGTCGCAACGAGCCGATGGAGGACATCGTCCAGGTCGGCACGATCGGCCTGATCAAGGCCATCGATCGTTTCGATTGCGAACGCGGCGTCGAATTCCCGACGTTCGCGATGCCGACAGTGGTCGGCGAGATCAAGCGTTTCTTCCGCGACACCTCGTGGTCGGTGCGCGTCCCGCGCCGCCTCCAGGAGCTGCGCCTGGCCCTGACGAAGGCCAGCGACGAACTCGCCCAGAAGCTCGACCGCTCCCCGACCGTCACCGAACTGGCCCAGTGCCTCGGCGTATCCGAGGAGGACGTCGTCGACGGCCTGGCGGTGGGCAACGCCTACACCGCCTCCTCGCTCGACTCTCCCTCCCCCGAGGACGACGGCGGCGAGGGCTCCCTCGCGGACCGCCTCGGCTACGAGGACAGCGCGCTCGAAGGCGTCGAGTACCGCGAATCCCTCAAGCCCCTGCTGGCCAAACTCCCGCCCCGGGAGCGCCAGATCATCATGCTGCGCTTCTTCGCCAACATGACACAGTCCCAGATCGGCGAAGAGGTCGGCATCTCCCAGATGCACGTCTCCCGCCTGCTCACCCGCACCCTGGCGACGCTGCGCGAGGGCTTGATCTCGGACTGATCCGGGCCTGAGACGGGACTGCCGCCGGATTGGCCGCGGATTACTGCCGGACTGCCTGCGGACTGCTGCCGAACTGCCCCCGGGCTGCTACCGGGCTGCCCCCGGATCGACTTCCGTCCCCGAGCCGGCCGGCAAAGGCCGGACACCCGCCTCCCGTACGGGCCGACGCCCTGCCGTACCGGGCCTATGCAACTGACGTGCCGTCAGTGACACTGGCCCGATGCGACGGACCACACGCGCCCTGCGTACCGCTCGTGCTCCCCGTACTCCCCATGTCCCGCGCGCCCCATACGCCTCGCGGGCCTCGCGCGCCCCTCTCACCGTCACCGCCCTGTGCCTGGCCGCACTGCTCTGCGCCTGCGGCAACGACGACGGCCGCGGTCACGCCACGGTGGGCGCCGCCGGACCGGCGGACGGCCGGTCCCCGACGAGACCGGTACCCCCGCGTGACGGAATCACCCTCACGCCCCTGGACGGCACCGGCTCGCCCGCCACGGGCATCGGCTCACCCCCGTACGCCTCCCGGCCACCGACGGGCCCCGGCACGAACGACGCCCCCGGCTCCGACCACGCCGGCCCGGGACAGGACGGCGCGTCTCCCTCCACCGCCCCACAGGACGGCTCCAGCAACAACGGCCCCCGCAGCGGCGGCACCGCCCCCACCCCCAACACCCCGCCCGGACGCCCTTCCGGACACCACTCCGGCGGAACGCCCGACCGTCCCCCCGCCAGTCCTCCCGCACAACCCCCCTCCCCCACTCCGGCTCCCAAGCCCACCACCCCACCCCACCTCACCACCGGCACCATCAAACGCACCCGCACCGACGTCCGCTGGTGCGAAAACGTCTCCCTCGCCCTGCACAACACCGGCGACCGACCGGTCACTTCGGGCACCGCCACCTTCAGGACCCACATCATCGGCGCCCTGGGCATCGACTGGGCCACCAGAACCTCCACCCAGCCCCTCCCCACCCCCATCACCGGCCGCACCCACCGCACGGCCACCTGGCGCGTCTGCGTGGCCGCCTGGCGCGTACCACTGGGGATGCACATCGAGACCCGGGATGTCGACGTCGACTGGGACTGACTCCGAGCGCCCCTGGATGCGCGCGGCATTCCGCGCCAATGCCCCACCACCCCGCCGAACCCGTGGTGACGCCGGAACGCGATGGGCCGCGCTCACGCGCAGCCGCTGGACATCCCCGCCCTGGCCCGGACCGCGCACGTCTCGGAGGCACACTTGACCCGCAACTACCGGGCCATGTCCGGCGGGTCACCACCGGGGAGCTTCCCCTAGGGACGGCCGAATGCTTACGACATGTTCCGACCGATACGCCGGACTGCTGGTGACCAGGCGCGGGAAGCCCCGGTGCGCGGCCGGTGCGGCGTCCGCAGATGCCCGTGGGGCAGGTACGCTCCGGCCGCGCGGTAACGACCTTCAGGGGAGCGGCAGGGCGGGCTCCTCCAGGAGGATCACGACATCGAACGGCGCGTCACCCATGCTGGTGGTGGTCTACGCATCAGGTTCCTAGGCCATCCAGGAGGACGAATGCGATACCGCCACATCGCCGTGATCGCCGTGGGGGCGGCGACCGCCGCTTCCGTACTGGGCGCAACAGCGGCCCCGGCCGCCGGCGAGGACAGCCCCCGTACAACAGCCCAGCGCCTGCCGAGCGCGGCCGCCCGCCCGGGCAACGACCAGGGCCGGGCGGCGTTCGACGCGTTGCTCCGCCGGCAGGAGCAGGCCTGGGCCGAGAAGGACGGCGCGGCCTTCGCCGCCACCTTCACCAAGGACGCCGACCTCGTCACCTTCAACGGCGATTACCTGCGCACGCGGAAGACGATCGCACAAGGAATGCAGTCCTACTTCGACCGCTACGTCGGCGACACCACGCTCCGAACACTCGACGAGCATGTGCGCTTCGTCGACCGGCGGACAGCCGTCATCGTCCGGACGAGTTGTCAGGTGCAGAAGGGGGAGAGCGAGTGCCGGGCAAGCTCGAAGTCCGTCAACACCAACGTGATGACCAAGAGGAACGGAGCGTGGCTCCAGCAATCCTTCCAGAACACCCGTAAGGCCGAGCTGCCCCACTCAGCGTGATCGCGGCCCGGGTGATCAGTGATTCGCCCGGTCCGGGCAGACATGCGACGGTCCCAAAGTCCATGCACGCTGTTTCGTGGCGTGGAGTTCGCCGAGGAACCCACCGAGCGCCCGTACGGCACCGACTGCGGCCTCCGCGTCCCGTTCGGCAACCGCAACCGCTGCACGCAGCCGGAGCAGGGATGAGGCGGCCCTGGGCCCGGGAGTCCTGAGGCCCACCCCGAGACCGCGTCAGGGTCGTCACCCCGCAGGCTGACCGCTGACGCGACCGAGGGATGACTACTTCCGCCCGCCTGCGCACTAGCGTCAACTCCCGTCACAGCGCACACGCAGGCAGCGAGCAGGGGGCGGGACATGGGTGCCATGGGAACGAAGCAGCACCGGGGCGGGTTCGCGGGGCGGCGTCGGTACGGTGCGCGGGCCGGGGCGGTGCTCGGGGCGCTCGCCATGGCCGCCGTGGGAGCCGTGGGGGCCACAGCCACGGCGGTGGGCCTCGCGGGGCAGGCGCACGCCATGTCCGGCGGAACGCAGCTGCCCCGGCCCGGCGCCGCGCCCTGGCTCGCGACACTGGCCGTGAAGGGCGACGGCCCACTGCTGCAACGGGCCTCCTGCGGCGGCGCCCTCATCGCCCCCGACCGCGTCCTCACCGCGGCCCACTGCGTGGACGGTGTGGACGTACGACGCGTGGAGGTCCACCTCGGTTCCCCGGTCCTCTCGAAGGACCCGGGCACGGTGCGGGACGTACGCAGCGCCACCCGGCACCCGCGCTACAAGCTGCTCCCGTCCCCCGCCGACCCCGGCCGCCCGGAACTGTCCTCCGCGGCCTACGACATGGCCGAAATACGGCTCAGCGCTCCCGTACGCGGCATCGCCCCGCTCCCCGTCGCCCAGCACCGGCCGCGCCCCGGCACCCCCGTATCGATCTTCAGCCACGGCACCACGGCCGCCTGGGACGCGTCCCAGCCCGGCAAGGAGATACGCGGCGACGTCCTGCGCCGCGGCGACCTCAGCGTACGGACCCACGGGCAGTGCGCCGCGCAGACCCCGGCGGTGGTGGACGAGACCTCGGTCTTCTGCGCCCGGGACCGGCAGGCCGCGCGCACGGACCGCACCCCCACGACCATGTGCTTCGGGGACAGCGGCAGTCCGCTGGTGGCCTGGGGGCGGCGCGGTCCGGAACTGGCCGGCATCTTCAGCTTCGCGGGCGAGACCGCGGGGAAGGTCTGCGGTCAGCCGGCGGACGCGGCGTTCGCCGACGTACCGGCGCTGCTGCCGGGGCTGGTGCCTCAGCTGCCCGGCCTCGGAAGCATACGTACGGACGGTGGAGCATGAACCGACGACGGCAGAAGAAGCTCACGAAGCGGCTGGTGACGGCCGCGCTGCTCGGCCAAGCGGACGAAGCCGCCGCCCTGTTGCGCGCCGGAGCGCAGCCGAACACCGCGAACTCCGAAGGCAGCACACCCCTGTACGCCGCGTCCGTGCACGGCGACGCGGCGATCGTCCGCCTCCTCCTGACCGCCGGCGCCGCGCCGGACGCGGAGAGCGGTCACGGCACGGAGGGCACTCCCCTGTGCGCGGCTGCGGCCTGGGGCCACCTCGATGTCGTACGTCTCCTCCTCGACCACGGCGCCGACCCGAACCTCCGCGAGGACGGCGGCACCGGCCACTCCCCCCTCGACTGGGCCACGAAGGACTACCAGCCCCACCCGGAGACGGCGGCCGCCCTTGTCGCGGCGGGCGCGCGTCCCCGGGTTGCCTGAATTCCCTTACGGCTTCGCCACCGGTGCCACCGCCGCCAGCTCCTCCACCGTCCCGGACATGATCGTCCGTATGTGCTCGGTGATGTGCTCGGCCGGCCAGTCCCACCAGGCCATTTCGAGCAGCCGGGCGATGTCCGCATCGTCGTGGCGGCGGCGGATCAGCTTGGCCGGGTTGCCGCCGACGATGCCGTAATCGGGTACGTCGTCCACGACGACGGCCCCGGAGGCGATGACCGCGCCGTGGCCGATCCGTACGCCCGGCATGACCATGGACCGGTATCCGAACCACACGTCGTTGCCGACCACCGTGTCGCCCCGGCCCGGCAGCCCGCTGATCAGGTCGAAGTGGTCGGCCCACGACCCGCCCATGATCGGGAAGGGGAACGTCGAGGGGCCGTCCATCCGGTGGTTGGCGCCGTTCATGATGAACCGCACGCCCTCGCCCAGCGCGCAGTACTTGCCGATGACCAGCCTCTCGGGGCCGTAGTGGTACAGCACATTGCGCGTCTCGAAGGCGGTCGGGTCGTCCGGGTCGTCGTAGTACGAGAAGTCGCCGACCTCGATCAGTGGCGAGGTGACCAGGGGCTTCAGCAGCACCACCCGCGGCTGGCCGGGCATCGGGTGCACGACGTCGGGATCGGCGGGGACAAGTGGCATGGTTCGGTGCCCTCTCGTGACGGGTGGTCGGACGGATTGCGGACTGCCGGCCCACGGGCTGATGATCCACGGCTCCAGGGCCGACGAACCACGGACCGGCCCGCGGCCCCCGGCATGATCCCAACCGACGCCGCCTCCGACGACCGATTAATCAAGCCGGGGGTGGGGGTCGATGCGGCCGACGCTGCGGGCTTGCCGCACCGGCAAAGAAACTTGCCGCCTCAGCATTGGTGGCCGCAACCTACTACCCACTCAAGGTCATCGACACGCAGGGGGCACCGCAATGACCGTCCACGACGGCATCACCACCGCACCGAGCGCCGACGCCAACACGCCGCGGGGCAACCGCGTGCACCTCGTCCGGTCCGGCGAGCTGGACGGTCACGCCGCCATCAGCGGCGGCACCGTCGGCTCGAAGAAGCTGTGGATGGGCCTGGTGGAGAACCCACCGCTCAGCTCGACGGACAACCACCACCACGGCGCCTCGGAGGCGGGGATCTACGTGGTCAGCGGCCACCCCGTCTTCGTCTACCACGACGGCGGACAGGAGGTACGGATCACCGCGGGCCCCGGCGACTTCGTGCTCGTCCCGCCGTTCGTCCCGCACCGCGAGGAGAATCCCGACCCGGACGAGCCCGCGGTCGTCGTGATCGCCCGTACGACACAGGAGCCGGTCAAGGTGTCCGTACCGGAGCTGTACCGGCACGAGGAGCCGGAGGCACGCTGAGCACACCGTGCGGCCGACCTGATCGCTCCGGCCGGGCGGCCTGGGACACTGGAACCGAGAGTCCAGCACGAGTCCAGTACGAGTCCGGTACGCGCCGGCGTCGGCGAGGAGGGTCCCGGGTGAGCAGCAAGGCGCCGGAGAGTGCGCTGTCGACCGTCATGCTGGTGATCGCCACCGGACGGCGCCTCCAGGAGCAGCTGGAGGCGCGCCTCGCCGGCATCGGCCTGTCCATGCGGCTGTTCGGGGCGCTCGGGCACATCTCCCGCGACCCCGACCTGTCGTACAGCGACCTGGCCCGCCGCGCGGGCGTCACGAGCCAGAGCATGCGCGCCACCGTCCTCATGCTGGAGGAACTGGGCGCGGTGGAGCGCAACCTGCGCGGTCAGGGGCACCGCGCACGGCTGGAACTGACCGAACAGGGCCGCTCGCTGCTCGGCCGGGCGCGGGGCATCGTGGCCGAAGTGGACGACGAGTTCCTGAAGGCCGCGGGGCCCGACCGAAAGGCGGCCCTGGACGAAGCGTGCGGCCGCGCGCTGGCGCCGGGGGGTCCGTTCCCCTTCCTGCCGGAGTAGTCACGGGACGGGCCGGGGGCCAGGGGCCAGAACCTGGGCCCGTAGTCCAGGACCCGGAGACCGGGGGCTCGGGGCCCTAGGGCACGGATTCTGTACCTCGCCCGAGGCGTCAGCCGACTGTTAGCCCCGCGTGCAGGCTCGAAACGGAAGTGATTGTTCCACGGCATCCGGCGCGATCGCTGGGTACGCAGCGTATGGCTCCGGCCAGTGCCGTACCGACACGGCCGGGTGACAGTCCGCCGTCCACATGCCGTACGGACGAGTGAGGGCGTTGAATGGACGCGAGGCCACCGCCGTTCTCCGGGAGGATGTGCACATGAGCATCGAGTCGGCCGACTACAGCGACGGCGTCAACCCGGAGCACGCCCTGAAGTACGCGGTCCAACATGTTCGCGGGGACCGGGTCCAGATCATCGAGGGAGTTATCGAGCCGGTGTCGCCGACCTGGGCCCACGAAACTGCCGCCGACAGGCTCCGCAATCAGCTCACCGCCCGCGCCCGCGAACTCGATTGCGTCATCGGCTCCGGCAACCTCGACCTGCCCGGTTCCCCCAACTGGTACGTCCCCGACCTCGCCGTCGTCCCGACCGCCGCGGCCGAGGTCGCCGGCGCGCTCCTCCCCGACCAGACACTGCTGATCGTGGAGGTCACGTCGGAGTCGAACGCCGACACCGACCGCGTCGTCAAGCGCCGCCGCTACGCCGAGTACGGAGCGCCGCTGTACCTGCTCGTCGACCGTCAGCAGCGCGCCCTCACCCTCTTCGCCGAGCCCGGCCGGCTCGGCTACACCCGGGTCACCGGCCCGCTGCCGTACGGAACCCCGCTGCACCTCCCGGACCCGTTCGGCGTGGACCTGGACACGAGCGGTCTGTGAGCGACTGCGTTGGCGAGCTGATGGCGACGTCAGCTCTCGCCGGCCGATTCTTCCGGACTGCGCTCGGTCACGAACGACCCCATGCCTGGTGTGGTGATGATGAGCCCGTCCTTCCTGAGGGCGGCAGTCACCTTCCGGACCGTCACGCGGGCGACGCCGAACTCCTGCTCCATCTTCACTTCGGAGATGAGGTGGCGCGGCGGGTAGGCCCCACTTGCGATCCGCTCTCGCATCACGTCGGCGATCTGCATCCACTTGGGCCGCGTCGGGTCGAACTCCATCACGAACGGGACTCTACGCATGGGTAGCTTTCCCGGCATAGATGCGCCCGTAGGGCCATAGGTGTATACAGGAGCTAATAGGCCTGGACCGCGAACGAAGTTGAACCCCGGCGACCGCTGCAACGGCCCCGGGGCATGGCCAACGCCCCCAACCAACGAAAAGAGCGTCGACGTGCTCCACCGTATCCGCCGCCTTGCGGCCTGGCCGAGGTATCGCCTCTCGCCGCCAGTGGCTGCCCCCGTCACAACCCTCCGCGCGCCCACGCGCCCCTCTCCCCGGGTGAGGCTCGCGCGGCCCACTGCTCGCGTGCTGGACGGGCCGATCGACGGCGACGCCTCGCCCCTCGTACGCCCGTACCTCGCCGCCCATGAGGCACGAGAGGACCAGCAGCAGGCACGGCTCATCGCCCGCGTCAGCGGCTGCCACGGGGAGTTCGCCGTATGAGCGCGGACGCCGGTCCGCAGCCAGGTATGCGCCTGCTGCCCTGGTCGCAGGGGGGTGGCAAGCAGTGCCTGCTGTCGACGGACGGTGACGGCTACGTGTCGCGGCTCGCGGACGACATGGAGGCGGCGCAGCTCGACATGGGTACGGAACTGCTCGATCACGCCGGGGCGCTGCTGGGCGAACCCGGCGCCTCGGCCAGTGAACTGCGGTTTCTCGCGAACCGGTTGGTCGAGGCGCTGCACGACGCGCTGCGGGTGGCCGACAGCCGAGGCCGGCGGGTTCCCGGCCTGGGCGTGGGGGGCGGAAAGGAGATCGTCGGCCGCTTGGCGGCGGCCGAGTGAGGGGACGTCAGGACGGCGCGTCCGGTCAGCTCAGCGCGAGCCAGGCCGCCCCGACGACGACCGCGATCGCGACGATCACGCCGACGATGACGCCGACGCGGGGACCGCCGGACGACTGCTGCTGGGCCGCTGCCCGGCGGCCGCCGGCCTCGGGGGCACCCTCGTCCACGAAGGCGCGGAACATCTGCGTGCTGCCGGCCGGGTCCTGCTGGCCGTTGGCCGGGTTCTGCTGGTAGTTCGCCATAGGCCAGGACCCTAGCGAACCCGGCATGTGCGGCACACCCCTGGGCCTCGTGCGTCACAGCACAGTTGCCCGCCGATCCGCTCCACCGGCTCCGCCGGCCTCGGGCTCCACCGGCCCTACCGTGTGCGCAATGCCGCTACCACTTCGACTTCCAGCAGGTACTCAGGTGCGAAGAGGGCGGCGACGCCCACCAGTGTGCTCGCCGGTGACTCCGTGGTGCCCGCGCGCAGCGGGGCGAAGATCTCGGGGAGCAAGGCGGGGGTGTAGTCCACCACGTAGACGGTTTCTTTGATGATGTCGTCCCGGGTGGCGCCGACCGCCGCGAGGACCGTTTCCAGGTTGCGGGCTATCTGGGCGGCCTGGGCCGCGTGATCACCGGGTCCGACGGGCCGTCCGTCGGCGTCCCAGGCGACCTGCCCCGACAGGTGCGCCAGCCGTACGCCTTCGGTGACGACGACTTGGCTGATCAAGGGTGCCGGGTCGGGTACGGCGGAAGGGTTGAGGCGTTGTGGAGGCATGACGGCGCTGCCCTCTCGGGGTCTGGGGTTCACGACGGTGCGCCCGCCCAGGCCGTGAGCGCCTCGTGCCGTTCGGCGTGGCGGGCGCGGACGTCGGTGGTGCGGGTGGCCCAGGCCACGTGGCCGTCGGGGCGTACGAGGATCTCGGCCACGCCGTCCAGGTCGGGGTGGGTGTCCCGAGTGGTGACGCTGACGGGGGTGACGCGCGAACCCCAGCCCGCAGCGACCGCCGAGCCGAGGCCCGGGGCGTCGCCCGCGAGGTCGAGGTGGACGTACCGGCCGGCCGGGAGGAGTTCGTACACCCGTACCGCCTCCGACCCGGCGGCGGCCAGGCCGATGTCCGGCATCCGGTGGCCCACCAGTGGATCGGCTCCGGGAGCGGTCGGCGGGTAGGCCGTGCCGAGCCCGGAGACCCGGGCGGCGAGGGTGCGGTTGACCTCTTCCATGCCGAGGAGTTCGTCGAAGAGCTTGCGCAACGCCGCGCCGGGGCGCTGATACCGCGGTACGAGGGTCAGTTCGGCCAGCAGGGTCTGGACCTCGGTGTTCTCGGTGACCGACTGCCCGACCGGCCGCCGCTCCCCGTCGTACGTGTCCAGGAGGCCGGGCGGGGCCCAGCCGTTGACCTCGGCGGCCAGCTTCCAGCCGAGGTTCATGGCGTCCTGGAGGCCGGTGTTGAGGCCCTGGCCCGCCGCGGGGAAGTGGATGTGGGCGGCGTCGCCCGCCAGGAGGACGCGACCCGCGCGGTAGCTCTCGGCGAGCCGGGTGGCGTTGCCGAAGCGGGAGAGCCAGCGGGGTTCGGCGACACCGCAGTCGGTACCGCAGATCCGGGTCAGGGACTCGCGGAACTCCTCCAGGGTGACGGGCTCTCCGGCCGGCACGCGCATCCGTTCCGGGTCGATGAGGACGAGCCGGACGATGCCGTCCTCCATCGGGGCGACCAGTACGCCCCGCTCGCGGGCGGCGTCGAGGGCGGCGGGGTCGGTGACCGCGAAGTCGCCGAGTACGCCGGTGAGGGTTTCGTCCGTACCCGGGAAGGCGATGCCGGCGGACTGCCGTACGACGCTGCGCCCGCCGTCGCAGCCGACGACGTAACGGGACCGTATCGTCGCGACGCTCCCGTCCCGGCCACGCACCTTCAGATCGACCCCGTCGCCGTCCTGGCCGAGCCCGGCGACCTCGTGGCCGCGCTCGATCTCGACGCCCAGCTCCCGGGCGCGCTCCGCCAGCAGCGCCTCGGTGTGCGCCTGGGCGAGGAACAGCGTGTAGCCGTGCCGGGAGTCCAGTACGGAGAAGTCCAGGTGGGTGGGGAGCTGGGCGAAGTGCCAGCCGGGCACGGGCCGGCCGAGCGGGAGGAAACGGCCGAGCAGCCCGCGCTGGTCCATCAGCTCCACGCTGCGCGGGTGCAGGCTCAGGGCCCGCGAGTCGCGCTGCGGCTCGGCACGGCGCTCGAAGACGCGGGTGCGTACGCCGGCCAGCGCGAGTTCGCAGGCGAGCAGCAGGCCGGTGGGGCCCGCGCCCACGACAGCCACATCAACATTCATCGGAGTGACCCTCCCTATTTAGTGAACAACGTTCACGTGAACAGCGTTCACTATAGTGAGGGTCATGAGCTCCCCGTCAACCCCGGCTCGCGGCCGCCCCGCCCGACTCGACCGCACACGCACCCTGCAAACCGCCCTCGACCTGCTGGATCAATCGGGCCTCGACGCACTGACCATGCGTCGGCTCGCCGACGCGATGGGCGTACAGGCCGGCGCCCTGTACCGCTATTTCGCGACCAAGCAGGACCTGCTCACCGCCATGGCCGAGCGGATGATGGAGGGCGCCGCCGAGGCTGCCGCCACCGCATCGGCGGCCACGACGGACGGCGGCGACTGGAGCGAGCGGCTGACCGCCCTCGCCCGCGCCGCGCGCAGCGCCCTGCTCACCCACCGCGACGGCGCCCGCGTCTTCGCCGGTACGCACGCGACCGGCGAGAGCGTCCTCGGCTTCGCCGACGCGCTCGTGGGCGTACTGCGCGAGGCGGGCTTCAGCGACGACGCGGCGGCCCGGGCGCTCTACACGGTGGTCAACTACACCGTGGGCCACACCTTGGAGGAGCAGGCGGCCCTCCAGGCACAGGACGAGGGCGCCGAGGGCGCGGGGGCTCTGCGCGACGCGGTAGCCGCCGGGACGTACCCCCACCTAGGCGCCACCCTCCCCACCCTCACCAGCACGGACTTCACCGGCCTCTTCGAGTTCGGGCTCAGCCTGATCGTCGAGGGGTTGCGGGCGCGGCACGCGCCGCCGGCGGCCACCCCTGCGGAGTAGGACCGGCGCGGCGGCACGGCGAGGGCCTCCGGCGAGCACCGGGGTCCTCGCTCCACCCAGGTGGAGGCGGCAACACCCGCCCCCGCCTGCGCCTTTACGCCCCCACCCCACCTCCTTGACCGTTGATCTTGCCAACCTTTTGGGTTCCTTTACCTTCCCCGCCTCGAAATCGTTTGCCTTCAGCAACCAAGTGGTTCTACGGTTGCTCAAGGCAACAAAAGAAGAAGTGCGGAGGTGCCCATGGCCGCTCAGAGTCAGTACGAGGAGCTGGCCCGGCAGCTCAGTGCCATCGGTGCCGTCAAGCGTGAGATGGGGCGGATTCTGCCGCCCGACTGTCCGCCCGCTTCGGCCGGTGTGCTCACCCTGCTCGACCGGTTCGGCGAGATGCGGATGAGCAAGCTGGCGGAGCTGCTCGCGATCGACATGTCGGTCACGAGCCGGCACGTGGCCCACGCCGCCGAGCGCGGCTGGATCGAGCGCGAGCCCGACCCGCAGGACAAGCGGTCGCGGCTGCTGCGGCTGACACCGAGCGGCAGGCTGCTCCTCGCGGAGCTCTCCGAGCGCTACACAGCATCACTCGCCCGGTATCTGGACGACTGGTCCGACAGCGACGTCGGCCGTCTCAACGAGCTGCTCGCCAGGCTCCGTACGAGCTTCGGCGACTGCCGTACCCGGGCGCACCACGAATCCACCACCCGCACACCCGCGGAATGAAAAGGAACCACATGGCTACGACCACACCATCCGGTGTGCGGGGCGGCCACGCCAAGCACGGGGGCCACCCGGCTCCCGACGGGGCGCCCATGACGCACCGTCAGATCATGGAGGCGATATCCGGGCTGCTGCTCGGCATGTTCGTCGCCATCCTGTCCTCGACGATCGTCTCCAACGCGCTGCCCGAGATCATCCACGATCTCAAGGGCGGCCAGAGCGCGTACACCTGGGTCGTCACCGCGTCGCTGCTGGCGATGACCGCGACCACCCCGCTGTGGGGCAAGCTGTCCGACCTGTTCAGCAAGAAGCTGCTGGTCCAGGTCGCGCTGGTGATCTACGTGGCGGGCTCGGTGGTGGCCGGCCTGTCGCAGAACTCCGGCATGCTGATCGCGTGCCGCGTCGTGCAGGGCATCGGTGTGGGCGGTCTGTCCGCGCTGGCCCAGATCGTCATGGCCGCGATGATCTCCCCGCGCGAGCGCGGGCGGTACAGCGGCTACATCGGCGCCACCTTCGCGGTCGCCACCGTCGGCGGCCCGCTGCTGGGCGGCGTCATCACCGACACCAGCTGGATGGGCTGGCGCTGGTGCTTCTACGTCGGCGTGCCGTTCGCGGTGATCGCCCTGATCGTCCTGCAGAAGACCCTGAAGCTGCCCGTGGTCAAGCGGGACGTCAAGGTCGACTGGGCGGGCGCGTTCTTCATCAGCGCGGCGGTCTCGCTGCTGCTGGTGTGGGTGACCCTGGCGGGTGACAAGTACGACTGGATCTCCGGCCAGACCTTCGCCATGGTCGGCGGCGCGATCGTGCTCGGCGCGATCTTCGTGTTCGTCGAGTCCCGGGCGAGCGAGCCGATCATCCCGCTGCGGCTGTTCCGCAACAAGACGATCACCCTGGCCTCGCTGGCCTCGCTGTTCGTCGGTATCGCGATGTTCTCCGGCACCGTCTTCTTCAGCCAGTACTTCCAGCTGGCGCGCGGCGAGTCGCCGACGATGTCCGGGATCATGACGATCCCGATGATCGGTGGTCTGTTCATCTCCTCGACCGTCTCCGGTCAGATCATCACCAAGACCGGCAAGTGGAAGGCCTGGCTGGTCTCCGGTGGCGTGCTGGTGACCGCGGGCCTCGGCCTGCTGGGCACCATCCGGTACGACACCGAGTACTGGCACATCGCGATCTTCATGGCGCTGATGGGCCTCGGCATCGGCATGATGATGCAGAACCTGGTGCTGTGCACGCAGAACCAGGTCGCCCCGAAGGACCTCGGCTCCGCCTCCTCCGTCGTGACCTTCTTCCGCTCCCTCGGTGGTGCGGTGGGCGTCTCGGCGCTGGGTGCGGTGCTCGCCAACCGCGTCACGCACTACGTCAAGGACGGCGTGCAGGAGCTCGGCCCGCAGGCCGCGGCGAAGTTCGCGCAGGGCGGCGCCGGCGGCGGTGGCGGCATTCCGGACCTGGACGCCCTCCCGGCCCCGTTCCGGACCATCATGGAGAGCGCCTACGGGCACGGCGTCGCCGACGTCTTCCTGTACGCCGCTCCGTGCGCGCTGCTCGCCTTCCTGCTGACGCTGTTCATCAAGGAGGTCGCGCTGAAGACCCAGGGCGGTCTGGCGCAGTCCGACGAGCCGACGGCGGCACCCGCCGCTGCCGGTGCCGCCGCCGCTGCGGCGCCGCAGCCGGAGCCCGCCCTCGTGGGCGCCGGTGCCCCGGTGGGCCAGGACGACGACGGCCGGGCGCCCTCCTGGGCGCAGCAGCCGGCGGCGTCGGCCACCACGCAGCCGCTGGCGGCGTACGCCTCGGCGGGCGGCGGTGACGAGGTCCCGGGCGGCCCGGCGATCCACGGCTCCGTCCGCAACGCGGAGGGCCTCCCGGTCGCGAACTCCGCGGTCACGCTGATCTCGCTCAGCGGACGCCAGCTCGGCCGCTCGGTGGCCCAGGCCAACGGCTCGTACGTGCTGAACGCCCCGAGCGCCGGTTCGTACGTGCTGATCGCGGCCGCCGACGGCCACCAGCCGCAGGCGTCCACGGTCGTCATCGGCGACGACGCCCTGGGCTACGACATCCTGCTCAGCGGCACCAGCGGCCTCGGCGGCCAGGTCCGCAGCGCGGTCACCGGCGAGCCGGTGGCGGACGCAATGGTCGTGGTCACCGATGTGCGCGGCGAGGTGCTGGCCACCGGCAAGACCGGCGAGGAGGGCTTCTTCTCCTTCGACGAGCTGGCCCCCGGCACGTACACCATCGCCGTCAACGCGGCCGACTACCGGCCGACGGCGCTGCCGGTCGAGGTCGGCGGGCAGGGCACGACCCGGATGGAGATCGAGCTGCTGTCCGGCGCCCGGGTGCAGGGCATCGTACGGGCCGGAGCCGACCGGCGTCCGCTGCCGGACGCTCGGGTCACGCTCGTGGACGCGGCGGGCAACGTCGTGGCCACCTCCACCACCGGTGAGGACGGCGCGTACGCCTTCACCGACCTGGACGCGGGCGACTACACGGTCATCGCGAGCGGCTACCCGCCGGTCGCCAACGGCCTGACGGTCGACGCGCGCGGGGTCGACGGGTACGACGTCGAGCTCGCCCACCCCGGCGAGTGATCCCGGGCCCGGGGGGGGGGGGGGGGGGGGGGGGGGGGGGGGGGGGGGGGGGGGGGGGGGGGGTGGTGGAGGCATGAGCCTCCTTTCTCCTTTTATGGAGG
>NZ_JBVIBD010000004.1:0-172680 GCF_055573595.1 Streptomyces sp. NPDC030165 | reverse complement strand
GGAGGATGTAGGGTCACCCCACCGTGGGGGTGGCTCCGGGCCTGGGGAACCCGCTGGATGGTGGTCCCCCGGGAGCCCCGGACCGGCCGGGGAACAAGACCCCGGTTCGCGCCGGCCTTCTGAGCGGAAAGGCGGCGCGGACCGGACCCCAGGGCTCCGGCGGCGGTACGCGCACAGGCAGGGGACGGCCTGCGTGCCGCCGTCCGGAGCCCGACATGTGAGAGGCAAGAACGGGAGTGGGAATGACTTCGACGGGCGCGGCAGCGGGAGCGGCCAAGGGCGCGGGCGTACGCGCACAGGTCCGTACACGGGACGGCTGGGCGGTGCAGCACGCGGTGCTGACCGTCACCGACATGACCGGCACCCAGGTGCTGCGCGCGGCGGCCGACGAGGACGGCGCCGTACGCGACGCGCAGCCGCTGGCCCCCGGCCCGTACACGGTGATCGTGACGGCCGTCGGCTACGCGCCGGTCGCCTCCAGCGCGATCGTGACGGCGAGCGGCCGGATGGACGTCGGCAATGTGACGCTGGCGCGGCAGGGCGGGACGGAGCTGCCGCCGCCCGGCGCCTGGACCATCGACCCGATGCACTCGACGGTCGCGGCGACGGCCCAACACCTCGGCATCACCAGCGTGCACGGCCGCTTCCTGGACTTCGCGGGCCGCATCGAGATCGCCGAGGACCTGGACAAGTCGTCGGTCCGGGCGGTCATCAAGACGGCCTCGATCGACACCGGCAACGGGATGCGCGACGGGCACCTGCGGACCGGGGACTTCCTCGACGTCGAGCAGTACCCGGAGATGACCTACGTCAGCACCGGCCTGGAGCCGGCCGGCCCGGACCGCTGGACCGTGCACGGCGAGCTGTCGCTGCGCGGCGTGGTCCGCCCGGTGGACCTGGACCTGAGCTACCTCGGCACAGGACCCGACCCGTGGGGCGGCGTGCGGGCGGCCTTCAACGCCACCGCCGAGCTGCGCCGCGAGGACTTCAAGATGAACTACAACCAGGTCGTCGCCGCCGGTATCGCGGCGATCGGCACGACCCTGAGGGTCGAGCTGGACATCCAGGCCGTACAGGGCGAGACGCTGCCCACGGCCTGACGATCCGCGGCCCCTCCCCCCGACCGGGGCCGCACGCGACGGTGCCCCGCCCTTTGCACTGCAAGGGGGCGGGGCACCGTCGTACGGGACAGCCCGTCAGTCGGTCTTGCACTTGCCCGAGGTGGGGCTCAGCAGCGGGACAATGTCGAGAATACTGTTGCCGCAGACATTCACGCCGAGGTCGATCGGCACCTGGATGGCGTTGCCGGACAGGACACCGGGCGAGTTGGCGACCTTGGCCCCCGCACCTGCGTCGGCAACGGCGGTACCGACGCTACCGAGGACGGCGGCGACGGTCAGGACACCCGCGCTGATGGCAGTACGAACGCGCATGTAGAGCTCCTTACGCTGCGCTGAAGAATGATCAGATAAGAGGTTCACGCGGCGCCGTGATCGGAAACCGCCGCTCCCGCCGATGCCCACGTTCGGCGGGAGGCCTTCACACGTGTGGACGCGCGCAGCGTTCGTACGGGGGCGGGGGGTGGTAGGGGCGTTTTCCGCTACCTCGGAGGGGTCTGATCCGGCTGGTCGGCGGGGGAGCCGGCGCCATGGTCCGGAGCGCCGGCGGCGGCCGCCGCCATCCGCTCCCGTTCCCGCATCGCCTCGATGCCCGCGATCTGCAGCTCCAGGGCGAAGGCGAAGTCCTCGTCCAGCCTCCGTTCCGCGGACATGTCCTCACGGGCGTACGTGGCGTTGACGGACAGCTCCATCGTCTCGGCGAACCGTGGCCGGCCCTGCACCGCCTGCACGACCTGGTGGAAGTACTCGTCCAAGGTGGTGCCCTCGGCCCGGCAGCGGGCACGGTGCTGGCCCTGGATGCTGCAGAACCCGTAGACGAACTGGTAGACCGCCGCCAGCGCGCCCGACGTCGACTCCTTCGACAGGCCGCTGCGAGCCATCACGCGCAGGGTCGCGTTGGAGAATGCCATCGAGCGCGGCCCGAAGTTGAGGTACTCCCCCAGGAGCCTCGGCAGCCACGTGTGGGCGAGCAGCAGCTTGCGGTACTCGTGGGCGAGGTGGCGCAGCTGGTCGCGCCAGTCGGCCCGCTCGTCGGACTCGTCCGGCAGCTCCAGCTCGCCGGCCACTGCGTCCATGGCCAGTTCGAGCAGGTCGTCCTTGGTGTCGACGTACCAGTAGACGGACATGGCCGTGACACCCAGTTCGGCGGCGAGGCGGCGCATGGAGAACTTCGCCAGGCCCTCGGCGTCCAGCAGCCGGACCGTGGCCGCGACGATCTTGTCGAGGTCCAGTCCGGCCGGCTGGTCCGCCTTCCGTCTCGCCGGGGGGCGCTCGGCCAGCCACACGCTCTTCGGCTGCTTCCCGGCGCGGCTCGAAGTAGCTGCCATCTCGCGCCCTCCCTCTCGTTCACGCAGTGGTACGCAGTCGATGCTATTCCGGCCGTGCGGCGGACGGTCCCGGGCGTACGGGGTCGTCTTCCGGACGGACGGTGTCGTCTTCCGGGGCGGTGGACGCGGATACGGCCGCCTCGGCAGCAGGCACTCCGGAATCAGGGGTTCCGGCAGCGGAGTCCTCGGAACCCGAGGCTCCGGAGCCGGGCGCCACGGGGCCGCCGCGCTCCGCACGGCGCAGCAGGAACGCCGCGAGCAGCCCGCCGAGGAAGACGGCGGCCGCGCCCACCAGTTGGCTGGTGCCGATGCCGGAGGCGAAGGCGTCGTGGACGGCCGCCCGGTCCGCGTCCGTACGGGCCATGGCCAGCGCGGCCGGCAGCGAACCGGCGCCCAGGGCGACCGCGGGCAGCAGAGCGGCGAAACGGGAGTTGAGGACCGCGCCGAGGACGGCGACGCCCAGGCCCTGGCCGAACTCCATCAGCGTGCCGTTCACGCCCGCGCCCACACCGGCCTTCTCGACCGGGATCGCCGACATGATGGCGTTGGCCATGGTGGGCATCGCGAACGCCACACCCACACCCATCAGCAGCAGGCCGAGCAGCATCCCGCCGTAACCGTCGCTGCCGAGGGTGGCGATGGCGGCCAGACCGCCGGCCAGCAGACTCATGCCCGTCACGATCATGCCGGGGGTGCCCAGCTTGGGCAGCAGCCGCACGCCCAGGCCGGTGAAGTTCAGGACGACGACCATCAGCGCCAGCGGCGCCATCCGCAGCCCGGCCTCCAGCGGCCCGTACCCGAGGACCAGTTGCAGGTGCTGGGTGAGCAGGAACATCGACCCGCCCAGGCCGAACGCCACCAGGATCCCGCCGGACACCGCGCCGATGAACCGGCTGTTGCGGAAGAAGTGCATGTCCAGCATCGGATTCGGTATGTGCAGCTCCCACAGCGCGAAGACGGTGAGGCCCACGACGCCGACGGCGGCGGAGGCCAGCACCCGGCCGGAGAGCCAGCCGCTCTCGGGCCCGGAGATGATGGCGAAGACCACGCCCACCATGCCGATCATGGAGAGCAGCGCGCCGACGAGGTCGGGGCGGTCGCCACTGGGGTTCTTCGACTCGGGGACCAGCCGCAGTACGGCGACGAGGCCGATGAAGGCGACCGGGATGTTGATCAGGAACAGCGAGCCCCACCAGTAGTGCGCCAGCAGGGTGCCGCCGATCAGCGGCCCGGCGGCGAACCCTAGCGAGTTCACCGAGCTCCAGATGCCGATGGCCTTCGGGCGCTCGGTGTCGTCGAAGATCTGCATGACGACGGCGAGCGTGGTCGTCATCAGCAGCGCGCCACCGACACCCATGCCGGCGCGGGCCGCGATCAGCTGGCCGGGCGACTGGGCGAGGGAGGCGGCGAGCGAGGCGACGCCGAAGAGCACCAGGCCGAGGGCGAGCATCTTCTTGCGCCCGTACCGGTCGGCCGCGTTGCCGGCGGTGAGCAGCAGACCGGACTGGACCAGCGAGTACGCGTTGAGCATCCACTGGACGTCGGCGGTGGTCGCGCCCATCTCCGAGGTGAGCGAGGGGACGGCGACGTTCAGGACGGTGTTGTCGAGCAGGACGGTCAGCTGCGCGAGGCAGATGACGGCGAGGATGAGCCAGCGGGTGGGATTGCGGGCCGGGCTCGCGGGCGACGCGGCGCCGGAGGCCACGGAGGACATACAGGCTCCCTGTACGGAGTGATCGAGCGGATCGGTGCGGATCGCGCGGGTCGGTGCGGATCGGTGCGACCAGCGGGACATCTACACCGTACAGGGAGCGCTATACGCCGTACAGCCAATTATCGGGGACACCGCTCGGCGCGGCCGTTTACATCACGAGGCGGGTTGCGTCAGGTCGTACAGCGTCGTACTGCCGACGGTCACCTTCTTGAAATTCTTCTCGACCCAGCTCGTGATGTCGGACGAGGTGGACTTCTCGGCGCCGTTCGCACCGAAGAAGCCGCCGCCCGAACCACCGCCGACGAAGTAGTGGATCTTTCCCTGGCGTACGTACTCCTTGAACTGTGCGAGCGTCGGCGACGGGTCACTGCCGTTGAAGCCGCCGATGGGCATGACCGGCAGCCGGGTGGCGAGCTGATAACTGGCGGCGTTCTGGGAGCCGATGGCGGCGGCGGCCCAGGTGTACGCGCCGGCGTCCTTCCGGAGGGCGGCCTTGGCCTTGGCGCTGACCTGCTGGCCGTTGAGGAGGCCGCCCAGGGCGTTGTGGCGGGCGCCGCCGCGCTGGCCGGGGGGTGAGCCTTGGCCTTGGGTGGGGCCGGGCTTATTGCCCTGGCCGGGTGGCGGGCCGCCCTTGCCGCCCTGGTTACCTTGGCTCCCCTGGCCTCCCTGACCTCCCTGGCCGCCTTTCCCGCCCGGCCCGGCCCCTCCGATGATGATCATTCCGCCGTGCCGGCCCCCGGCGCCCTCGACCGTCGGGCCCGCGGTGACGATCGACCCGGTGTGCGGGGTGGCGACCGTGTTCGCCGCGTACGCCACCGGGCCGCCCAGCCCCGCGGTGACGCCCAGACCGGCGGCCACCACGGCCAGCCGCCGGCCCAGCCGTACGGACAGCAGCAGCCCCAGCACGGCTGCGGCGCCGACCACCGGAACCGACCAGCGCAGCCACGGCAGCCACTGCGGCGAGCGGGCCAGCAGGACGTACGCCCAGGCGGCCGTCACCGCGACCGTGCCCGCGAGGACCAGCACGGCGGCGGTACGGTCGCGCCGCCGCCACAGCAGCGTCGCGCCCATCGCGACCAGCGCCGCGATGTACGGGGCCAGCGCGATGTTGTAGTACTGATGGAAGATCCCGGACATGAAGCTGAACGTCGCGAACGTGATCAGCAGGGCGCCGCCCCACACCAGGAACGCCGCCCGCGCGGCATCGGTCCGCCCGGCCCGCCGCAAGCCGACCAGCCCCGCGACCAGCAGCAGGAACGCGGCCGGCAGCAGCCAGGAGATCTGGCCGCCCATGTCGGAGGTGAAGAGCCGGGTGATGCCGGTGTCACCCCAGCCTCCCCCGCCCCCGCCCCCGCCTCCGCCGGGGCGGCCGCCGCCCACACTGCCGGCCTCGTCGCCGTTGATGCGGCCGAGACCGTTGTAGCCGAAGGTCAGCTCCAGGAAGCTGTTGCTCTGCGATCCTCCGATGTACGGGCGCGAACCGGCCGGCCACAGTTCGACGATCGCGACCCACCAGCCGCCGGACACGGCCATCGCCAGCCCCGCGAGCAGGAGTTGGCCGAACCGGCGGCGCAGCCGCGTCGGCGCGCAGACCGCGTACACCACCGCCAGCGGCGGCAGGATCAGCCACGCCTGGAGTGTCTTCGTCAGGAAGGCGAGACCGAAGCAGACACCCGCCAGCACCAGCCACTTCGTCCGGGCGTCCTCCAGGGCGCGCAGCACGCAGTACACGGCGCACACCATGAGCAGGCACAGGAGCGCATCGGGGTTGTTGAAGCGGAACATCAGGGCGGCGACCGGCGTCAGCGCGAGCAGCGCCCCCGCGAACAGCCCGGCACCCGCGCCGAACCGGCGCCGTACGGCCGCGTACAGCACACCGACCGTGGCGACGCCCATCAGCGCCTCCGGCACGAGGATCGCCCACGAGCTGAGCCCGAAGAGCCGCACGGACATGGCCATCGGCCACAGGGCGGCCGGGGGCTTGTCGACGGTGATGGAGTTGGCGGCGTCGGAGGACCCGAAGAAGAGCGCCTTCCAGCTCGCGGAACCGGCCTGGGCGGCCGCCGAGTAGAACTGGTTCGCGTAACCGGACGCGCCGAGGTCCCAGAGGAAGAGCGCGGCGGACGCGAGGAGCAGCGCGGCGAGGGCGGGGCGGGCCCAGCGGGGGGAGGCGGGGGGCGGGGTGGGTTCCGGGGGCGGGGAGGCGGCTTCTCGGGTGGGGGCCTCGGGCGGGCCGGACGCTTCATCCGGTCCGGGCGCCTCAGCCGGCTGGGTGAGGCGGGGGTGGTGCGTGGTCATCGGGCGCTCCTGCCGGGGTGGTGCGGGTTATTCCGTACGGCGGTGGGGCGGCTCGGTGCGGCAACGGGGCGGCCCGGTACGGCAGCGGGGCGGCCCGGTACGGCGGTGGGGGCCTCCCGTACGGCGGTGGGGGCCTCTCGTACGGCGGCGGGGGCCTCCCGTACGGCGGTGGGGGCCTCCCGTACGGCATCCCCGCCCCCGCCCTCGCCACCTTCCGCCCGCTCCCGCTCCCGGCCCGTGAAGACCCACGCCCGGAAGAGCAGGAACCGCAGCAGCGTCGCCGCCAGGTTCGCGGCCACCAGCACCGCCATCTCGGTGCCGTGCGCGGGGTCGCCGGTCGCGGCGTCCAGCGCGGCCAGGGACCCGCTGGTCAGGGCCAGGCCGACGCCGAAGACGACGAGCCCCTGGGCCTGGTGGCGTACGGCGCGCTCACGGCCCCGTACGCCGAAGGTCAGCCGCCGGTTCGCCGCCGTGTTGCCGATCGCCGACAGCAGCAGCGCCGCGGCGTTGGCCGGCTGCGGCCCGACGCCGAGCCGGAAGAGCGAGTAGAGGCCCAGGTAGAAGAGCGTGCTCAGGGCGCCGACCACACAGAAGCCCATGATCTGGCGGGCCAGGCCACGCGGCACGCCCGCCAGTTCACGGTCGCGCGGGTCGTCGCCGAAGGGGCGCGTGAGGCGGTCCAGCGGCAGCGCGCCGGTCGCCAGCGCGCGCCCCACGCGCCAGACGCCCTTGAGGTCCTCGGTGGCCGTCCGCACGATGTGCACAGTGCTGTCCGGATCGTCCACCCAGTCCACCGGCACTTCGTGGATGCGCAGGCCGGCGCGTTCCGCGAGCACCAGCATCTCGGTGTCGAAGAACCACCCGCTGTCCTCGACCATGGGCAGCAGCCGCTCGGCGACGTCGCCCCGTACGGCCTTGAATCCGCACTGCGCGTCGGAGAAACGGGCGGCCAGCGAGCCGCGCAGGATGAGGTTGTAGGAGCGGGAGATGAACTCCCGCTTGGGGCCGCGCACCACGCGTGAACTGCGGGCGAGACGCGAGCCGATGGCCAGGTCGGAGTGGCCCGAGATGAGCGGGGCGACCAGCGGCAGCAGCGCGTTCAGGTCGGTGGACAGGTCGACGTCCATGTAGGCGAGCACCGGCGCGTCGGAGAGGGACCACACGGTGCGCAGCGCCCGGCCGCGGCCCTTCTCCTCCAGGCGTACGGCCGTCACCTCGTCGATCGCCTCGTCCAGCGACGCGGAGATCTCGGGTGTGCGGTCCGTGCTCGCGTTGTCCGCGACGGTGATGCGGAAGCCGTACGGGAAGGTGCGGGAGAGGTGGTCGTGGAGCCGGCGTACGCACGGCTCCAGGTCGGACTCCTCGTTGTAGACGGGGATCACGACATCGAGCACCGTGTCGATCTGGCCGAGGCGCAGATGCTCACGGGGCGGCAGGGAGCCCAGGGGGGTGTGGGCCGGCTGTGTCGTCGTCATGGCACCGACACTCGCCAAGCGCGCTGTCACCCTTGTGTGGTGCTGCTGTGCCCAGACTGTGAATGGGCGTATTCAAGAGGCGTACGGGAATGCTGAGGGGCGCGTGTGGCGTCGCGCGCCGGTCCGTCGGCGGGCAGCCGTACGCGGAAGACGGTCCGTCCGGGCACGCTCTCCACCCCGACCGTGCCGCCGTGCGCCGCGACCACGGCCTGCACAATGGCCAGCCCGAGGCCGGTACTGCCGCCGCCGGCCCGGGGACTCGCGCTCTTCGTGTTCCTCGTGGTGCTCTTGGTGGTCGTGGTGCTCGTGCTGCTCGCGTCCCGCGGGCTGCTCATGGGGCTCGTACCGCCGCCCGTGCGGGATCGGGAGGCGTCGCCGCGGGCGAAGCGCTCGAAGACGTGCGGCAGCAGCTCGGGGGGCACGCCGGGACCGTCGTCCCGTACCTCCAGGCGGACGAAGTGGCCCACCCCGGGCAGCGGCATCTCGCGCCGCAGGCAAGCGACAACCGTGGTGCCTTCCGGGGTGTGCGTACGGGCGTTGGCCAGCAGGTTGACCAGGACCTGGTGCAGCCGGTCGGCGTCCGCCCGTACGGGCACGGGGTCGACCGGCAGCTCCAGGCGCCAGTTGTGGCGCGGCCCTGCGGCACGGGCGTCGCTGACGGCGTCCACGACGAGCGGCGCGAGATCGGTGTACTCGTACGACAGCGGGCGCCCGGAATCCAGCCTGGCGAGCAGCAGCAGGTCCTCCACCAGGCCGGTCATCCGTTCCGCCTCGGACTCGATGCGCCCCAGGGCATGCCGGGTGGCCGGGCCCGGCTGCTCGCGGCCCCGCCGGGTCAGCTCGGCATAGCCGCGTATCGAGGCCAGCGGGGTCCGCAGCTCGTGGCTCGCGTCCGCGACGAAACGGCGGACCCGCGTCTCGCTCTCCTGCCGGGCGGCGAGCGCCGAACCCACGTGCCCGAGCATCCGGTTGAGCGCCGCGCCGACCTGCCCGACCTCCGTCCGCGGATCCGCCTCGGCGGCCGGTACCCGCTCGTACAGCGCCACCTCGCCACGGTGCAGCGGGAGTTCGGAGACGCGGGTGGCGGTGGCTGCGACCCGGCGCAGCGGCCACAGCGCGATACGGACCGTGGCGGCGCCCGCGAGACCGGCGGCCACCAGACCCGCGGCCGTCACACAGACCTCGACGACGACCAGCCGCCCGACGACGTCCTGCACCTCGCCGGACGGCAGACCGACCAGCGCGGAGTCGTCCGGCGCCGACTCGACGCGGTAGTCGCCCAGGTCGGGCAAGGTGACGGTGTGCGGACGGCCGTCGCGCGGCACCGCGGCCAGCGCCCGTACCTGCTCATCGGTCAGCGTGAACAGATTCTGCGCCGGCAGCGGCTTGCGCGCGTCGATGCTGCGGGCGGCGGCGGTCACATCGCCCTCGGGGGAGAGCCGCGCCCCGACGGTGCCGATCGGCTGACCGGGCCCGGCGATGAACCCGAGGTCCCGGTGGCCGGTGATGTCACCCTGCCGGCCGACGGAGTGCCGGGCCGACTCGCGCAGCTTGCCGTCGAGCTGGTTCTGAAGGTACGAGTGCAGCGCGATGGTGGTGACCGTACCGATCACCGCACAGACCACCGCGATCAGCAGAACCGCCGACACCACCAGCCGGGTCCGCAGGCTCCAGCGGCGCGGCCGCAGCCTGACCCGCCGGGGACGACGGTGCCGACGGGCCCTGGGACCGCCGACGGCAGCCGCGGCCACCTGCCCGGAAGCCACGCCAGCCGTGCCCTGGCCCGCGACAGCCTGCCCGGCACGCGCGCCAACCGTGCCTGGACCCGCGGCAACCGACGCCCGGCCTGCGGCAGCCACTCCCGGACCCGCGGCTGTCGGCCCGGCGTTCACGGCCGTCGGTCCGGCGCTTGCGGCCGTGGCTCCGGCCACCCGTTACTCGCCCGGCTTGATCAGGTATCCGGCGCCACGGCGCGTGTGAATCATCGGGCTGCGGCCCGCGTCGATCTTGCGGCGCAGGTACGAGATGTACAGCTCCACGACGTTGGCCTGGCCGCCGAAGTCGTAGCTCCACACCCGGTCCAGGATCTGCGTCTTGCTCAGCACCCGGCGCGGGTTGCGCATCAGGTAACGCAGCAGCTCGAACTCGGTGGCCGTCAGGTGGATCTCCTGGCCGCCCCGCCACACCTCGTGGCTCTCCTCGTCGAGCAGCAGGTCGCCCACCGAGAGCAACGACTCGCCGCGTCCCGCCGCCGCGCCCGCACGGCGCAGCAGACCGCGCAGCCGTGCCACCACCTCCTCCAGGCTGAAAGGCTTGGTCACATAGTCGTCGCCGCCCGCCGTCAGCCCGGCGATCCGGTCCTCGACCGCGTCCTTGGCGGTCAGGAACAGCACCGGCACCTCGGGCAGTTCGTGGCGCAGCCGCCCCAGTACGGTCAGGCCGTCCATGTCCGGCAGCATCACGTCGAGCAGGACCGCGTCCGGCCGCCACTCACGTGCCGCCCGCAGTGCGGCCGTACCGTCACCTTCCGCGCGGATGTCCCAGCCCTCGTAACGCAGCGCCAAGGAGAGCAGTTCGGCGAGCGACGCCTCGTCGTCGACGACCAGCACCCGTACCGGGCTCCCGTCGGGACGCAGCAGCTCGGCACGCTTCTTGGCGGTGGATGTGGACGCTGTCACGGTCATGCTGTCGAGGCTGACCACCCCCTCTGAGAGCCGTCTTGCGCGTATCTGTGAATCTCCTGAGAAACACCCGTCACCGCAGCACTGCTTCAGTGGGACCGGACTGGGCCGCCCCCCGCGCGGTCCAGCCGGTCACCACTGGAAACAGCATCGCACCCACCACTGACAATCGCCCTGACCTGCGGCTTCGCCCCGAAAAGCCGTCCACCGGCGCCTCGGAGAACCGCCCGGCACCACCCCGAACCGAACGGCACCCGCCCCCGCCCCGCCGCCATACGGGCCCCGTACCCGTCCCCACCGCCGTACGAGCCCCGCCCCCGCCCTCACCCGGCCCCCGTACGAGCGCCCACGCCACCAACCGCCCCACGCCACTCCCCCGGCCCTTCCCTTCACCCCGACGTCAACCCGTACCGTTCCGGGATGAAGCTCCTCGCTCTCAACGGCAGCCTGCGCGCCCGCTCCTCCAACGGCGCCGTCCTGCGTTCCGCCCTCGCGCTGACCGACGCCGCGTCAACCGTCGGCGAGCTCTCCGCGCTTCCCCATTTCAACCCCGACCTGGACACCGAGGACGCCACACCGCCCGCTCCGGTGGCCGCCCTGCGCCACGCCGTGGCCGAGGCGGACGCCGTACTGGTCGTCAGCCCGGAGTACGCCCACGGCGTCCCCGGCGTCCTCAAGAACGCCCTCGACTGGCTGGTCAGCAGCGCCGAGTTCCTGGGCAAGCCGACCGCGGTGCTGACCGCCTCCCCCTCACCGGCCGGCGCCGGGTACGCGCACGAGCAGCTGTGCGAGACCCTGCGCATGATGTCCGCCGACGTGGTCCCGGACGCCTGCCGCAACCTCACGGCCATCGGCCCGAAGACCGACCCGGCCAACGGAACCGTGACCGACCCCGCCACCCTCCAGGAACTCCGCACGGCCCTGGCAGCGCTGGCGGCGGCCCTCCCCGGCTCCGCCCCCGCTCACATCCCCAACAGCCGCGCCGCGTTGCCGTGACAGACACCGCGATGCCAGTCGTCCCCTCCGTCCCCGTCCCCTCCCTACAGCCTCCACCGTTCCACCGCCCCCCTCCGTCCCCTCCCCTAGAACAAACTCCCCTGCTCCTCACCCGCCCCGCCCTTCGGAGCCCGCACCACCGCCGTGGTCACCCCACCCACCGCACTCCGCAACACCCACCCAGCCAGCAGCCGCCCGTCCACCACAAAGACCCCGGTCCCACCCTCAGTGTCCTCAACGCCCCGCACATACACGTCAGTTCCCACCGCCGCCACCACAGTCCCCACGACCTCCTCCCCCGCGGCCAGCCCCGCGATCTCCCCGGCCCCCGCCGGGATCCGCGCGAGCCCGAAGGCCTCCGTGTGGTCCGTCCACGCGAACGCGGCCGGTTCCAGCGCCTCCGGCCACCCCGTCAGCCCGCATGCCGCACCGTGCAGGCCTGCCAGCGCTGCCACCCGGTCCGGCACCGGCGGCAGCGCGGCGCGCGCCGCCCGCTTCTCCGCCTTGCCGAACCGGTCCCGTACGTCCAGCGCGCTGCCCAGCAGCGCTTCCGCCCGCCGCGCGGCCATCAGCGGCCCGTACCCGAGCCACGCGTACGTGACCGCCCCCTGCTCCACCAGGCGTGCCGCTCCGCGCTCTGCCGCCGTGATGCCCACCTTCAGCAGGCCGGGCCCGAAGTACGCCAGGTAGACGCCGTACGTACGGGGATCGTCGGCCATCGTGTCCGCCGCCACCGACCGCGAACGGTCGAGCCGAGCGCAGTCCGCGCACTGGTCCCGCGTAGCCCCGCCGTCGATCACCGCCGCGTACGGGCAGGCCGTCCACCGCGCGCCCCGCCGCACCCCGAGGCACCGCCGCTCGCCCGTCACCACGAACGCCAGGGCCTTGCCGGCGGTCAGGGCGCTGCGCCGCCGAGCGCCGCGCCCGGGGCAGTACCAGCCGAGCCCCGGTTCGTCCCCGGCCCAGCTCGGCCCCGTACACCACCAGTCACTCGCACCACTCACGCCTGTCCCCTCGCCTCAGACGCACCCGCCACTCCCACCGCACCAGCTCCCGCCGAATCGACCGCCGCCCCCACCGCACCGGAGGCGCCCCCCACCGGACCACCCGCCGCTCCCCTGAAGGTGCCGCGATACGCACTGGGCGACACACCGACCGCGGCCTGGAAGTGCTGCCGCAGCGAAGCCGCCGTACCGAATCCGGCGTCCGCCGCCACCCGGTCCACCGTCAGCTCGGTCTCCTCCAGGAGCTGCCGGGCCCGCTCGACGCGCTGCTGCGTCAGCCACTGCAGCGGCGAGACCCCGGCCTCCTCCCGGAACCGCCGGGTGAAGGTCCGTACGCTCATCGCCTCGCAGGCCGCCAGTTCCCGCAGGGACAGCGGCCGGTCCAAGTGCTCCAGCGCCCAGGCGCGGGCCGCGGCCGTCGAGGAGTACTGCGGTTCGGGCACCGGCCGCCGGATGAACTGGGCCTGCCCGCCCTCCCGGTGCGGCGGCACGACCGTACGCCGCGCCACTTCGTTGGCCACCGCCGCCCCGTGATCACACCTGATCATGTGCAGGCACAGGTCGATCCCCGAAGCGACCCCCGCGGCCGTGAGTACACCCTCCTCATCCGTGTACAGAACATCCGCATCCAGCTCCACCGCCGGGAACAGACGCCGGAACTGCTCCGCCGACCGCCAGTGCGTCGTCGCCCGCCGCCCCTCCAGCAGCCCGGCCGCCGCCAGCACGAATGATCCGGTGCAGATCGAGGCGACCCGGGCTCCGGGACGGATACGCGCCACCGCCCGCGCCATTTCCTCGCTCAGGCAGCCGTCGTCCGTCCCGTAGTCCTGCTCCGAGGCCGGCACCACGACGGTGTCGGCCTCCGCCAGCGCCTCGGGCCCGTTCCGCACGTGGACCGTGAAATCCGCGTCCGTACGAAGCTCCCCCGGCTCCGGCGCACACGTCACCACCTCGTACAGCCGCCGACCGTCGGCCGCCTCGGCGTACCCGAAGAGCCGGTGCACGATCCCCAGCTCCATCGGCAGCAGCCCGTGCCGCACCAGTACGGCGACCCTGTGCCGCCCGTCCTCCGCGAAGACACTCATGGCCCGATCCTTGCACACCATGGCCATCCGGCCACTGGCCCGCCCCAACCCACCGCCCCCAAGATCGAAGCAACCGGATCCGCTCATCTCATCCCCGACCACTCTCGCCCTTGGAAGGTTCCCCATGAAGGTCCTGTGGCTCGCCGCCCACCCCGAAGAGCACTCCCTGAACGGCTCCCTCAAGGACGAGGGCCTGCGCACCCTGCGCGACCACGGCCACGAGGTCCGGCTCTCCGACCTCTACGCCATGAAGTGGAACCCGGTCGTCGACGCCGGCGACTTCGACCACTCCCCCGAGGAACGCCTCCGTGTCGGCAACGCCTCCGAACGCGCCTTCACCAGCGGCGCCTTGAGCCCCGACATCCGCGCCGAGCAGGAGAAGCTCCTCTGGGCCGACACCTTCGTCGTCCAGTTCCCCCTGTGGTGGTACGGAATGCCCGCGATCCTGAAGGGCTGGTTCGACCGCGTCTTCGTCAAGGGCTTCGCGTACGGCATCAACGACCCCGCCACCGGGCAGGCCCTCCGCTACGGCGACGGCCCGCTCACCGGCAAGCGCGCCATGGTCGTCGTCACCGCCGGCGCCCGCCCCTCCTCCATCGGCCCCCGAGGCGTCAACGGCGACCTCAACGACCTGCTCTTCCCCCTCCACCACGGCACCTTCTGGTACACGGGCATGAGCGTCGTCCCGCCCTTCCTCGTCCCCTCGGCCGACCGGATAACCCCCACCACCTTCAAGGACACCGCCGACCGGCTCCGCACCCGCCTCCTGGACCTGCCCTCGACCCCGCCCCTCCCCTTCCGCCGCCAGAACTCCCCCGACTACGACCCGGAAACCCTCACCCTCCGCCCGGACCTCGCCCCCCACACCACCGGCCCGGCCCTGCACTACACGGACGCCCGGTAACCCGCACACGCCCATGCAAAAAAGACCGGTCCGGCACGTTTCCGTGCCGGACCGGTCTTCGCAGTAGCGGGGACAGGATTTGAACCTGCGACCTCTGGGTTATGAGCCCAGCGAGCTACCGAGCTGCTCCACCCCGCGTCGGTTCCCCAGACACTACGCCACTCCCGCCCCCAAGGGAAATCGTTGCTCCACGCCTCGCCAGAAGGCCCACGCCCCTCCCGACCCGCCCCTGTCCCGATCCGTCAGCAACCATGACAAAGCGGCGCGTCACGCCCACTCCGACGGCGTCAGGGGTTGTCGCGGTTGCCCAGTCCTGCCGTCGCCCTCTCTTCGAGCGCCTCAACCAGGATGACGAAGACGAACGGTTTTTTGGTAACTTCCTGCCTTCATGAAACCCACGACTGCTATTCTCCACGCATGACCCTCGAGGAACAGATCAGCGGTTATCGGCGACAAATTGCAACCGATTCCTACCCGATGTCAATCGGGGAACTGTCGAACCTTTACCGTGACGGCGAGATGGACATCCATCCAGAATTCCAACGAATTTTCAGGTGGGAAGAGGGGCAGAAGAGCCGGCTGATTGAGAGCATCCTTCTGGGTATTCCATTGCCTAGCGTCTTCGTGGCGCAGAACGAGAACGGCGTCTGGGATGTAGTCGACGGCGTGCAGCGCCTATCCACGATCTTCCAGTTCATGGGAATCTTGAAAGACGAGGAGGATAAGCGCTACAAGCCGCTCATCTGTTCCTCTGCGCCGTTCCTGTCGCTGCTGGAGGGCTGCTCCTACGAGCCTACAGAGGGAGCCGAGCGTTCACTAGATGCCACTCAGCGACTCGACTTCAAGCGCGCTCGCGTGGACATGAAAATCATCAAGAGGGAGAGCGACAACCGGGCGAAGTACGACCTCTTCCAGCGACTCAATTCATTCGGCTCTGTTGCGACTCCTCAGGAGCTCCGCAATTGCCTGCTCGTCAGCATGAGCAAGCATCACTTTGAATGGCTTACCGAGGTTTCTCAGACCCCTGCTTTCCTGGATGCTTTGGAACTCCCCGATCGCCTCATTGATGAGCGCTATCATATGGAGCTGGCACTTCGCTTCATTTTCCTTCGCCAGCTTCCCGAGCCAGGGATCGCATCGATCGGGAACATTGGCGACTTCCTGACTGCCGAACTCGTCACATTTACCGAGTATGACGCTGCGCGCCTCGACATGGAGAGCGAAATCTTCAAGCGCGTATTCGAGGTGATCGTCGAAGCGGGCGGAGCGGAGATTCTGCGACGCTGGAACCCTGCAAAGGGGCGTGCGGAAGGCCCGTTCTCCCTGACCGCGTTCGAGGCCATTGCGCTTGGCATGGGTTATGGCCTCCCTAACATCGAGCCGGATCCTTCCGAAGTGCAGAGCAAGAGGACAGAGCTGTGGCTGGCCCCTGCCTTCTCCGCTCGCCACGCGACTGGCGTGCGCGCTGACCAGCGAATGAAAAAGACCATCCCCTTCGGTCGGCAGCTCTTCGCGCGCTAAACGGAGAGCACTCGTGGACCTACAAAAATTCAGCGAAAAGGTTCAGAAAGACCTAGGTCACCGCAAGCTAGAGCTATCCCGCCTAGCTGTGGCCATCCAAACGCCCTCCACCGGCCAGCCGCATAAAAATTTGATGTGCCGAGCCACAGTCGTCTTCACATACGCCCATTGGGAAGGATTCATCAAAGGCGCCAGCGCCCTGTACATCAAGCATATCAACGGGCAGCAGGTCCCTGTTCACGAACTCAAAAACTGCTTCCAGGCCGCATACGTCGCAAGTCACTTCAAGCGCGCCCAAAAAAGTTCGAAAGTCAGCTTTCTGGATGAAGTCCTGTCATCGATTGATGCGGACCGGGCAAAAGTTTTCTCCATATCCCCGGAAAAATGCATTGACACTGAGAGCAACCTGTCATCGACTGTTTTTCAGTCGCTCGTCACTGGATTGGGGCTTCCCTATCTGGACGCTTATTCAACCCGTCAGGCTTTCATCGACGAGAAACTCGTTCATGGGCGGAATCAAGTAGCCCACGGCGAGCTGACTGTGTTCAATGAAACGGATGCCGCTGAGCGACTCAGTTCCGTGCGCGACCTCTTGGACCTCTACGCCAATCAGCTGCTTGATGCCGCTCGGGACAGACTGTACGTAGCTTCCTGTTGACAGAAAAATCGAGTTCCCTTCGCATGACAGAGACCTGGCCCACGGTGATCTGTCGGCCCTCCGTGCCAGCCAACCGGATTGGTCGGCTCCGGAATCTCCCGGCCTGGGGCCCGCTGTAAGAGGTCGTAACAAAGGCGTCGGACGTGTCGGTGGGTGATGAGGCAGGTGGCGAGGCCGAGGAAGGCTTCGTGGATGTCGTCGCGTCGTTCCCAGCGGATCCGTAGCCGGCGGAAGCCGTGGAGCCATGCGATGGTCCGCTCCACGACCCACCGGTAAACGCCGAGGCCGGAACCGTGTGGGACGCCGCGGCGGGCGATCACCGGTCTGATGCCCAGCGCCCGGACGAGACGGCGGTACTTGTCGTGGTCGTAGCCGCGGTCGCCGAGCAGGCTGTCAGGTCGGTTGCGTGGCCGTCCTACCAGGCCGGCGACCGATGGGATCTTCTTCAGCAGGGGGATCAGCTGGGTGACGTCGTTGCGGTTGCCGCCGGTCAGCGAGACGGCGAGTGGAATGCCCCGGCCGTCGACGATGAGGTGGTGCTTGCTGCCCGGACGTGCTCGGTCGACCGGGCTGGGGCCGCTTTGGGGCCCCGGCGAGCGGCCCTGACGTGAGAGGAGTCGATCACCGCCCGCGACCAGTCCAGCTTCTTCCCGACCCGCAGCTTCTTCAGCAGCACCAAGTGCAGTTCGTCCCAGACGACGGCATCGTTCCACGCAGCCAGACGCCGCCAGTAGGTCATCCCGGAGCCGAAGCCCAGCTCCTGCGGCAGGTACTCCCACTGGATCCCGGTATGCAGCACGAACAGGATCCCGCAGAGTGCCTGCCGGTCCGGCACCCGGGGGCGTCCCTCCACCTGCTTCGGCACCGGCTCGGGCAACAGCGGCTCGAGGAGCGACCACAGTTCATCCGACACGATCCACGGCCGCGACTGACGTTTCCCCACGGCCGGACCAACGACTACCCGAACCGAAAGTCACATGATCAACAGCTTCTGTTAGGACCTCTAATACTCCAGTGGGACTTCACCATTCCCGCTGGTCAGACGCGGTCTTTCGAGCCTAGCGGGCGGACGGTGCCCCACGGGCCGGTTTCGGGATGCCGCGTCAGTCGCGGACGCGTCTGCGGTAGTGGCAGGCGCGGGCGATGGCCTGGTGGCGTCTGCGCCAGCGGGACCAGGTCAGTGCGCCGCCACCGCGGTGCGCCGGCCGGGGGCGGACAGCAGCCAGCAGACGCCG
This sequence comes from Streptomyces sp. NPDC030165, assembly GCF_055573595.1. Lineage (NCBI taxonomy): Bacteria > Bacillati > Actinomycetota > Actinomycetes > Kitasatosporales > Streptomycetaceae > Streptomyces > Streptomyces sp. NPDC030165. The sequence goes on along the minus strand of NZ_JBVIBD010000004.1, from coordinate 154,663 downwards.
GACCTCTGCCACGGTGAGCGGGGCCAGGCCGGCTGTGTCGTTTCGGCCGCCCCCTTTTTGACCGCGGCCGCGGCCATGGCGGCGAGAAAGGCGTGCGCGAGCATGGCCAGGGTGATGTGCCGATACCAGCCTGGGTAGCGGCGCACTTCGTACTGGTCCAGGCCGCACTGGCCCTTGGCGGCCTGGAAGCACTCCTCGATCGCCCAGCGGGAGCCGGCGACACCGACCAGCCTTTCAACGGCAGTGCCAACGGGCGCGTAGGCCAGGTAGTAGGCGATCTCGTCGAGACGCCTGAGACTGCGACGGGCCAGCACCCATCGCTCGTGCGTGGGCGGATCAGGGTCGAAGACGATATTGACAGGCAGCTTCGCCGCGGCCCAGTCGTAGACGCGCGGTCCCTTGGCACCGTCGCCGCAGGACAAGATCTGCCAGGCGTCGTCCGGCGCATCAGCGATCACCTGGTCGATGCGCCAGATCCCGAACAGCGACTTCAGCTGCTGGGACTTGGGCACCGCGAGCACGCAGCCGACCTGGGCCTGCTCGAGCAGGTGACGAAAGCGCCACTCCTGCCCGTAACGACTGTCGGCGCTCCCCCAGGCGATCGGCAGCGACGAGGCCAGCACCCGCAGGACCAGGGTGTGGGCCAGTTGCCCCTTGGTGGCGAAGCCACGCTCGGCCGGGATGCGGGCGGCCCGGCAGCGGTCCCCATCCTTCGTCTACTACTTGGGCAGATACAACTCCCGGTCCACCAGCGCCCGCCCCCGACTGGAGACATAGGCGGCGAAGACGCCGATCTGACAGTTCTCGGTCCGTCCGGCCGTGCCGGAGTACTGCCGCTGCACCCCGACCGAGACGGTGCCCTGCTTCACGAACCCGGTGTCGTTGACGATCAGGACCCCGTCCGGGGTACCGAGCTTCTCGGCAACGTAACTCTGCACGTCATCGCGCAGCTCATCGGGGCCCCACCGGCTCCACGACAGCAGGTGCTGCAGGCCGTAGGGGCCGTTGTGACCGGCGTACTCGGCCAGCTGCCAGCTGTTCTTGCGGCTCACCGGGCCCAGCAGGCCCCGCACGTAGTCCCGCATCCGACGCCGCACCTCGACCCGGCCGAACCTTCCACCCACCCGCAGGAACAGGTCTTCGAGCTCTGCACTCCAGCCCCCCGTGACAAAGTCCGCCATCATGCCCCGAGCCTGAGCGTTCCACCCCGCTGTCCACGGCGGCACCCCGAAACCGGCCCGTGGGGCACCGTCCGCCCGCTAGGCTCGAAAGACCGCGTCTGACCGGCGGGAATGGTGAAGTCCCACCGCAGTACTAAGAGCAGGGCGAGCTCATTGTCCGGGCTGCCGGGACGTGTGCGAGGTGACTGACAGGCTCAAATCCGAGTGTCGGTGCCGCAGCCAGGGGAAGCGGCGAGCGGGCGCCCGCTCGCCGCTGCTGCGCCGCTGAACGTGTTGTGAGGCGTATGGCTCCCCCCGGGCGTTCCAGGCCGATCCTGTCGCTTCGCAGGGTCGGTCTGCCCCAGGCGGTGGCGGAGGACGAAATCAAGACGGACGCGGCCTCCCTGATGGAGGCGCCGAAGCAGCTTCAGCGGTTGCTGTACCTCGCTGCTGTACCGCACGACAAAACCCCCGCCCGGATGACCCGGCGGGGGCTTTGACCTGCTGTGCGCTCGGCAGGATTCGAACCTGCAACCTTCTGATCCGTAGTCAGATGCTCTATCCGTTAAGCTACGAGCGCTTGGCTTTCCGGCGGTTTTTCTTGCCGGTCGGCGTTGCGGGAACAACATTACATGAACCACGCCGTGAGGCGAAATCCGATTGCTACACCCCCTCTGACCTGCGGAAACACCCTGTGGGTGGCGGGTGGGGGCTACTCGGGCCAGGCGGTGGAGTCGAGGATCCGTACGAAGTCCGGACGGGTGTGGTGGGGGGCGAGGCGGGCCAGGACGTCGGCCGCGACGGTGCCGGTGGTGGTTTCGGGGCGGTGGGCGACGGCCCGGTGGAGGGCGCGGAGGATGCGGCGCTTGAAGTCGGGGCGGGGGTGGGCCGTGAGGATCTCGGTGCGGGTCTGCGGCGGGAGGGTGTCGTAGCCGATGCCGAGGACGTCGAGTTCGTAGCCGGTGGCGAGGAGGGCGATCTCCGGGGCCATGCGGTGGGGGATCTCCGGGGTCGTGTGCAGGGCCACGGCTTCCCAGGCGAGGCGGGCGCGGGCCGGCGGAGCGCCGTGGGCGGTCAGGAAGCGGTGGGCTTCGTCGGCGCCGTCCAGTTCGAAGCGCTGCCGGGAGGAGCGGTACCGGTCGGTCAGGCCGAGGCTGTGGAAGAGGGCGCCGACGTAGAGAACTTCCGCGTCGAAGGGCAGGCCCTGGTCGCGGCCGTGCCGGGCGCCGAAGAGATAGACCCGGCGGGAGTGGTGGTAGATCAGTTCGTCGGTGGTGTTCCGGATCAGCTCGGTGGCCTCTCTGGCCAGGGCGGAGTCCGGGAGGGGGATGCCGGCGATGTGGGTGTGGGTGGTGTGGGCGGTGTGGGTTGCGCGGCGGATTGCGGTTGGGGAGGAGAGTGAGGGCGGGGGTGGGGATGAAGGCGGGGGCTGGGCGGGGGGATGGGGCTTGTCCCGGTCGGGTGGCATGGGGACAGGGTCGCTCGGGGAGGGGCGCCGCGCCCGGGGGATTTCGGCCAGGTGGGGTCGTGGCCCGTACGGCGGGGATTGCGTGCACAGCGCGGCGGAGAAAAGCGTTCAGGCCCCGGTCGTGATGACCGGGGCCTGAACGCAATGGAGCGGAGGCGGAGGGATTTGAACCCTCGATGGGCTTTAAGACCCAAACCGCATTAGCAGTGCGGCGCCATAGACCGGACTAGGCGACGCCTCCACACGCCTCGACCGCGCGCAAGCGCGATGTGGCGTGACCAGATGATGGCACAGCTCGGCGGGCTGTCACCAATCGACCCCTACGGTACTCGGCGGACGGGCCGAGCGGCAAAGGTCTTTACGGGGTGGTTCGGGTGCCTGCCGCACGATCTTCGGGCAGGGCGGGCGTCGCATAGGGGGTGGGTCCGCGTACGCGTACGAGCCGGGCTCCGTACGGACCGGCCCCGTGCCGGCCAGGCGCTGCGCCCCGCCGATCGAACGGCCCTCAAACAGCGCGCCGGCCGGTACGCCACGCGCAACGTCGGCCCCGGTGGCGCGTTAGACGCTGCGGGGGCGGACGGGTCCCGGCAAGGGGGCCCGCGTACCGCCCCCGCACCACCCGTCCCCGTACCCGTACCTCCAGGAGCCCGTGATGCCGTTCCACCGGCTGTCCCGCTTCGCCACGGCTGCCACCCCCGCCGTCGCCGCCCTCACGCTGATGGCGCCGGCCGCCGCGTCCGCCGCCCCCGCCGACGTCTCCGTCGGGTCCCCGTCCGTCACGGCGCCCCTGCCGCTGCTGTCGCACTCCTCCGACCACCTCACGATCACGGTCAGCGACACCGGCAAGGCGGCCGCGAACGGTACGTACGAGCTGTACTGCCACCCGGCGCGCGGCACCCACACCGACGCGCGCGGTGCATGCGCCAAGCTGGACAGCCTGACGCGGTGGGGCAAGGACCTGTTCGCGGGCGTGCCGAAGGGCAGCAAGTGCACGATGCAGTACGGCGGCCCGGCCACCGCGCGGGTCACCGGGACCTGGGCGGGGCGCAGGGTCGACGCCCAGTTCAAGCGCACCGACGGGTGTGAGATCAGCCGCTGGGACCGGTTCGTGCCGGTGCTGCCCTCGGTCGCTTCGTGACGTAGAAGCGGGCCAGTTCAGGACGCGGGGCACATGTCGGGCGTGCGACGAGTCGCACAATCCCGTGGCATTACCTCCTCGTCATCCGTCTCCGCGTCCACATCCGGTGCCCGTAGACTCCCTTCCAGTGACCCGCGGCGGACGTGGCGGCGGGCTCGGCAAGGTGCGGTAACTGCAGGGAGGAAGCGTCGTCGTGAGCAGCAGGCCATCCCGAGGCGCTGCTCGCCTCGCAGCCATACTCGACGCTCTGCCGGACGCGTTGCTGCTGGTGAACTGCAACGGCACGGTCGTCAACGCGAACGCCATCGCCCTGGAGACCTTCGAGGCCCCGGGCACCGCCCTGGTGGGCCGCGGGCTGCTGGACCTGCTGCCGTCCTTCGACTCCAAACGCATCCCCGGTTCGATGCGGCGCCACGACGAGCAGGACCAGGGCCCGCGGACGAAGCCCACCCGGATGGTGGCGCGGCGTACCGACGGCAGTGAACTGCTGGTCGAGGTGACCAGCGCGAACCTGGAGGACGGCCGGACCCCGTACGAGTCCGCCTTCGAGGCCGCGTACGCCGACCACCGCAACGGCTACACCGGCGACGAGCTGCTGATGCTCGTCGTACGGGACCTCACCGGGACGCTCGACACCGAGACCGAGCTGGCCCGCCAGCAGCGACAGACCGAGATGATCCTGCGCGCGGCGGCCGAGGGCGTCGTCGGCGTCGACTCCGACGGCAAGGTCGTCCTCGTCAACCCGTCCGCCGCGCAGATCCTCGGCTACCGGGCCAGCGAGCTGGGCGGCAGGGAACTGCACCCGCTCATCCACCACTCGCGGGCCGACGGCACGCCGCTGCCCTGGGAGGAGACGCCGCTCGCCGACTCCCTGCGCTCCGGGCGCAAGCACCGGGTGCGGGGGCAGGCGCTGTGGGCCAAGGACGGCCGGTCGGTCCCGGTGGACCTGACGACCGCGCCGGTGCGCGACGGCGACCAGCTCGTCGGCGCGGTGATGACGTTCACCGACCGGCGCCCCTACGACGCGCTGGCGGCGCGCCACACGCAGCTGCTGGCCGTACTGGACCAGTCGCTGCGCGGCCCCCTGGAGGAGCTGAAGGCGGAGCTGGGCACGCTGGCGTCCGACCCGGCCGGCCAGCTGTGGCCGGAGGCCAACCAGATCCTGCACCACCTCGCCGCCGGGTACGCGCGGATGACGACGCTCGTCGACAACGTGCTGAGCTACCAGCGGCTGGACGCGGGCGGCGAACGACTCACGCGCGCCAAGGTCTCGCTCGACGGGGTCGTGGCGGCCGGCGTCGAGGGCGCAATCGAGCTGATCGGCCCGGGCCGCGCGCAGTTCGCGGTGCACGCGCCGCCGATCGAGGCCGAGGTGGACGCGGAGCGGCTCGCGCAGGCGCTGTCCCACCTGATCGCGGACGTGGCGGGCGTGGACGCCACGGGCAAGACGTCCGGCGGTACGGCCGAGGCGACCGCCTCCGGGGACTCGACGATCGTGGTCGCCGCGGCGCAGCGTGGCGAGGTCGTACGGATCGAGGTGCGCGGCCCGTACGGCGGCGGCAACCCGGTCCACGCGCCCATCGTGCGCGGCATCGTGCGGCAGCACGGCGGCGTACTGCAGACGCACGAGGTGCCGGGCGCGGGCGGCAGCGCGTACGTGCTCGAAGTGCCGGTGACGGCCGGTGGCGCGCCGGTGTCCGGCGCCGCGGGCCCGGACCGGGCGCGCGAGGCGACGGGCAACGAGACGACGGTGATGCCGGTGCCCGCCGAGCGGGCTCGCGGGACACAGCAGACGCAGGGCCGGGGGGCCGACGGGGCCAAGGCCCAGGGGGCTCAGGGGGCCCAAGGGGCGCCGGGGCAGACGGCGCACGCTCAGGGCGCTGAAGGGGCCGCGGCCGGTTCCGGGGCCCCGGATGCGTCCGGTGCGGCGGGTGGCGGTACGGCCCGTACGGACGGTGGGGCCGAGGGCCCGCCGACCGGGCGGCGCAGGGCGCGGCACGGTGACGTGCCGGAGCAGCAGCCGGGCGGCGGCCCCGCGGCGGCCGGGAACGGCAACGGCCAGGTGCCCCGGTCCCGCAGCGAAGCCGATGCGGCCGGGCCGCAGGGCACGGGCGGCACCGGCGTACGCGGTACGGGTCCTGGCGGCGACGGGCGTCCGGGTACGCACCCGGGCATGGCCGGCGCACCCGGAATGCCGCAGGGCATGGCCGGGGCCGAGGTCGTACCGCCGGGAGGCCGGCGCCGGGTCCAGCAGGACACCCAGGGCACACAGGGCGCACAGGGCACACCGGAGGGCGGCGCACGAGCCGCGCTCCCGGCGGCCGCCGGCGGCCCGCAGAGGCAGGCTCAGGCGCACGGACAGGGGCCGGGGCAGGGGCCGGGACAGGCACAGCAGCTCGGGCAGGGTCCGGGGCAGGGGCAGGCGGTGCACGCCCAGGCCGGTCATGCCCAGGCCCACCCGGCCCAGGCTCAGGCCCAGGCGGTGCAGGCTCAGGCCCAGGTGCCGGCGTCCGGGCGCCGGGCACGCAGGGCGCTGGCCGACACGGCCGAGCGCCCCATCCCGAACCAGTCGCAGGCCCCCGCCCGCACCGCGCACTCGGCCTTCGCGCTGCCGCCCGCCGCCGCGGACCAGCTTCCGCAGTCCCCGCTGCCCGGGCTGCCGGCCCTGCCCGGACAGAATTCCGGTCAGGATTCCGGTCAGGCCGATGGCCCGCGGGGCGGTACGGGCACGGGTACGGACGCGAGCGCGGGCAGCGGTACGGGCCGCCGCCGCGCGCGTCCCGGTACGCCCGGCGCGGCCGGTGATCCGGCCGGGGCGGTGCCCGAGCCGGGTGCGCCCGAAAGTGGCTGGGGCCCTGAGCCGACCGGCCGGCGCCGTGCGCGTCGGGCCGCCGCCGAGGAGCGGGCCGCTGCCGCGATGGCCGATTCGGAGTCGACGGGGACATTCGTCGCCGGGCCGGAGGGGCTGGTGGCGCACCCCATCGAGGACGGGCCGACGGCGGCTCCCGGAGCCGCTCCCACGGCTGCCCCTGGTACCGCTGCGGCGGCCGCTCCCGGTACCGCTCCGGCGGCCGGGGACGTTCCGCCCGCGCCGACCGGGCGGCGGCGTGGACGCCCCAGCCCGGTGGAGGCCGAGCAGGCCGAGCAGGGCGGCCAGGGACCGCAGCACCAGAACCCGGCTCAGCCGGCTCCCGCCGGTACGCCCGGGGACGGGCCCGGACACGAGATCGGCACCGGCCCCGTCGGCCCCGCCGAAGCCCCCGGTATGGCCCGGCCCGCCCAGCCCTCCGTACCGCCCGCGTCCGCCCCGTCCGACCCGTCCGCCCCTCGGCAGCCCATGCCCGCGTCCGCCTCCCCGGAGGCCGCGGAGGCCGCGGAGGCTCCGGAAGGTGACGACCTGGCGGGCGGGCCTGCCGCCGGTCACTCCCACGGGCGCGCGTTCAGTGTGCGTACGCTCGGGCAGGGCGTGCCGTTCTCGCAGCAGCTCGCCGAGCAGCAGCGTCCGGGGGCGCCCGGAGGTGCCGCGCCCGGTGCGCCCGCCGCGGGCTCGGGCCGCCGCCGCAAGCTGGCGCAGCCGCCGCAGGAGGGGGAGCGTACGGCCGCGTCCGACGCCGCCCCCGCCGAGGCCCGGCCGCACCCGCAGCCCGGCGCCCCCGCACCGGGACAGCCGCAGCCCCAGCCTCACCAGCAACAGGCGCCGCAGCAGCACCTGCTGAACGCCTCGGAGGGGCGCGCGTTCGCCGTCTCCGCGCCCGACGAGGGCAGCGAGGGCCCCGAGCCGCTGGACGGGCCGAACGGCGCCGTCGAGGTGACCGAGCCGCAGCCGCAGCCGATGGACGACGAGTTGCCGCCGGAGCCGCTGGACAACCCGCGCCGGCTGCTGGTCTGGCCCGCCCCGGACGTCTCCACCCAGCAGGCGCTGAGCGACCGCGGCTACCGTCCGGTCATCGTCAACTCCCGCGAGGAGGTGGACGCGCAGATCGCCGCGTACCCGGCGGCGCTGTTCGTCGATCCGCTGACCGGGCCGATCACCCGTACCGCGCTGCAGTCGCTGCGTACGGCGGCGGTGGCGGCCGAGGTGCCGGTGCTGGTGACGGCCGGACTCGGCCAGGCGACACGGGAGGCCGCCTACGGGGCCGACCCGGCCGTACTCCTCAAGGCGCTCGCCCCGCGCGACAGCGAGCAGCACCCGCCCCGGGTCCTGCTGACCGAGGAGAACGACGCCGTCGCCGGGGCGCTGACCGCCTCGCTGGAACGGCGCGGCATGCAGGTCGCGCGGGCGGCGACGGACGCGGACGCGGTCACGCTCGCGGCCCAGATGCGGCCGAACCTGGTGGTGATGGACCTGATGCAGGTACGCCGCCGCCGGGCCGGAATCGTCGACTGGCTGCGCTCGAACGGCCTGCTCAACCGCACCCCGCTGGTCGTCTACACGTCGGCGGACCTCGATCCGGCCCAGCTGCCGCGGCTCGCGGCGGGCGAGACCGTCCTGTTCCTGGCGGAACGCTCGACGAGCGCGGAGGTCCAGGCCCGGATCGTCGACCTGCTCGCCAAGATCGGTACGAACTGAGCGGACGGGTCACCGGGCGGCCGGGGGCGGGCGGCGGCCCCGGGGCCGGCCACTCCGCCGGCCCCTCCCGTACGGGTGCGCCGCCGCCTCACCCCACCCGGGTGACCGTCAGCTCCCCGTCCGCGTACTGCCTGCGCAGCACCTTCTTGTCGAACTTGCCGACGCTGGTCTTCGGTACGGCCGCCACCGCCGTCCACCGCTCCGGAAGCTGCCAGCGCGCCACCCGCTCGCCGAGGAAGGTGCGCAGCTCCTCGAAACCGGCGCCGGCGCCGTCCCGCAGCACTACGGCGGCCAGGGGGCGTTCGCCCCACTTGTCGTCGGGTACGGCGATCACCGCGGCCTCCGCGACCTCCGGGTGGGCCATCAGGTGGTTCTCCAGCTCGACCGAGGAGATCCACTCGCCGCCGGACTTGATGACGTCCTTGGCGCGGTCGGTGAGGGTGAGGTAGCCGTCCGGCGTGATCGTGCCGACGTCGCCGGTGCGCAGCCAGCCGTCGGGGCTGAACTTGTCCTCGGGGCGCAGGTCGGCGCCGTCCGCGCCGCCGTAGTACGCGCCCGCGATCCACGGTCCCCGTACCTCCAGCTCGCCCGCCGACTCCCCGTCCCACGGCAGGTACTCGCCGTCGGGGCCGGCCAGCCGGGCCTCCACCGAGGCGGGGAAGCGGCCCTGCGTCGCGCGGTAGGCCCACTCCTGCTCGCCGCTCACGCCGGCCGGCGGGTGCGAGACCGAGCCGAGCGGGGAGGTCTCGGTCATGCCCCAGGCGTGCACCACACGCAGGCCGTGCCGTTCCTCGAAGGCGCGCATCAGGGACGGGGGACACGCGGAGCCGCCGATGACGACGTTGCGCAGCGAGGTGACGTCCCGCTTGGTGGCGTCCAGCTCGCCGAGCAGGCCCTGCCAGATGGTGGGCACGGCGGCGGCGACGGTCGGCCGTACCGTCTCGATCATCTCGGCGATCGGCCCCGGCTGCAGGAACCGGTCCGGCATCAGCAGGGAGGCTCCCGCCATGAAGGAGGCGTGCGGCAGGCCCCATGCGTTCACATGGAACATGGGCACTACAGGCATCGCGATGTCCTTGCCGCCCAGCGCGAACGCCTCGGCATTGTTGACCTGCATGGAGTGCAGGTACAGGGACCGGTGGCTGTAGGCCACGCCCTTCGGGTCGCCGGTCGTGCCGGAGGTGTAGCAGAGCGCGGCGGCCTGCCGTTCGTCGAGCTCCGGCCAGTCGTAGTGCTGCGAACGGCCGGCGATCAGCTCCTCGTACTCGTGGAGGCGGGGCCGGGCCCCTTGCAGTACGGAACGGTCGCCCGCCCCCGCCACGACGACGTGCTCGACCGTCGGCAGGTGCGGCAGCAGCGGTGCCAGCAGCGGCAGCAGGGAGCCGTTGACCAGGACGACCCGGTCCGCGGCGTGGTTGACGATCCACACCAGCTGCTCGGCGGGCAGCCGCAGGTTGAGGGTGTGGAGCACGGCGCCCATGGAGGGGATGGCGAGGTACGCCTCCAGGTGCTCGGCGTTGTTCCACATGAGCGTCGCCACCCGCTCGTCGCCGCGGACACCCAATTCGTCGTGGAGGGCGTGGGCGAGCCGGGCGGCACGGGTGCCGATCTCCGCGTAACCGCGGCGGTGCGGTTCGCCTTCACCGGTCCAGGTGATCACCTCGGCCTTTCCGTGGATCGTCGCGCCGTGCGTCAAGATCCTCGAAACGAGCAGGGGTACGTCTTGCATCGTGCTCTGCACCGGGAGCCTCCCCATAGGGTGCGCCTGTTACGCGCGGGTAAGTTCCTGGCGATTGTGCTGGTGTTCCTCGCGGTATGTCACTACCCGGCCAGTACGGATTCAGCCGTTGTCCCGGCGCTCGGCGGCTCCGCGACACCGCCGGTGAGCGGTACGGCGGGGCGCCGACCGCCCCATGAGGTGAGTCCCGATCAGGCCATCTTCGCCATGTCGGGCAGGTGTCCGCCGCAGGCCGTGCGGCGCTCCTCGGGAGAGGACCGCACGCCCGCGCACCCCTCGCCCACTCCAAAGGGGTGGTGGCGCGGCCGCGACGACCGGGAATGCTCTTGGCAGGCACACGCTCCGGACGGAGGTCGGACCATGCGAGAGCACCAGGAAGAGACCGACTACGAAACCCCCGAGCTGACCGAAGTCGGCGACTTCACCGACGTGACACACGGCTATTCGGGGATCTATTGGGACGGCTACTCCGCGTTCTTCGGCCTGTCCTAGGACATGTCCGACCCTGACCCCACAGACACTCCCGAAGCCACCGTACGGCCGGCCGTCGCGGCGGCCGGCCCACCGACCGCATCGCGGGCACGCCGACCGACCGCATCCCCGACGGCGGCGCCGGTCCCGTATCGCACGGTAGGGGACCACTGCGCGGAGAATTCAGGAGTCTCGGGCGCTACGGTCGTGGCAGCCTGGAGGTATGGGGACGATGGTGGGAACGGTGACCACGCTGTGGCGGTATCCGGTGAAATCACTGTTGGGTGAGGAGGTTCCGGACGCCGCGGCGGACGCCCGCGGGCTGGCGGGAGACCGCGCGCTCGCCCTGGTGCACCAGACATCCGGCCAGGTCGCCAGCGCCAAGAACCCCCGCCTGTGGCGCGACTTGCTGAAGTTGCGGGCCGAGATCATCGACGGTGCCGTACGGATCACGCTCCCCTCCGGCCGGACCGTACGGTCCACCGACGCGCACGTGCACAAGACGCTCTCCGCGCACCTCGGGCACCCCGTCACGCTGACCGGCACCCCACCCGAGAGCGCCACCCTGGAACGCTCCCGCCCCGAGGAGGTCCTGGACGCCGGAGCGGCGGCCCGGGTCGGGTACGACACGCTGGAGATCGGCGCCCAGGCCCCGCCCGGCACCTTCTTCGACTACGCGCCGCTGCACCTGATCACCCGCGCCACCCTCGACCGGATCACCGAACTCGGCCCCCGGGCCACCACCGTCGAGGCCGAGCGCTACCGCCCCAACGTCGTCATCCGCACCGAGGCCGCCGGTTTCGTCGAGAACGACTGGCCCGGCCGCGAACTGCGCATCGGCGACGAACTCACCCTCCGGGTCGTGGCCCGCACACCGCGCTGCGCCGTACCGACGCTGGAACACGGCCGCCTGCCACGCGACCCCGACGCCCTGCGGGTGCCCGCGCGGCACAACCGGGTGGTGCCGATGGAGGACATGGGCCCGCAGCCGTGCGCGGGCGTGTACGCGCAGGTCGTACGGCCGGGACGCATCCGGCAGGGGGACGCGGTGCGGGTGGTGTGAGGCGGTGGGCGGACGGACGTCCTACGCCGCGACGGACAGTTCCGGGTCGTCGCGCAGTTTGGCCAGGGCCCGGGAGACCGCGCTCTTGACCGTACCGACGGAGACCCCGAGCACCTCCGCCGTCTGCGCCTCGCTGAGGTCCTCGTAATAGCGGAGCACGACCATGGCCCGCTGCCGCGCCGGCAGCCGCAGCACCGCCCGCCACATCGCGTCCCGCAGCACCTGGGCCTCGGCCGGGTCGGGCGCCGGCACCGGGTCGGGCTCGGGTATCTCCTCGCAGGCGAACTCGTCGACCTTGCGCTTGCGCCACTGCGAGGTACGGGTGTTCAGCAGGGCGCGGCGCACGTACCCGTCGAGCGCCCGGTGGTCCTCGATCCGCTCCCACGCCACGAACGTCTTGGTCAGCGCGGTCTGCAGCAGGTCCTCGGCGTCGCTCGGGTTGGCCGTGAGCGAGCGGGCGGTCCGCAGCAGCACCGGCCCGCGGGCCCGTACGTACGACGAGAATGACGGGAACACAGCGGCGCGGGAGGCGCTGGTGCACACTGGCGTGGTCATGGTCCAACGCTAGAAGCGCGGTGTGCCGTGACGGATCGCCCCCAGGTGCCGAAGAAGCCTCCCTCTCAAGTTGTACGGGTGGGGTTGCCCCCACCTCCTAAAGGCGGACAGCCACTCGTCCCCCGTCAGGGTCACTGTCCCACTTTCGTCAGGTCCCGGGCCCGGTCCCGGCCCGGTCCCGGTTCCGCACCCCATCCCGCACCTGCCTTCGTCAGGACCCCGGAATCCGTGTTCCGGGGTCCCGCCGGGCTCGTCCGGGCGGCCCGCCCGGACGGACTGCCCGGCCGGGCTGCCCTACCGGCCTACCTGATCACGGCGACCGGTGCGTCCACCTGGTTGCGGTCGATGACCATCCTGCGGCCGCCATGCGTCTCGGCGACATTGCCCGCGTACTGGTGGATCCGCCGGTGCGGACGCCACGCCGTGCGGGACAGTTCGGGCTCGCCGTAGAGGTTCGGCTTGGCGTGCCAGCGCGCGAACCACATCACCGTCGGCAGGTCCCGCGTGCCGGCCTGCCGTGCCCGCTCCATGTGCCGTACGCCGGAGTCGGCGCTGCTGTAGAAACCCGGCACGTAGCCCTGGCGGACGGTCTCCCGGTTCCAGGCCCGGATGTAATCCAGTGTCTTACGGGTGCAGCCCGCGTCGCGCAGGCTGTACGCCTCCATGTCCAGGTACAGCGCGCTGTCCGGGGCGATGCCCAGCGCCTTGGCGCGCCGTACCGCGTCCTGGGCCTCATTCGTGCCGGCCTGCGCCGGGCGACTGCCGATGGTCACCTTCCGCTTGTGCTGGTTGACGACGCAGGGTGCCTGCGAGCCGACGTACAGCGGCAGCAGCCGCCAGCCCGCACCGTGGACGGCGCGTACCCAGTCGCGGCTGAGGTTCGGCTGGTTGGGGCAGGCCCGGCCGCGCCCGCCGAAATAGATGCCGACGCCGCGGTACTTGGAGCCCTTCCACGCCTGCATGGTGCTCTGCGAGGGCGTCTTGCAGGTGTCGAACGCCCAGCCCTGGAACACATTCGGGCCGCGTGGGCCGGCCCGGTCGGGTTCCGCGCCGGCGGCCGGGGCGAGGAGTGTGGCCAGCAGACCGAGCAGGCCGGTCAGGGCCGTGACCAGGACGGTGGGGCGCTGAGTGCCGCGTCGGATGATCCTTTTTGTCGATCCCATACCCGGAGTCAAAGTGCGGGTCAGGGGCGCCGCGCGCCGGACACGCCAGTGGCCGCACTCATTCAATCTTCCGGGTGCTTTTTCGGAGTGATGTTCGAAGGAGTGCCGGGGTTTGAAGGAGGACCGGTGGGGCTGGTCGGGCTGGTCGGGCTGTGCTCAGTGGTCGGCTCCGAGCAGCAGTCCGGAGGTCGGTACGCCCGTACCGGCGGTGACCAGGACACCGGTGGCGCCAGGCACCTGGTTGACGGAGGTTCCGCGGAGCTGCCGTACGGCCTCCGCGATCCCGTTCATGCCGTGCAGGTACGCCTCGCCCAGCTGCCCGCCGTGCGTGTTGAGCGGCAGCCTGTCCGCGGCGACGAAGTCCGCCGCCTCGCCCGGCGCGCAGAAGCCGAACTCCTCCAGCTGCATCAGCACGAACGGCGTGAAGTGGTCGTAGAGGATGCCGACGTCGATGTCCGCCGGGCGCAGTCCGCTGGTCCGCCAGAGCTGCCGGGCCACGACGGCCGACTCCGGCAGACCGGTCAGGCCGTCACGGTAGTAGCTGGTCATCTGCTCCTGGGCGCGGCCCGCGCCCTGTGCGGCGGCCCGGATCACCGCGGGCGGCCGCCGCAGGTCGCGGGCGCGTTCGAGCGAGGTGACGACGAGGGCCTGGCCGCCGTCCGTCTCCTGGCAGCAGTCGAGCAGCCGCAGCGGCTCGACGATCCAGCGGGACGCGGCGTGGTCGGCGAGGGTGATCGGCTTGCCGTGGAAGTACGCGGCGGGGTTGCGCGCGGCGTGCCGCCGGCCGACGACCGCGACCTGACCGAACGCCTCCGGGGTGAGCCCGTACGCGTACAGGTACCGCTGAGCCGCCATGGCGACCCAGGAGGCGGGCGTCAGCAGCCCGGCGGGCAGGTTCCAGCCGAGCGCCGCGCCCTCGGCGGACGGTTCGCGGCGCTGCACACCGGCGCCGAAACGGCGGCCCGAGCGCTCGTTGAACGCCCGGTAGCAGACCACGGCTTCGGCGAGTCCGGCGGCGACCGCGAGGGCCGCTTGCTGGACCGTCGCACAGGCCGCGCCGCCGCCGTAGTGGACACGGGAGAAGAAGGACAGCTCGCCGATCCCGGCCGCCTGGGCGACGGTGATCTCGGGGCTGGTGTCCATCGTGAAGGTGACCATACCGTCGACGTCCCCGGGGCCGAGCCCGGCGTCGTCCAGAGCGGCCCGTACGGCCTCGACGGCCAGCTTAAGCTCGCTGCGGCCGGAGTCCTTGGAGAACTCGGTGGCGCCGATCCCGGCTATGGCGGCCCGGCCGCCGAGGGTGTCCGCGCGGTGGAGGCTCATGGGGTGGGCTCCGGGGGCGCGTCATCAGGGGAGGTGACTCTCGGGGGTGTGGCTTCCGAGGGCGTGGGTTGCGGGGCGGGGACGGTTACGGTCACCGTGCCGGTGACGTGGTGGCCGAGGCGGTTGGTGCCGACGACCCGTACGTCCGCCGTGTCACCGTCCAAGGCGAGGACCGTACCGCGTAACTCCAGTACATCCCCGGGGTAGTTGGGCGCACCGAGGCGGATCGCAACCTTGCGGAGCACGGCGCGGGGGCCGAAGAAGTCGGTGAGGTAGCGGCCCACGAGGCCGTTCGTGGTCAGGATGTTCATGAAGATGTCGGGGGAGCCCTTGGCCCTGGCCGCTTCGGCGTCGTGGTGCACGTCCTGGTAGTCGCGGGAGGCGATGGCTCCCGCGACGATGAGGGTGCGCGTGACGGGGACGGTCAGCGGGGGGAGTTCGTCGCCTGGTCTCATGCCTGGGGCCCGTCGCCATAGCCGTCGCCGACGCTGTCACTGCCGCCGTCACTGCCGCCTTCGTGGCCGCCGTCACCTACGTGGCCGCCGTCGTCGCCGCGGTCGGCGTTGAAGACGGGTAGTACGAGGTCCTCGTCCACGGTCCGGAACTCCAGTCGTACGGGCATACCAATGCGCATCTCCTCCGGCGGGACCCCGACCACGTCGGCCACCATCCGTACACCTTCCGCCAGTTCGACCAGCCCGACCGCGTAGGGCGGGTCGAAGGCCGGGAAGGGCGGGTGGTGCATCACGACGTACGAGAAGACCGTGCCGGAACCGGCGGCCTCCACGGTGTCCCAGCCCTCGCCGCCGCAGCTGTTGCACCCCGGGAGCCAGGGGAAACGGAGCGTCGCGCAGTCCGTGCAGCGCTGGATGAGCAGCCGGTGGCGGGCGACTCCGTCCCAGAAGCCGGCGTTGTCGCGGTTGATCACGGGGCGGGGGCGGTGTGACCGGGCGCTGGGACCGGGCGGGGCCGGGCGGTCTTTCCCGGGCGGGGCCGGGCGGCCCTTCTCGGGTGGGTCCGGGCGGCCCCTCTCGGGCGGATTCGGGCGGCGGATTCCGGGCTCCCGGCTTGCGGCGGGCGCGTACTTGAGGACCCGGAAGCGGTGCGTACCGGCCGGTTCGCCGTTCGCCCGTACGTCCATCCGTGTCGTGACGAAGTACCCGGCGCCCAGCTTCGTCGTCTTGCGCGGGGAGACCGACTCGATGACGGAGTCGAAGGTGACGCGGTCGCCGGGGCGGAGCGGACGCAGGTACTCCTGCTCGCAGTCGGTCGCCACGACGGCGGTGCAGCCGGCCTCGTCCAGCAGGGCGAAGAGCGCCTCGTGCGCCGTCGAGCGGCCCGGGTGTCCGGAGAGGCCGCCCATCGTCCACGCCTGGAGCATGGTGGGCGGCGCGATGGCGCCGGGGCCCTGGTACGCGGGGCCGGTGTCGCCCATGGCTTCGCACCAGTGCCGGATCATCGGCTCGTTGACGGGATCCTTGCCCTCGCCGGCCGTGACGGCGGCCTGGCCTTCGAAGGCCTTCAGCCGTACGTACAGCTCGTCGGCGGCGGACGCGGCCGCGCGTGAGGTCCCGTCCACCGGCCCGTCCACGGCCACGTTCCTGGCCACGTTTTCGCCCCCACTCCGGCACTCCGGCTGCCACGGAAACGAACGGAGATTTCCTGACTGTCCGTCAGGAACCCTTCGGAGTCAAGAGGCGGCAACAGCGCGCAGGCTCCGTTCGCATCCCCGACCTGCGGCAATCGCTTCCGCACCTTTTCCGGCCTTTCCCGGCCGGAGCCTCCCGCACCCCTTCCCTGAATCGAACGCGCATACGAAAATAGATCCATGGCCTCTCCCCACGTCACCGCCACCGGAAGCCATCCCGCCCACCCCGACGGACGGGCCGACAGCTGTTTCGAAGGACGGGCCGACGAGCAGTCCGACAGCCGTTCCGACGGGCGGGCCGCCCTCCGGGTCGCCCACCCCGCCCACCGCCGCGACGACCACGCCACCGCCCTCACCCACGCCCTCGTCGCGGCCGGCCGCGGCTACTCCGTCATCCCGCTCACCCGCGCCAAACTCCCCGCCGTACGCTCCCCCCACCACGCCGACCGGTCCCCCACCCCCTGCCGCGGCGCCTGCGGCCGCCCCGGGCACGGCATCCACGACGCGACCTCGGACCCGCTCGCCGTTCGCCGCCTCTTCGGGGCCGCGCCCTGGGCCACCGCGTACGGCATCGCCTGCGGCGTCCCCCCGCACCACCTCATCGGCATCGACCTGGACACCAAGCACGGCGCCGACGGCCTCACCGCCCTGCGCCTGCTCGCCGCCGGACACCACTTCGCGCTCCCGCCCACCGTCACGGTCCACACCCCGAGCGGCGGCCGCCACCTCTACTTCTCCGGCCCGTCCGCCCCGCCCGTCCCCAATTCCGCGGGCCGGCTGGCCCCGGGCATCGACATCCGGGGCACCGGCGGCTACCTGGTCGGGCCGGGCTCCCGCACCTCCCGCGGCGAGTACCACCTCGCCCCCTGCACCCCGCGCACCCCAGCGCCGGCCCCGGCCGCTCTGGTCGCCCTCCTCCCGCCCCAAACGCCGCCCCGTCCCGACCCCCACTCCCTCCACCACCCGTCGGCCCTGCCGTCCCCTCCGCCGCACCCGCACCCGGCCCCCGCCCTGCTGCGTTTCGTCCGCACCTCCCCGGACGGCCAGCGCAACGCCCGCCTCTTCTGGGCCGCCTGCCGCGCCTACGAGTCCGGCCTGGGCCAGGAGATGGCCACCGCCCTGACCACCGCCGCCCTCCACACCGGCCTCAGCGAACGCGAGGCCCGCGCCACCATCGCCTCGGCCGCCCGCCACTGATCCGGTCCGTCGTCCCTCACCCGCCTCGCCCGCCCCGGCACCCTCACAAAAAGCAGATGCCACCCCACTCACCACGGAAGTAAGCTCCCAGACCGCAGTTGGCCACTTACCGATGCCGACTGCACCCCACCGACACCATGGGAGGGCGCGATGCTTCCGGAGTACGTCAGGACTTGGGCAGCCGGCTGGGCGGTCTCACGCGGCACCCCCCGGCCGGCCGAGCGGCCCTGGGGCCTGTACATCGAGGTGGGCGAGCCCGGCCACATGGGCCGCCACGTCCTGCCCGCCCCCGACGGACCGTCCATACGCGCGGCCGCCGCCTCGGTCACCGTCCCCCACACCTGGCTGAAGATCCCGGCGGAACCCGACGCCGTGGCCCCCTGGCTCTCGCCCGGCTGGGTGGTGGATCTGGAGGACACCGGTCACCTGATGGCCACCGACCTCCAGGCCACCGCCCCGGAACCGGCACCGCCCGCCGGCTGCACCACCACCGTCGAGACCCGCGACGGCGTCACGTACGTACGCGTCCACGCCACGACGGGCGAGAGCGCCGCCCAAGGTCAGATGTCCGTCCTCGGCGAGGCCGCGATCGTCGACCGGGTCACCACCGAACCGGCCCACCGCCGCCGCGGCCTCGGCCGCCACGTCATGCAGACCCTCGCCCGGCACGCCGTGGCCGACGGCGCCACCCTCGGCCTCCTCGGAGCCACCGACGCCGGCCGCGCCCTCTACGAAACCCTCGGCTGGAAGGCGCACGCGACCTTGGCAGCGTGCGTCTACCGCCCCTGAAGCGGTCCCGCTTCCGTCAGGGGCGGCACCACCGACCTCGACGGCCTCGCTGAACTCGTAGACCTCGCCGACCTCGCTGCGTCCAGTGGCCTCGGCGGCCTCACTCAGCCCATCCGCGTGAGCCGGGCCCCGAACGACGGCCCGGCCATGTCCTTCTGCAACGCGACCGGAACCGTCGCCCGGCCCGCACCGCTGCCCGCACTCAGCCGGCCGACGACGGTACCGGCCTTCCCCTCATGCGGTACGGCGGAACGATCACCGGCATCGACCGAGAACTGCGCCTTCATTCCGGGCCACCCGACGGCCGTCAGGCTCTCGGTGGCGACCACCGGCGTCCGCCCGCCGAGACCGTCGTCGACGTGACCGACCACGTCCCCCTTCTCGACCACGGTGGCCGACGTCAGGGCGTCCTGCACCGCCCGGATCATGGTGTAGCTCCGGTCGAGCACGAGGTTCAGGCTGTTCTCCGCGTTGGGGTCCAGCCCCTTGAAGTGCTGGTCCATCGTCACGCCGACGATGGTCCGCGGCGTGCCGTCCACCGTCCGCCGGGCCGCCCACATCAGCGCGCCACCGGCCGGGCTGCTGGACCCGGTCTTCACGCCCAGCACCCCGGTTCCCTTGATCAGCAACCGGCTGTTGTTGTTCTCCAGCCGCTCACGGAGGCCGGGGACCTCGGCGTTCGGCATCGCGACAATCTTGCGGACGACATCGTTCCGCATGACGGCCTCGGCCAGCTTCAGCTGATCGACCGCCGTGCTCTTCGTACTCGCCGCGAAACCGCTGGGGTCGGTGTACGTGGTGTCCGTCATCCCCAGGGCCTTGGCCTCGGCATTCATCTTGCCGACGAAGGCGGCCTCGCTCCCCGCGTCCCAACGCGCGAGCTGCCGCGCAATGTTGTTGCCGGACGGTATGAGCACCATCTGCAACATCTGGAACTCGCTGAACGACTGCCCCTCCCGCACGTCGACCCGCGACTCGTCCTTGGCCTCCGCCTCCTTGGCGGCCTGCGCGTCCACCGTGATCCTCGGCCCCTGCTCACCGGCCTTCAACGGGTGATCCTTCAGGACCAGATACGCCGTCATCACCTTCGCGACACTCGCCGTCGGCACGGGCTTCCGCGGCCCGTACACCCCCACGTCCCCCACTCCGACCACCCGCACGGCCGCCTGCCCCTCCCCCGGCCACGGCATCCGGAACGCGCCGCCCGCGAAGGTGTACGACGCCTTCTCCCCCAACGCCAGCTCCGGGTCGGGCAACGGCCGGACCTGCTGAACGACGACAAGGACGACCAGCAGCAGAACCACCAGCGGAGCCCAGATCCTGACCCGGCGAGCCACCGTCCGCAGCGGCGTCCCGGGCGGCGGCGGAGTGCTGGTCACCTCCGCCGACAACTCCACCGGCGACACCGAAGGCAACGGCTGCTGCTTGGTCCGCTTGGAGGCGGGGAGGGGGGTTGGGGTGGGGGCTGGGGCTGGGGTCGGGGTCGGGGTTGCAGCGGGAGTCGGCGCTGGGGTGTGGACGGGCTTTGTGGGGGCGGGCTTTGTGGGGGCGGTGGTGGACGGCTGTGCCTGGGCGGTGGCCCGTTCCGCGGCAGAGGTTGCCGCGGCGGGTTTCTTCGCACCCTCGTCCGCCGGGGCGACGTGGGTGACGTCTTCCGCTACAGCACCTGAGCCGACCTTCGCGCGGGCCCTCACGTCGGCTTCGACGTCGGCCTTCACGTCGGCTTCCGCGTCGGCCTTCACGTCGGCTTCCGCGTCAGCCTTCTCCTCAGCCTCCGCGTCCGAGCTCTCGCGTACGGACTCGGCTGTGACTGCGGATTCGAGCGCCGCGTCCGCCCCCGGCCCTTCCGCAGCCGCCGGTCTCGCCCCGACGTCCCCCTCGCCCTCGCGATCGGCCTCACCGGAGGGCGCATCCTTCCCCTCTAACCCTGCCGCCGCTGCCGCGGCCGCCACCCCCGTATCCCCCTCACCCGACGGCGTCCCCTTCGGCTCCTCGTCCCGCTTCTTCGTCGTGTCAGGGGTCGCGCCCGCCACCGGTGTCTCCTCGTCTCGATCCAGCTCCGGAGATCAAGAGGGAAACGACAATCCACCGGTTCCCGACGAACCCGACCAGCCGTACGAAGCATGGCGCCCGCACCACAACGCGCAGCGCCCCCGACCGGAATCCCTGGTCGGGGGCGCTGTGCTCACACTGGGAGCTGCGGAGGCTGTGGGATTTGAACCCACGGTGAGGGGTTACCTCACGACAGTTTTCAAGAGCGTTCCGCCGTGCATCGACAAACCCGCGCTGACCTGGGCGGACCCCGAAAGATTGCCACCATCGCGCCTCCTTGGCCCGCGCATGGCCCACAGGCGGGGCAAACATGAGCTGGAACGGTCACGATGGCCCGGCACCTTCTGTGCGGCGCCGACCGCGCTACCCGTTCCCTCCGGCCTGGCCGTTGTCCTCGTTGTCGGCGTACTCCGGTACCTCGCCGGTGCCGTCACACCTGTCGCACTGCACCGTGTGCTGGTTGCCGTCCGAACCTTGGACAATGACCTGACCGCCCTGGCAGCTACCGCATCTCGGCACTGTCCGCTCCCGCTCCCGCTGCTCTGCGAGTCGCTGAGTCAGGTTGAGCAGCCGTGTGTACCGACCGTCCTCCCGCAAGGCTGGGATCCACTTTGGATCTATGACTCCCATGGCACCGAGCCTTTCCGCTCAACGGTCGTGTTGCCATCGTCCTCTTCGCCGTGGGCCCGTTCAACACACCGGGCAGGCGTGGACGCAGGAGCGAACGGCGCTCCTGGTACGCACTGTCCAAGGAAGGCGGCAGAGCACGTTCAGATTGTCGACTGTTCTGGTTCTTGGCCGTGCTCCAAATAGCGGAATGTGCCCTCTTCCCGCGCCTTGGCTGCCGCCCTGATGCGCCGGGCCAAACGAGGAATCGTGAGGTCTGCGATGCGGTCAACCGGGTAGTACCCGTAGTCGCTCAGCTCTTCCGGTTGCAAGACGATCTGCGACTCAGTTTCGGGTGGCAGTGTGCCGCCATCGAAAACGTAGAGGACTTTGTCCCCCTCCTTCGCTCCGGGAGCCCAGTCCATAACAAGAAGTCGGCCGATGGCGGGCGAGATCCCTAGCTCTTCTTCGACCTCGCGCACACATGCCTGGAGGGGTGACTCACCGGTCTCTACATAACCCCCGGGAATCTCCTTGTAATCCTTGTACGTCGTATCGAGGAGCATGACGCGACCCTGGGAATCGAAGAACAACGCGCCCGAGGCCATCCGCGGGCGCGCCATCTTCGTCTCGTGTTCGTTTTCGCTCACACGACTGAGCCTAACCAGATCACAGGACGTGAAGCCTGTCAGCTAGCTCCCTGACCGGTACTGTCGGCCGCCCGCGGGTGCCACGGACCCAGCCTAGGACCAGCTCTCGACTCATGTAGTGGTGCCGCACCTGCTCAGGGGCGAGCCGCTCCGCCGCGAGCAACATGGCAACGGCCTCGTCGGTTCGGTTCCAAGCGCTGAGGGCTCGCGCTACTTCCAGGTCATGTCGAACGCGTCGTTCTACTGGAAGTCCGCTGGTGTCGATCCGTGGGCCTAGGTCCGCGGCAACTTGCACGTCTCCCAGTTCGCCGGCGGCAGCTACGCGATGGATAGCTACGTTCGTTGGGCCAAAGGCAGTCCACATGTGGTTTCCGTCTGATCCGAGTCGCGCCGCGGCTTCTCCTGCCTCACGCAGGAACGCCTCAACGGTAGAGCGGTCCTCTGCGCGAGCTGCCGCCATCGTTCCGGTGAGAAACAGGGTTCCATACACGGATAGATACGCAGGAGACGGATCAGAGAGTCCCGGTTCCAGGAATCCGGCGGCGTCATCGACCAGTTGGACCGCCGTCTCAAAGCGGCCATTCGACAACAGGCAGTGCGTCACCGATCGGAACAGGGAGCCCGCGATCACCTTGTTCCCGCTCTGCTGGGCTGCGGCGAGCCCGCGGTCCGCTGCGATCCAAGCGAGTTCAGTTTCCCCCAATTTTCCGAGCACCATGGCAGCGCCTTGGTACGTAAGGGCTAGTAGTTCATGTGCTTCTTCGCGCCCTGGCCCTGACTGATACCTCGCAGTCAGCAGAGCGTCAGCTAGCAGGAGCGGGAGCTGGCGAGCAGCGAAACCAAACCGGGAGCCTTGGTAGGCGTCCCACACTTCGCGTACGTCGGACCGCAGAGCTGCCAGCGTCGGCGGTTCGCCCCCCGTCGGTGTACCAATGAGAGGCGTGAGAAGCCGGTAGTCCATGAGCGCTTCGCGAAGCGCGGGGACAGTGTGGCGACCGCTGTCGCGCGACCACTCCAGGAGTGTCGGCTCTCCGATGAGGTCGCCAATGGACACATCAAGCGCGTGAGCCAGGGACCTGATCACCGATAGGCGGTCGAGTTCGATGCGGTTGTTCTCTGCTTTGCCGAGCCAGTCAGCGGTACGCCCGACTAGGCCGGCCAGCACTTCTTGGGACAGGCCGCGGCGGCGGCGGTACCAAGCCACGCGCTCGCCGATCGTCAGTTGCTGCGTCATTCCTCGCATGACTCAACCCTCACCTCGGTTCGCCAAGAGACCCCGGAAGGATTTTCCGGGTTCGAGCTGGCGCGCCGCCATAGCTTCATAGGCGTCCGAAGTGAGACACCCAGAACTGGCAACTAGGGGGCACAGCCGTGTTCTTGAAGGACCACGAGCGTCGGCAACTGCTGGAAGATCTGGCTCAGCTGGCTGCCGATGTCGAAGGATTGACCCATCGCGTCCAACGGCTGGCTACCCCCGTCAGCCCTACTCACGCTGGTCCTCCAGTTGCCGAAGACGCCCATCGAGGCGAGCCACGTGAGCACGGATCACCTCGACCTCCCGCATGATCGCCAGGAACTCTGGGCTGGGCTGCTCCTCCTGGCTTCCCCTCCGGTTGTTCACGAAGTACCCGCGTGTGGACTCCGCACGGATCAAGCCCCGTTGAACCAATAGCTGAAGCGCCTTGGTCACGGTTCCAGCAGCAACGTCAAATCGCTCAGCGAGCTTTCGCACTGCTGGCAGCTTCTCTCCGACCTCGAACCTCCCTGACTCGATGTCCTCCTGAAGGGCGTCGGCGATCTGCTCGTTCACGCGGCGGGCGTCGCCGGAAGTGGGCGTCATGGCTTCGATGCTAACCGCCAGTTCATCGGTCCAACCAGCCATGCCAACACAACCCCTTGTACTGCTTGTACCAGTCGTGCTAGAACAGTAGCTGTCGGCGAAAGCACCTCGAACGAGGTGGCCGAAGCCGAAGAACAATGCGTTTGACCTGCACGAACTCCGCCCGGAGGGCCCCGCGAGACGGGTCCAAAGAGAGCGGGCCTTCCTTGAGAACTCAACAGAGTTACATTCGACGGGGTGTGAGTCCCCGTCCCCGCAACGGCCCGGGTGACGGCCGCCCGGCGGCCACTTCGTGGCAGGCGAACCTGTCCTGTCCTGCGTGTCAGCTCTGGGTGACCGATGGGGATCATCCCTCCATTTCTGGAGGTCAGCCCCTGAGGCGCTTAAGGACTCCTGATGCGCGCCGCCCTGCTGGCGTCAGAGCAGCAACGATGACGCACCGACTCAGGCTCGGGTCCGGAGTGCTGTGGCAACGGCGCTCCGGCAAAGCCTGCTCCAACGCCCCTCCGAGCAGGAGGTTTTCGATGCGACGACCGCTTTGGGCGCCGCCCGGGCTGGACCGGCACGGCGCTGGCTATGCCCACCGCGTCACCCCCGCGCACCACACGTTTCCGCGCGGTTGAGCACCAGTGCTCACGGTCCCCTCCGTCCGGTCGCCGTACAGGCGCTGCCGGGCGGCGGGGTGCCGCGGTTGCTCGTGCTGATGAACGGCCTGCACACAACCGGTGTCCGCCCCGGTCCGCTTTCTCAGGGCCTGGCCGGGGCCTGCCGTTTCCTTCGAGAGGTACGCCCGCATGAAGATTCCCACCCCTGACCACGCCATGGCCGCGGACCTGGCGGCCCAGGAGCCGACCGCCGCCGACCTGGCCGCCATCGACGCCGAGATGCCGGTGCTCGTGGCGGAGGTTGAGCTGCTGGATGCCCGGATCGCGGCGCTGGACACCCCGCTGACGGAGGTGGCCGCCCGCCGCATCCGACGCGCCCGCCGCAAGCTGCTCGCCGCCCGCCTGTCCCTGGCCAACCAGAGCGAGCCCGTACCGGAGGTGGCCTGATGGCTGCCGCCGCCGAATTCGCCGCGGCCTACATCGCCCTGTTCACCGCGCACCACGCCGCCGACTACCTGGCTCAAGGCGACCGGATGTCGGCCCGCAAGGCCGGCTGGACGGAGCAGGGGGCCGACGGCAAGACCGTCCGGCACGCCGGATGGGGCGCCAACCAGCTGCACGCCGCGACGCACAGCATCGCCGAACTGCTGGCGCTGGGACTCCTGGCCGCCGTGGTCGGCCTGTCGCTGCCGCTGTGGAGCGTGACGGCCGCCGTGCTGTGGATTCACCTCACACACTCGCTGATCGACCGCAGGTGGCCGGTACGGGCCTGGATGTGCCGCACCGGCTCCGCCGACTTCGTACAGCGCGGCGGGATGCCGCTGGTCGATCAGTCCATGCACCTGGTCTTCGGCCTGTTCCCGGCCGCCCTGCTCATCGCGGGAGGTGCCGCATGACGCGCCGACCGCACGCCACGCTGCGCCACCGCCTGTGGCGGCGCCTGCACCCGCGCGCCTACCGCGCCGGGCAGCTCGCCGAGCAGCGGCACCAGGTCGCCGACGGCGCGCTCGACTACACCCGCACCGGCGTGATGGGGGGTGTGTCGTGACGGTCTCGGCTCTGGAGAGGTTCCGGGAGCGCGCGCAGCACGACCCGGATGTGTCCTGGCTGCTGGCCTTCGCCACGAGCGCGGTACAGGCCGGCCGCTACCAGTCGCAGGTGATTCGGCGGCTGTCCGCGGAGCTTGATCAGGCCCGCCACGACCCGCTCACGGGTCTGCTGACGCGGGCCGGGTTCGAGCAGTGCGCCCCGCACGTCCTGAAGGCCGGACCGTGCGCTGTCCTGCTGATCGACCTGGACGGGCTAAAGCGGCTCAACGACCAGTTCGGCCACGATGCAGGCGATGCGGCGATCCGGGCGACCGGCGCGAGCCTGACCGACGCCCTGGAGCCGCACCCAGGCGCGACGGCGGGCCGGTTGGGCGGTGACGAGTTCGCCGCTGTGGTGCCGCTGCCGGTGGCCGTGGCGCTGCCGTGGCTTTTGCGCGGCCTGCACGACGCAATCACTGCCCCGTTCGCCCACCGCGGCCGGTGCCTGACGGTCGGCGTCTCGATCGGCGCCTGCCTGACCGCTGACCTGCCCGCCGTGTCGCTGCCGCTGGCGCTGCGGCTGGCGGATGAGGCCATGTATGAGGCCAAGCGCAGCGGCGGCGGCTGGCTCGCCGCCGCCGGTCCGGCCCCGGCTCACCGCACGGTCAACGGCCGCCGGCACGGCCGGCGCGGCACCGCCCTGGAAGGGACCACCACATCATGATCCGTATCGTTACGGCAGCCCGCCTGACCGCGCTGCACGCCGAAGTCGAAGACGCCTCCGAGGAGGCCCGACAGGCCCGTGAGGAAGTGGCCGGGCAGTGGGCCGCCCGGCTGGCCGCCAGCCGAGAGCTGATCGAGGAGCGCAAGGATCTTGTTGGCGTCGCTCACACGGCGATGGTGCAGGCTGAGGAGGCGCGTCGGCAGGCCGTGCAGATGCGACAGGCGTTCACCGCGGCCCTGCTGGCCATGGCCCGCCAGCAGGACCGCATCGGTGAACTGGAACGGCAGCTCGCCGCCGTCGGTACGGCGCCATCGTGGCTGGTGTTGCTGCGCAGGTACGGAGAGCCGCACAGCCTGCATGCCAGCCGGGAAGCCGCCGAGAAGCACGCGGACGCCTGCGGGGCGCCGTTGAGCGGTTGGGGCCCCTTATCCGATCGGCCGGCCGCCGAGGTGGCATGGCGTACGCAGGCGGTGCCCGTTGTGCCGGAGCCGACGCCGGAGCGTGTGGCGGGGGCGGCATGAGGCCGTCGAAGATGACCAGTACGGCCGATGTCGAGGCGGCGGACCGGACGCTGACGATCGGGTCGTGGACCATCACCGTCGGCGCGATCGTCTACAGCGTCTTGACCGTCACCCCGCTGATGGCCGGCCATACCGCGCCCGGCTGGGTGTGGACCGCGCCGATCCTGCCGCTGGTGGTGGATTCGGCCGTGGTCATCGTCGTACGCCTGGATGCGGCCCTGGCCCGCCTGCACGCGCAGGCCGCCCGCGACGGCGCCAGCCCGCGCCGGTCCGTGTGGCCGTTTCTGCTGCGCTGGCTGACCGGGCTGATGACGCTCGTGCTCAACGTCGGCGACGCCGCCCTGCGCGGCGATCTGGTCGGTGTCGGTGTGCACATCCCGGCACCGCTGCTGCTGATCGTGAACGCCGAAGCGGCGCTGGCCTACCGGCGCGCGATCGCCGCGGCGCTGGTGCGCATCGAACGTGAACAGCGCGAGCGTCAGGAGCGTGAACAGGCCGCGCGCCAGGAGCGTGAACGCCTGGCGCGCGAGGAGCGGGAGCGTGAACGCGAGCGCCGGGAACGCCTGGCACGAGAGGAGCGTGAACAGGCGGCGCGGCTGGAGCGTGAACGCCGTGAACACGAGGCCGCCGAGCAGCGCGAGGCTCGTGAACACGCCGCCGCGTTGGAGCGGGATCGCCTGGCCAGCCAGGAGCGGCGGGCCGAAGCCGCCCGCGAGGAAGCGGCCCGCATCCGCGAGGAGGAACGCGCGGAGCGCCTGGCCCGTGAGCAGCGGGAACGGGAGGACCGGCGCCGTGAACAGGCCCGCATCGAGCGTGAACAGCGTGAACGCCAGGAGCGGGAACGCCTCGTACAGGAGCGCTCGCAGGCGGCCGGTGAACAGGCCGCAGAGATCACCATGAACACCGCGGCAGAGGCCGTGAACACGGCTACTCCGGCACCTGTGAACACGGCGGACCGAACCACAGGGGCAGCCCGTGAACACCCGGCCGCCGCTGTTCAGGCGGCGGCACCAGCCGCGGTCACGCCGGCCGTGAACAGCGCCGTGAACACCGGACCGAAGCCCGTGAACACGGACAAGCTCTCCGAGGACCAAGCGCTCGAAGCTGTCCGGCAGAGCCTGGCCCACGGGCTGACCGTCCGCGAGACGGCTGAGCGCACCGGCTGGTCGGTGGGCTGGGTCTCCGCCCGCTACCGCGACCTGAAGGGCGCGCAACAGCCGTCCGCAGCGCACGCCGAGCGCCAGCGGGCGGATCACGCACAGCAGGAGGTGGCATGACCGCCGACCCGATCGCGTGCGCGGACCTGTTCCGCGCGGTGATGACGACGGCCTGCTGGCGCTGCCAGTGCACCGGCCAGTGCGGCCAGGGTCACACCAAGACCGGGGGCCGCTGTCCGCGCGAGCACGGCGGCTACGCCGGCAAGGCTGGCGGCCGGGTGCGGCTGATGGCCGCACCCGCCGACCCGGCCGCCTCCGAGCGGCAGGCGGCCGCCCTGCCCGCGGCGCACTTGAAGGCGTGGTGTCCGGCCTGCCTGACCGCCGCCCGCAAGCGCACCCGCCGCACCGCCGACCCCGTGGGCGGCATGCAGGGCGGCCTGTTCGATCTGTGACCCGGCGGTCAGTGCGCCGCCTGACCTCGAACTTTTTAGTCTGATGGGAGTACCACCGTGACGGACCACCCTGCCCTGACCGTGGCCGCGCAGGCCCGCGCCATCCGTGCGCTGGCGGTCCTGGCCGAACGGTTCACCGCCTTGCCCAGTACCAGCTTCACCGTGGGCACGGTGTGCGGGCCCGACGGCATCGAAGAGGGCATCCACATCGATCTGCACACCAGTGCAGGGGACTTCGAAGCCTGGCGCGACGCCCTGGACATCGACCCCGCCGGCATCGAGTACAGCGAACTGAGCAGGTGCCATTGCCTGCGCGCCTACGCCACGTACGAGGGCGTGCCCGTGCAGCTCACCGCTTACATGCCTCTCCTCGCGGCAGCCGCCTGACGGCTCCCCGCGGTCCCGGATGCCATGCCGGGGCCGTCGGGGGCCGGACAGCCCGCCCCGTGAGCGAACGGAGCACCTGTGAGCGCTGGAACCCACTTCTTCATCCTGACGGTTGAAAGCCCTGGCTACGCCATGGCCACGCAGACCGGCACGTTCACCCCGCGGCCCGGCTGCACGCGGGAAGAAGCCTTCAACCGCATCTACGCCAAGGTCATGCACGACAGGCCGGAGCTGGCCCACTGCAACGTGACCTTCTTCAGCCTCGACCGCAACGACCTGCAAGCTCTGGAGGGTCCGTGCAACGCGTGAAGCGCCAGCGCCTGACCCTGCCTGTCGCGGTCGCCGCCGGGACGGTGTTCGCCGTGGTCAGCGGTGTGCGGCTGGCCTCCTACGGGGTGCCGCTGCCGCTGCTCGTCTCGTGCGCCTGCGGCCTGTTTCTCACCGCCTTCACGGTGGTGCTGCGCATCGCCGAAGCCAGCTCCACCAGCGTGCACCGCTGCCGCAAGGAGGGCTGCTCCTTCATGGTGCAGGTCCGCCACGTGGACGCGGTGGAAAACCGGCGCTGGCAGGAGATCGCCGCCGCCCACCCGCACCGCTTCTGACCGGGCCCGCCGGCTCCGGTCCGTGAGGAAGGGCACCCGATGTCCGTACTGAAACAGATCTTCACCCCGCGGCCGTCGCTGCGGCAGATCCGCACCGCGCCCGATGACCTGGTGCTCGAAGCCGATGAGTACCTGCGCCAGGCCGTGAGTTGCGAAGACACCGGGGATTTCGCGGCGATGACCGCGTACGCCGCGGTGGCGTCGGCCAAGGTCGCGCTGGCTGCGTACCTGCGCGACGCCGACCACAGCTAAACGGTCGCCCCCGGCCCGCTTTCTCAGGGCCTGGCCGGGGGCGTCCTACCCCTTCGAGAGGAGCTCTCTCAGCATGCCGGAAATCATCACGCCGGCCGAACCGGTCGAAGAAATCTCCACCCCCGCGGGGCCGAATCCGCCCGCGCCCGACCCCGAACCGCCGCCGACGCCGGACCTGCCCGCCCCCGGCCCGGACCCCGAACCCGCCCCGGCCCCGGCCCCGGGCGAGGACGACACCGGGGAAGAGGACGAGGAAGAGGTCGGGCCGCAGCCCGCGGCCCTGCCGGCCGTTCCGCTGCTGGCCAACGCCATCAATCTGTCCACCGTCGGCGTGTGCAGCACCCTCCAAGCCGCAGGCCCGGTCGCCGCCATCGCGGCGGGCGCCGTGGCCGCGGCCGGTGTCGGCGCACTGGGCCTGGCCACGGTGCGCTCCGCCCGCACCGCCGAACAGCGGCGGGCGGAAGCGGCCACCACCACCCGCGCCGGCCGTACCAGTGGTGCGGGCGCTTCCGGCGGCGCTTCCCGCCGCGGTGGGGGCCGGGCCCGGTCCGGCACCGGTTTCGTCGGCGGGGGGAGCAGCAGGGGCAGCCGCGGCGGGCCCGCGGGTACCCGGCGTTCCGCCGGTGGTGGCGGAGCAGCCGGTGGCGGGCCCGGCCGCCGGTCAGCAGGTGGCCGCTCCGGTGCGGGCGATGGCGGAGGGCGCGGCTTCTTCGGCCGCAGGAAGTCTGCCGCCGACCATGCCGGCGGGCGCACGCGTGGCGGGAGCCGTACGGGCTCCGGCGGGGCAGCCGGAGGCCTGGCAAGTGGCCTGTGGGGGCGGCGCGGCACCGGCCGCGGCACCTCCGGCGTGAACTTCGGCACGGGGACCGCCGGTTCGGGTGGGCGCGGGAAGGGCCGGTCAGGCCGCTTCGAGACCGCGGCCGGTCACCGCTCCTCCGGTACGGCGCCGCTCAGCCTGGACAAAGGCGCTGGCCGCAGGGGCCGTTCCGGCTCCGGAGCTGGTGCCGGCGGCGGGGGCTGGGCTTCTGGGCTGGGCACGGGTCGCGGGCGCCGCGGCGTCGGGGGCCTCTTCGGTGGCCGGGGCGCCGGGCGCCACGGCTCCGGCGCGTCCGGCAGGGGTAGGCACCGCGGCGGCGGTCTGGGCTCTGGACTGGCCTCCGGCTTGGCCGATCGCTGGTCCGCGCCGGGCCGCAAGAACCGTACGGCGGGCAGCGACCGCTGGCGCGGGGCGGGCTGGCAGACGCTCAAGGCTGCCCAGGGCCGCCTGGATCGCGCCCGGCAGCGGGCCGGGGCCTGGCTGCGGCACTGGGGTCAGCGTCTGCGCGATCGGCTGCGGCAGTGGCGCGGCCGGGCCGGGGCGTGGGCCAAGGCCAAGCTGACGCGGGCCTGGCAGGCCGCGCACCTTTGGCGGCGCCGCAATCTGGCGAAGCTGCGGCATCTGCTGCGGCTGGCCGCCGCCGTGTTCTTCGCGACGGTGGCGGCGCTCGCGGTGATGCCCGCCGCGCTGTTCGTTGGCGCCGCCTCCAACATCCCCGCCGTGCTCAACAGGCGCTTCCGCTTCAGCAACCGCGGCATGACCTGGCCGGGCCGGGTCTTCCGCAAGGTCTGGAAGGGCCTGGCGGACGCCTCCCGGCGCCGCCTGCACGACCAGCTCTCCGACATGGCCGCGCCGATCACCGGCGACCGTGCGCACGTGGGCCACGTCTGCGACGACCCCGGCGCCGGCACCGACGCCCCGGCGGTCACCGAATCCACAGTTGAAAGGGGTGGGCACGTGAGTGTCTTCGCCACCTCCGCCGAAGAGGTCGCCAACACCTACGCGGCCTACGATCCGCCCGCGATGGCGGCCGTGGCCGCCGAGTACAAGGGCCTGCCCGACGCCATCCGCAACATCAACGGCGCGGTCATGGCGCTGGCGGAGAACTCCGCCGCCTACTACCCGATGGACCCGGCCATGGCCGACGGCGTGGCACAGGTCGCCCATGTGCTGGAGGCCACCGCCGCCTACGCCGATGACCTCGAACCGACCTTCCGCCAGGTCCATAACCTGGACATCATGCGCCTGGAGAACCCCCGGGTGAACGAGCACTGGTGGAACGTCGGCGGCATCGACGGCGACGGGGCCCTGTGGGCCAAACCGTCCGTGCTGGCCACCGCCGCCGAGGAGGTCAGCGGCGTCTACGAGCAGTGGTCGCCGGAGGCGCACGCCGATGCGCACGTCAGCCCCGCCCTGGTCGTCGGCGTCGAGTACGAGGGGGTGCCGGTCGGGCTGGAGCACCTGGCGCAGGCCGTGACCTACCTGGCCACCCGCTCCGCCGAGTGCTACCCGGTCGATCCGTGCATTGCCGAGATGGTCGCCGATGTGGTGCACGGGCTGCGCAAGGCCGTCAGCGCCGCCATGGAACTCCAGCCGGCGTTCCGGCGGCTGCACTCCGAGGAAATCGACCACAACGAGAACCCGCGCACCAACGAGCAGATGTGGAACACCCCGCGGGACGGAGGGCAGCGTGCCTGAGCTGGACTGGCAGGGACGCCACACCCTGAACACCGGAGCGGCGACCGCCATCACCTCTGCGCTCGCCGCCTCCTCCCTGACCTACGTGAGCGGCGTCGATCCGCTGTGGGATGCGGGGATCGCGGCGGCCGGGGCGCTGGGCAGCGTGCTGGACGGGGCCCGCCGCGGGCACCTGCCTGCCACCCTCACCTACCGCGCCGGCCTGTGGGCCGGGGCGGGCGCGTGGTCGTGGTGGGCCGCCGCGGGCGGCCCGCCCTGGTCCTGGACGTGCCTGGCCGCGCTCGCCGGCGGCGCCGCCTTCGGCCGCCTGACCTGGAACGCCGTCGGGCGCCATGAGGGTGCGGAGAAGCTGCGGCGCCGCAAGGCCGCCTGGGACGCGCAGGAAGCCGCGCGCCAGGAGCGGCACGACGCGTGGGGCGAGCAGTGGAAGCAGCGCCTGGCCCGCATCGCCAAGCTGGAGGAGTGCCGCATTGTGGCGATCCAGCCGTGGGCGGCCCGCACCGGCTACACCGTGGAGGTGGAGCTGCCCGGCGGCGCCACCTGGGGTCAGCTCAAGCGCTTCGAAGAGGCGCTGGGCTCGGATCTGCGGCTGCCGGAGGGGTGCGGGGCGGAGGTGGCCGGCGGGCGCCGCAAGGGCACCGCCATCATCCGCGTCGCCACCGTCAACGTCATCGAGCAGAACATCCCGTTCCCCGCCGACCTGTCGCCGACCAGCATCGATGACGAGTTCGCCATCGGGCTGCACAAGGACGGCACGTACGCGAAGGGCTCGCTGGCCTTCCAGTGCGGGCTGGGCATCGGCGACACCGGGTCGGGCAAGACCAACACCCTCAACGGCATCAACGCCCAACTCATCCGTACAACCGACGCGTTGGTGTGGCACATCGACACCACCGGCGCCGGCCTGTCGCTGCCGTGGCTGACCTCGTGGGCCATCGACGGCACCCATAAACGCCCGGTCATCGACTGGACCGCACCCACCCTGGACGAGGCCCGCGCGATGCTGACCATGGCCATCCAGATCATCGAGATGCGCAAGCGCCGCTACCAGCAGGTGATGCGCCAGGCCAACGACACCAAGCTGCCCGCCCGCCCGGACATCCCCGCCATCGTCATCGTGGTGGACGAGACGGCCGACCTGCCCCGCGACATCAAAGGCATGATCGAAACGGTGATGAACACCGGCCGGGCGGTGCGCGTGCGGGCGCTGGTCTCCTCGCTGCGGGCCACCACCGACTCCATCCCGGTGCCGGTCAAGAAGCGCGCCAAGTGGCGCTGGGGGATGTTCGTCACCGACCCGGAAGAGCTGTCGTATCTGTTCTCCGGCTACCAGAGGGTGGACCCCAGCGACGCCCCCTGGCCCGGCTGCGGCTTCAACGCCTACAACGACACCAAGCCGCGGCCGTTCAAGGCGTTCGAACTCACCCCGCAGCGCATGGACCACAT
Source organism: Streptomyces sp. NPDC030165 (assembly GCF_055573595.1). Classification (NCBI taxonomy): domain Bacteria; kingdom Bacillati; phylum Actinomycetota; class Actinomycetes; order Kitasatosporales; family Streptomycetaceae; genus Streptomyces; species Streptomyces sp. NPDC030165. The sequence goes on along the minus strand of NZ_JBVIBD010000004.1, from coordinate 121,543 downwards.
CGCCATCGCCGTCAGCGCGCGCCGCCCCGTCCTGGACAAGATCTCCAGCGAGGTGCCGCACGGCCGCTTCTACCCCTCGCGGTGGGCGCGGGTCCTGCCGCGCCTGTATGAGGGGGAGCGGCTGCACGCGGTCACCCGGCCCTACACCGGCGTGCCCGTCGTGCCCCTGCCCACCGCCGCACCGCAAGGCGGCCCGGCCCCGGCGTCGGGTGCGGTGGCCGGCGGGCCGGGGGCGGGCATCCGGCCCGGCAGCCCGGAATGGAACCGGCTCTTCCCCCGCCGCGGCGACACGGCCACGCCCGCCGCACCGGAGCAGCAGCCGGACACCCCGGGCTCTCCGCCGGACGGGCGGCTGCGGCTGGTGGTCAACAACACCGACCGGCCGCAGGATCCACCGAAGCCGCCGGAGAGTCCCCAGGAGCCGCCCGCCCCGGCGACGAGCGATCCGGCCCCGGTACAGCAGCCGGAGCCGCCGGAGCAGGCGAAGCCGGCAGCGGCGGAGCCTCAGCCGACCGCGCAGGGTGCGGCGATGCGGCTGGTGCTGGACGCGGGCCCGGACGGCACCGGCCCTTCCCGCATCGAAGCCGACCTGAAGGCCATGGGTTACAGCACCCACCGCACGACCATCTCCGGGTGGCTGCGCCTGTGGGCCGCCGCCGCAGAGGTTTTCCAGATGGGCAGCGGCACGCAGACGTACTACGTCCACCGCAGCTACGTCTCCGACCGTCCCCCCTCCGCCTGACGGTCACTGTGTGTGCTTGTTGTCGCTTGTAGCGACAACAAGCACACACCCCCTCCCCACCCCCTGAGGGGCCTGTGACCCTCTCTTTCCTTGTTGTCGCTACAAGCGACAACAAGCGACAACAAGCACGCACCGTAACCGCCGCGTGCTCCCGGCCGGGACTGTCCGGCCCGCCGCGCGGCCTCCGTCTTCGACCGGGACAGGAGCCCTCATGGCCCTCACCGTCTCCGCCGCCGTGCTCTTCGCCATCCTCACCGTCGTGCTGCTGCGCGCCCGCCACGTCGGCCCCGGCGCCGCGATCGTGGTGTTCCTGTGCGGCTTCTTCGCCGCGGGCACCGGCGCGTACCGGCCCATCCACAACCTGTGCGAAACCGTCGCCGGCGCGCTCATGCAACTGGCCGGCTGACCGGCACCGCACCTCCCGCAAGGAGGACCCGTGCCCGACCCCTACCGGATCACCACCGCCCCCGCGCCGTACGAGCCCGTAGCGCGCCTGGCCTACCCGCCGCTGCCCGCCACCGAGATCCCGCCCGGCGTGGAGGTGGTCACCCTGCCCGGCGGCGCCCGCACCCTCGCCTACACCCAGCCCGCCGCCACGCCACCCGCCTCGGCCGGGCCGGCCGCGGGTGCCGCGCAGCCGATTCCGGTGTGGGCCAAGACCATTGCGCTGCTCGCGCCGACCACCGGATGCGGCGTCGCCGCCGCCGGCGTCGGCATCTCCTACGCCGCACCGGGAGTCATCGCCGTGAGCCACGCCCTGTGGGCCGCCGTCGCCGTCATCGCCGCCGGCGGCATCGCCGCCTGCTCCGTCGTGCGCGCCGTCCGCCGCCGCACGGCGCCCGCCCGCATCACCCAGAACATCACCGCCAACGGCCTCTTCGGCCGAGCCAACGGCACCATCAACACCCACTGAGGAGAACCGTGTTCGAGATCTATCTGATCTGCGACAACACCGAGACCGAGCAGATCGCCAACGCGCTGCCCGCCGCCTTCAGCATCCACTCCCTCCGTAAGACGCCCGCCGCCGACCCCGGCCGCACTCGCGTCCACCTCACCGCCGACCACCAGCCCGGAAGCGCCGACATGGCCGAACCGTGGGCGCACATCCGCGCGGTCAAGGCGTGGCTGGACGACCGCAACGGCCGCGGCCCGGAGGAAACCGCCCTGCGCCTGCTGAAGGTCACCGAGGAGGCGGGGGAGGCCGCGCAGGCGTACATCGGCGTACGCGGTCAGAATCCCCGCAAGGGCACCAGCCACAGCACCGGCGACGTGGCCGCTGAACTGTGCGACGTGATCCTGAGCGCGATGGTCGCCCTGCACGACTTCAGCGACCACCCCGCCCGCCTGCTCGCCGACACCGCCGCCCACCGCCACCAGCGGCTGGCCGCCTTCACCGCCGCCCCTGCCCGCGCCTGAGCAGCGAAGGAGCAAACTCATGTCGTTCGGAGAAACCCCGGTCACCATCATCGGCAACCTGACCGCCGACCCGGAACTGAAGTACACGACCGGCGGCCAGGCCCTGGCCAAGTTCACCGTCGCCTCCACCCCTCGCACCTTCGACCGCGAAACCAGCCAGTGGAAGGACGGCACCTCCACCTTCTTCCGCTGCGCCACCTGGCGCACCCTGGCCGAACACGTCGCGGAATCCCTCAACAAGGGCTCCCGCGTGGTGCTCTCCGGCCGCATCCGCCAGCACAACTGGCAGACCGAGCAGGGCGAAAACCGCTCCATGCTCGCCGTCGAAGTCGATGAAATCGGCGCGTCCCTGCGCTTCACCACCGTCACCATCGACGGCAAGCGCACCAACGGCACCGCCCCGTCCGGCGACCAGTGGAACACCGCGGACACCCCCGCGGCACCGGGCGACGAGCCGCCGTTCTAACGACGCCCGGGGCGACCGCCGCATCTCGCCAAAGAACTGCGGTCGCCCCGGCCTCACCAGCTCCTCCGAAGAGAACTGGAGACTCCAGCATGGCCCAACCCCCGCTCCGTCCGCAGGAGGGCGGCAACATCAGCCTGTGCACCGGGTCCGGTGCACTGGATCTGGCCGTGGAGGCCGTCACCGGCCTTTCCACGGTCCTGGTCGGCGAGAAGGATCCGGCCGCCTCCCGGCTGCTGGCCGCACGCCTGGCCCGCACCGTCACCGAGGTGCGCCGTATGCGTCAGACCCTGGGCTGGCACACCCGCCCCCACGGGCGCGATATCCGCCCCGTCTGCTGGAAGGGCGGTCACCGATGAAACCCCTGACCATGGATCTCCCGCTGGTGACGCTGCTCGCCGCCGCGCTGGCCGCAGCCGACCGCGGCTGGCACGTCCACCCACTGCGGCCCGGCGCGAAGACGCCAGCACTGCACGGGAAAGAGCACTGTCCCCGTACCGGCGAATGCGCCGGCGGGCACCGCAAATGGGAGCAGCGCGCCACCACCGACCCGAAGCGCATCGAACGCTGCTGGGCTCACGCCCCGTACAACGTCGGCGTGGCCACCGGACCGGCCGAGCTGCTCGTGGTGGACCTGGACATGCCGAAGGACAAGGACAAGAAGGACGCGCCTGACGGCGCGAACTGCTTCCTGGCGCTCTGCGAGCGCGCCGGTCAGCCCTGGCCGACCACCTACACGGTGCGGAGCGCCTGCGGCGGACAGCATCTGTACTTCGCCGCGCCGGGCGGCGTACGGCTGCACAACACCGCCGGCAAGCTCGGGCCGCTCATCGACACCCGGGCCTGGGGCGGCTACGTGGTCGCCGCCGGAAGCACCACCCCGGCCGGGGACTACCGCGTCGTGGTCGATGCGCCCGTGGCCGACCTGCCCGCGTGGCTGCTCACTGCTCTCACGCCCCCGCCCCGCGCCCGCGGCCCCGTCACCCTGCCCTCCCCGGGCCGGGCGAGTGCGTACGCGCAGGCGGCGCTGCGCAACGAGACGGATAACGTTCGTCACGCCCCGGAAGGCACCCGCAACCGGACCCTGGTCCGTGCCGCACGGGCCCTGGGACGCCTAGTGGCCTCCGGCGACCTTTCCCACGCCGTGGTGGAGGAGGCTCTTAATGGGGCAGGAGTGGCAGCCGGGCTGACCGAACGCGAGTGCCGGCCCGCCGTCACCAGTGCGCTGAACTGGTCGATCAGCCACAACGGCGGGAAAGCCGCATGACCACCCGCCCCCACCCCCTTAAGAGCCTCCCTCCCAGCCCCGACCGCCCGTACGCCGCTGGCTGCTTCCGGGCTCCGGCGGCTGCCCGCGGCCCGAAGGGCGGCGGCCGTCAGGCCGTCCATTCAGCTCTTCGCCCCGCTCTGCGGCCGGACGCCGAGAACAGGACTGCCTCATGAACGATCCCGCACAGCACGCACCACGCCCGATCGACGGCGCGGCGCTCCTGGATGAAGTCGAACGCTTCCACCGCCGCTTCAACATCTTCCCCAGGGAAGCCGCCTACGTGGCCGTGACCCTGTGGGACGCTCACGCCCACCTCGTGGACTGCGGCGACAACACCGCCCGCCTGGCGTTCCTCTCCCCCGAGCCCGGCAGCGGCAAGAGCCGGGCCCTGGAGATCGTGGAAGCCCTGGTGCCGCGCCCGCTGGCCACGGTCAACGCCTCCGCCAACGCTCTCTTCCGCGTGGTGACAGGCGAGGAGGGCCGCCCCACCATCCTCTTCGATGAGATCGACACGATCTTCAGCCCCAAAGCCGGCGGCAACGAAGACCTTCGCGGCTTCCTGAACTCCGGCTACCGGCGCGGCGCGAGTTCCCTGCGGTGCGTCGGGGAGGGCGCCAACCAAAACGCCGTGCCCTTCCCGTCGTTCTGCGCCGTCGCCATGGCCGGGCTCGGATCCCTGCCGGACACGATCCTGACCCGGTCCGTCATCATCCGGATGCGCAAGCGGGCACCCAACGAGCACATCGAGCCCTACCGCCAGCGCACCAACGGCAGGGAAGGGCACGCCCTGCGCGACCGGCTCGCCGCATGGGCCGACCAGGTGCGCGCGCAGGTGACCGACGCCTGGCCGGAGCTCCCAGAGGGCATCTCCGACCGGCCCGCGGACGTGTGGGAGCCGCTGCTGGCCGTGGCCGAAGCCGCCGGCGGCACCTGGCCGGAGCGGGCCCGCGCGGCCTGTGTGGACCTGGTCGCCGCGGCCAAGGACGGCGAACCGGCGTCCCTGGGCGTCCAGCTCCTGACCGATCTGCGGGACAAGGTGTTCTGCGGCGCCGACCGGATGCCCACCGCCGACATCCTCCGCACACTCCACAATCTGGAGGATTCGCCGTGGGGTGACCTGGACGGCCGGCATCTGACCCCGCGCGGCCTGGCCAAGATGCTCAAGGAGTACGTGACCGGCGCCAACGAGCCGATCCGGACCCGGCCCATGCGCACTTCCTCCGGCACCCCTCGGGGCTACTACGCGGAGGATCTCGCCGACGCCTGGATGCGGTACTGCCCCCCGTCCTCCCCCGGGTCCGCTACGTCCGCTACATCCGCTACATCCGCTACACCGCAGGTGAACAGCGTGATCGATGTAGCGGATACGGAGCATGTAGCGGATACGAGCGCCACGCCCCCGCCGGTCCTCTCCCGCACCGCGTAGCGGGACCTATCCGCTACACCTCGCCAATCCGCTACAAAAATCATGGCCCTGACCTGGGGTGTAGCGGATGTAGCGGACGTAGCGGACCCGAGAGAGAAGGGGGAAGCAGCCCCACTCGCCGAAGGAGTCGCACACCGTGTCCAACCGGAAGATGCTCAAGCTCCACGAAGTTCTGGAAGAGATCGACATGAGCCGCGCCGCCTACTACCGAATGCGTGCCCGCGGCCAAGCTCCCCGCTTCATCAAGCTCCCCAACGGCCAGCTCCGCGTCCGCCGCGCCGACCTGGACGCTTGGTGGCAGCAGCACGAGCAAAAATCCGCCGCCTGACCTTCCACCCGCTGTTCCATCGGGGCCCGCGAACACTGCTCGGCGGGCCCCCTCGCAGTACGGAGTCCCATGCCGACCTTCGACGTAGAGATCTGGTCCATTCGCACCCGGAAGGGCCGTCCGAAGCCGTTCGAGCTCCGCTGGCGCGTGGGGTCAAGACCCTATTCGAAGAGCTACAAGACCAAGGCACAAGCGGACGGCCGACGCGCAGAACTGCTCACCGCGCTTCAGAACCGCCAGCAGTTCGACGAGGAGACTGGCCTACCCGCAGCCGAACTGGAAGCGCTTAACTGTCCTTCCTGGTATGACCACGCTGTGGCCTACATGCTCATGAAATGGCCGAAGGCCGCGGCCAAGCAGCGGGCCAATATCGCTGAATCCCTCGCCGGTGCTACGGCGGTCTTCGTGACCACAACTCGCGGTATGCCGGACAGCACGGTGTTGCGGCGTGCACTGTGTGCGTGGGCATTTCGCGCTGCCCGTACGGACGATGGCGCCCTGGTAAGCAGGCTTGTGCACGAAGCGCCGCCGAACGAAATCACCGAAGCGCTGTCATGGCTCGCCAGGCATTCGCTCAAGGTTACCGATGCGGCGAAGCCTGCCCAACTGCGAAGAGCGCTTGATGCACTGTCGCTCAAGCTCGACGGTGAACCGGCAGCCGAGACCACCGCGCACCGGAAGGTCATGGTCTTGAGTAACGCGATGCGGTACGCCGTGGAGACCGGGGTGCTGGCGTCCAACCCCATGATGCGCATCGACTGGACTCCGCCGAAGACGGATGACGAGATCGACTTTCAGTACGTACCCGGACCGCAGCAGGCTCGAAGCCTCCTGAAAGCTGTGCGGGCCCAGGGACCCCGCGGTGACCATCTCTACGCGTTCTTCGGGTGCCTGTACTACGCCGCTATGCGTCCATCCGAAATCGCCGACCTGAAGAAGGACCACTGCTCACTGCCCGGCAGCGGCTGGGGTGAGCTGGTACTCAGGGGAAGCCGGCCGGAGGTCGGTGCGGGGTGGACGGACGACGGTAAGTCGTACGAGGAGCGGGGACTGAAACGACGAGCGCGCCGCACCACCCGGTCGGTACCGATCCCGCCGGTTCTCGTGGCAATGCTGCGCGAGCACATGGGCCGGTATGGCACTGCCCCTGACGGCAGAGTGTTCCGTGCTGCACAGGGTGGGCGTGTGCGGTCCACGGAGTACACGGAGATGTGGCAGGAGGCACGGCGGCAGGTTCTCACGCCGGTGGAGGTGAAATCCGACCTGGCGGATGTTCCGTACGCCCTGCGGCACGCTGGTGTCTCTCTGTGGTTGAAGGCGGGAGTGGACCCCGCGGAAGTCGCCCGGCGGGCGGGCCACAGTATCGCCGTGCTGTACCGCTTCTACGCGAAGATCTTGCGTGGTTCGCAGTCACGAGCCAACAGCTTGATCGAGCAGCAACTGGACGAATGACGGGGGCGACCGCCCAGTTCCTGGCCCGTGCCTGGCCCGCACGCCCTGGTCAAAGGTGGGATACCGGCGAGCCAGGGTGAGACACCCCCAACGCAGGAGGGGCGCCCGATTGGCTCGGGCGCCCCTCCTGACCAGCGGTTTGCTGACCTCGGCGGAGGCTGTGGGATTTGAACCCACGGTGAGGGGTTACCCCACGACAGTTTTCAAGACTGTTCCCTTAGGCCGCTCGGGCAAGCCTCCCCGCGCGCCGGAGGACGGTGCGCGGGGATCAGACTAGCGCGTCACTTGTCGCCCGTGCGTTGGCCCAGGGTCACCTGGGTGGTCTGCTCCTTGCCGCCGCGCTTGTAGGTGAGGGTCACCTTGTCGCCCGGCTTGTGCTGGTAAATGGTGCTGATCAAGGTGGGACCGCTGTCGATGACGGTGTTGTCGAGCTTGGTGATCGTGTCGCCGGGCTTCAGACCGGCCTTGTCGGCGGGGCCGTTCGGGGTGACGGAGGCGGAGCCGTCGGCGCCGCCGCCCTGGGCGATGGTCGCGCCGTCGCCGGTGTCGCGCATCAGGACCTGCGCGCCGATCTGCGGATAGACCGGCTGGCCCTTCTTGATCAGGTCGTTGGCGACCCGCTTGGCCTGGTCGATCGGGATGGCGAAGCCGAGGCCGATGCTGCCGGACTGGCTCTCGCCGCCGAAGCCACCGCCGCCGTTGCCCGCGGACTGGATGGCCGAGTTGATCCCGATGACGCTGCCGGTGGCGTCCATCAGGGGGCCGCCGGAGTTGCCCGGGTTGATCGAGGCGTCCGTCTGGAGGGCGCTCATGTACGAGGGGGTGGCGCCGCCGCCGTCGCTGGAGGCCACCGGGCGGTTCTTGGCGCTGATGATGCCGGTGGTGACCGTGCCGGAGAGGCCGAAGGGGGCGCCGATGGCGATCGTCGCGTCGCCCACCTGGACGTTGGCGGACCTGCCGAGCGGCAGCGGGACGAGGTTGGCGTCGGAGGGGTTCTTGAGCTTGATGACGGCGACGTCGTAGCCCTGGGCCCGGCCGATGACCTCGGCGTCGTACTTCTTGCCGTTGGAGAACGTGGCGGTCAGCTTGCCGCCCTGGGCGGCGCTGGCGACGACGTGGTTGTTGGTGAGGATGTGGCCCTGCTTGTCGTAGACGAAGCCGGTGCCGGTGCCGCCCTCGCCGGTCGCGCCCTGTGCCTCGATCGTCACGACGCTGGGCAGCGCCTTCTGCGCTATCCCGGAGACGGAAGTGGGCTTGCGGTTGAGCGCCTCGGGGTCGCCGGAGGCGGAGACCGTCGTCGAGTTCGCGTCACTGCGGTTGGCGGCCCAGAAGCCGATGCCGCCGCCGATGCCGCCGGCCACCAGCGCGGCGACGAGTACGGCGGCGATCAGGCCGCCGTTGCGGCGCTTCTTGGGCGCGGGCGCGCCCGGGGCGCCCCACACGCCGTCCGGGCCGCCCGCGCCGCCGCCTCCGTAACCGGGCGGGGGGCCACCCCAGCCGCCCGCGGAAGCGCCGTGTGCCGCCGTCCCGTACGGAGGCGGCGTGGTCTGGTGGGCGGGGGCACCGGAAGGGGCGCCTTCGCCGCCCGGGTAGGGGTGAGCGCCCGCGTGCGGCTGGGAGGCCGGGTGCGGGCCGCCTGCCGGGTAGGGGCCGTCCTGCGGGTCCGTCGGCTTGGAGAACTGCTGCGTACGGTCGGGAGCGCCGACCGGCGTGCCCGCCTGGCCGGCCGTCGGCGCGAACTCCGGCGGCGGGGGCGCGGACGGCGGAGTCGAGGCGGGAGCGGGCGCCGGGGCGGAGGCCGCTCCCTGTGCGTCGTGCGCCCCCGCCGTGTCCTTCGCCCCCGGCGTGCCCGCCACGTCCCGCGCCCCCGCGCCGTCCGCAGGACGCGCACCGGACTCGGGTGCGCTGTCCGACCCCTGGGGCGCCGACGGCGGCTGGGCCTCCGGCGGGACGGCGGCGCCCTCGTTCTCGGTGCTCACGGCTCTCTCCTCAGCTTCGCGACGGTGCCGGGCCACGGCCCGGCCTCTCCTTCAGGATGCGGTCCGGTGTCCAGGATGCGGCGTAGGACCCTGGCGTACGGGCGACGGGCAGGCGGTACCGGCGACTGTCACAGGCGCAAGCCTTTCCCACCGCGCGTCAGGGCGCCGTAAGCCGAGGCTGTGACTGTCTCCCCATCCTTTATGCCGGACAAAAAAGGCGCATCTGATGTTATGCGGATCAGGTAGTGCACACGGCATCCCTCCCGCGGGCGATGGCACGATAACCCGGTGACCACCGCGTACCCGCTCCGGGACCGCGCCCCGGGCGCTTCCCCCATTTCCGTCGTAGCCCATCGTGGCGCGTCCGAGGACGCTCCGGAACACACCCTGGCCGCCTATCGCCGGGCGATCGAGGACGGCGCCGACGCGCTGGAGTGCGACGTACGGCTCACCGCCGACGGCCACCTCGTCTGCGTGCACGACCGCCGGGTCAACCGCACCTCCAACGGGCGCGGCGCAGTCTCCGCCCTTGAGCTGGCCGACCTGGCCGCGCTGGACTTCGGCTCCTGGAAGGAGGACGAGGACGCCACCGGGGAGGCGCCGGACCGCCAGCACGAGGATCCGGAACGCACCTCCGTCCTCACCCTGGAGCGACTTCTCGAACTCGCGTCCGACGCCGGCCGGCGTGTCGAGCTGGCCATCGAGACCAAGCACCCCACCCGCTGGGCCGGCCAGGTGGAGGAGCGGCTGGTCGCCCTACTGGAGAGATTCGGCCATACCCGGGCTTCGGCCGAGGGGCCGCCGCCCGTCCGCGTCATGAGTTTCTCGGCCCGGTCGCTGCACCGGGTACGGGCCGCGGCCCCCGGCATCCCTGGTGTCTACCTGATGCAGTTCCTGACGCCGCGCCACCGCGACGGCCGACTGCCGCCCGGTGTGGGCATCGCCGGACCCGGTGTCCGCATCCTGCGCGCACATCCCGAGTACGTCTCCAGGGCGCACCGTGCGGGCCACCAGGTGCACGTCTGGACCGTGAACGACGAGGCGGATGTCGAGTTGTGTCAACGCCTGGGAGTGGACGCAATCATCACCAACCGCCCCAAACAGGTACGAGCCCAACTCGCCCTGGGCTAGGCCCTGTCGTCACATTCCCGTCGTTCGCCTACCGCGCGGCAGGCGGAAAACCGACGACAGGGCCTAGCAGCCGTCACAGGGAGTGCACCGGCGCATTCGACCCGTATTCGATCGTTGCGAGTGCGTCACCGCCCCGGGATTGGCCGGTTTCCGGTCCAGGCCATTGGGGCATCCATCCCGTGGCGTGGGGCGAAGGAGGTCTCGGGGGTGGCGTTGATGGTGGCACAAGAGGTGCCGACGGCGTCGGTCATGGCCGTTCCCCATGGTCCGTCGGGGGTCGGCTCGGCCAGGCGGCGCATGCGTACGGAGCTGCTGGCAAGCGGCGTTCAGGACACGGTCGTCGACGACGCGGTACTCATTCTTTCCGAACTGCTGAGCAATTCATGTCGGCACGCACGTCCGATATGCGTGCTGGAGGCGCCGGGTTCCGTACGGGACCCCGCCCGCGACGCGACACCGGACGCGATACGCGCCGCGTGGTGCATCGACGGGCACGGCCAGTTGACCATCTCGGTCACCGACGGCGGCGGCCCGACCCGGCCACAACCGGCCACTCCGTCGGTCACCGCCAAGGGAGGCCGCGGGCTGGCGATCATCCGGTCCCTCGCCAAGGAATGGGGCGTGGAGGACACGGAGGGCGAGGTCACGGTCTGGGCCCTGCTGACCCTGCACGGCCTGCGCAGCGCGTTCGCTACGCGCGTGGACCTGCCGGTGGAGCTGTCCGCCGACTTCTCCGGCGCCGGGCACGGCGCGCTGACCGGGCGGTCGAACGGCGTTGCCCCGGGGCGCGCTTCCGGCCTGCCGAGGACCGACCTGGTCCCGGCACCGGACCGGGCCGGCGAACCGGCCGCCCGGCGGGACACGGCCACCCGGCCGGAGCTGGTGCTGGTGGAGTTGGACCACTCGGCCAACTGAGGCACTCCGGACGGTCCGGGGGGCGGCGGACGGTCCGGGAGGCGGCTGGCCCGGGGGCCACTGGCCGGGGGCCGCTGCCCCCGGGGGGGGGGCCGCCGGTCCAAGGCCGACCCCGGCTCGGAGAACCGGCCGGCACCGCCGCCGTCCCGCCTCCGCCCCGCCTACGCGCCCGGCGGTCGCCCGTCCGCGCCCGAGCCGTACCCCGGCCGTCCCGGGCGCCCACAGGGCCGTACGACGGCAAGCGGTCGCGCGGGACCGGTTCCGTTGCCCGCCCGGTAGCGGACGGCGGGCGGGCCGCCTGAGGGTGGCGCACGGGGAGCCGCACCGCCTCCCCTTTTCCGGGCAGCACCGGGCGACACCGGGCAGCACACGGATACCGGCCGCCGCGCGCGGCGCAGGGCGGGTCCCAGTCGTCTAGGCTCGCGCCGAAACGCGTCCGTACGCCCAGGATCGACCAGGAGAAAGCCTCGCCATGGCCAAGAAGCGCCGTCCCCAGACCAAGGCCGCAGCACCGCAGATCAAGGACGGCGACATTCCCGTCGTCGGGGCGCGTGAGCCCTGCCCCTGTGGTTCGGGCCGCCGCTACAAGGCGTGTCACGGCCGGAGCGCGGCGCACGCCGCCACCGAGCTGGTGCAGCGCCCCTTCGAGGGCCTGCAGGGCGAGTGCGACTGGGTGGCGCTGCGCGAGCTGGTGCCCGCCGCCACCGTCGAGTTGAAGCTCAAGGACGGGCTGCCCGAGGGCGTGCCGTCGGTGACGCTGGCAACCGTCCTGCCGATGGCCTGGCCCGCGCTGCGCCGCGACAACGGCACCGTCCTGCTCGGCCTGCAGAACGACACCGCCTCGGGTGACCTCAGCCGCGACCTCGCCGACACCCTGCGCCGCGCGCTGGCCGCCGAGCCGGGCACGCCGGTCGCCGCCGAGCGCGCCGCCGCGGACGGTCCGCGCCTGCAGGACCTGCTGGACCCGGCCGCGCCGTTCGAGCCGCAGGTGCGCAGCGGCTTCGAGTTCTGGGTGGAGGACGCCGAGAACGCGACGGGTGAGGTCGCCGCTTCCCTGGAGCGGGCGAACGCCGCCGCCATCCCGACCGAGCGGCTGGACGGCCTGGAGGGCGCCTACTGGTGCGAGACGCCCGAGAAGAACCACCTGCGCTGGGTGATGGCCCACCCTGAGGAGAAGCTGCTGGACGCATTGGCCCGGCTGCACGCGGCCGGTACGTCCTCGCTCGGTGAAGGCACCCGTCTGGTCGGCTCGTTCCGCGCGCACGGTCTGGTCGTGCCGGTGTGGGACCTGCCCTCCGGGATGAGCGCCGACGACGTGGCCAAGCCGGCCGCCGCCTTCGCGGAGCGGCTCGGCACCGCGCTCGCCTCGGACGCCCCGCTGTCCCCGGAGGAGCGCCGCGCCCGTGGCGGCCTCACCAACCGTCAGGTGACGCTGAGCTGACCGTGGCCCCCGGGGCGCGGAACGGGCCGCCGGGCGTGACTCCGGTCACAAGTCGCGGTACCGACCGGTAAATACGCGTCCGGAATTCCACGATCGAATTTGCGAACCGCGAATCTCTTGTTACCGTTCTAGGAGCCCGGTCGCTGGTGCATCCCCCGTCGCCAGCGACCGGGCGCTTCCATGCCCGCGTCCGTACGGCCGGGCGTACGGCCCCGGAACCGTGTGGACGTCACGAGAACGCCGCGAGGACACCGTCCCGGCGCGACCGGCCCGCCACAGCCCCTGAGAGCCCGCCTGCCGCCGTTCCCGGCCCGCCACGCGCTTCCCGTCGGCCCGCCCGCCGCGACGGGCCCCCACGCCTCCGTACGGGCGGCACCGGCCGCCCTCGGCTTCCCGCCGGCGCGCCGACTCGAAGCGCATCCCCGCTCCCGTACCGTCATTGGTCCGAACCACCCGGCTCCGGCGCCGGGTTGCTGCCGGAGCGCAGCAGCTTCCGCTCGCCCCGCGCGTCGGCGACCTCCGCCACCGCGGAGGACTGCACCACGCCGCCGGCCCCCGCCTCGCGCGGGGTTTCGCAGGTCCCGGGCTCGTCACCGGCCGGCAGGGCGCAGTGCGCCTGCACGGTCCGGCCGTCCGGCCGCATCAGGGTCAGGACGGCGTGCAGGGGCTTGCCGGACGTGTTGCGGTAGTACGTACGCCCCCAGGTTCGGCCCCCCTCGGAGAGAACGCACGTCTGGGCTTCCACTCCTTCGGGGGATGCGAGTTCGGGGCCGCAGTGGGCGGCACGGCGGCTGTCGGTACGGCCGTCCGAGTGGTTGCCGGTACGTCCGTCCGTGCGGTTGCCGGTCCGCGCACCCGTACCCGGATCCGTCAACGCGCCCGTCCGCGCATCCGTACGCCGGTCCGCCTGCACACCTCGGGGCGGCCCCGGTGCCGCGTACGGCCCCGACGCGGCGGACGGCCCGCTACCGACCGGAACACCAGCATCCGGATGTGCAGCACTCGCGGAGCCGTCGGCCGCCGACCGATCGGATTCGGCCGGACCGGCGGTCGCGGCGGCCAGCGGCAGCGCGACGGCGAGCGCGACCGTGCTCGCCAGCGCGATCATGCGGAGATTCGGCGCACGCTCCATGGGACCACCTGGGGTTGTCAGGGCGACGGAGTTGACCGCCGGATTGACGGTGCGCCGAACATATCGACCCGGAACAGGCCCATATCGGGCTCATGCCCCCGAATCCCTGCCAACACCGGGCAGCTCACACCCGTACGAGTGAACCGCCCGCGCGTTCTTCGTCCGCGCCGGGCGGCGGAAGGGGATACCCCGGACAGGTGACCGACGGGAGGGCCACGGACACTTCAGTAGGCGAGCCGGCTGCCGCCGTCCGGCGCGCTGGTACTCGCGGTGACCAGGGCGTCCACGATCGTCTCCACCCGGGGCAGCCAGGGCGCGGCCGGGCCGGTGCCCGGCGACCGCTCCCAGCGCACCTTGCCCGCACCGATCTGCGAGGGCGGCAGCACGACGTAACCGCCCTCGCCGTGAAAGCGCAACGAGCTCGGCACCCACTCCCGGGAGTGCAGCAACTCGCCCAGTTCCGCAAAGGAGTACGGGGCGACCAGCAACGACCAGCGGGTGGGGGTGGCGACGACCGGGCCGGTCCGGACGCCGAAGTGGCCCAGGGCGGCCAGCGCCCGTGCCCCGGCGACGGCCGGCAGGCTCAGCGCGCAGGGCGCGTGGCCTCCGGTGGCCAGCAGGAGGGGCGCGGTCGGCCGGTTCGTCCACCACCAACGCACCATGCGGGCATCGGTGGTGGCGGCGAACAGACCGGGGTCGAAGGGGTGCGCGCCGGGCACCACACAGTCCGGGTCCGGGCAACTGCACGGGCGCGTGCCACGCTCGGCGCGCCCCCATCCGCCGGACGGCTTGCCGCCCGCCGGTTTACCGCCGGTCCGCAGCCCGACACCCGGGAGTACGGGCCACTGCCACTCGGTGGCGCAGTGGAGCGCCGCACCGAGCAGCGCCGACCTTCCGCCGCGCCGGAGCTGGAGCTTGCGTCGCCTTCCGAGGATCTCGCGCATGAGCGCTCGTTCCTTTCCGTTAACGCCGAGGGCTATGTCCATCGCACTACATGCCGGTTCATGCCGCTGCGTGGCGTTCTTCGGTGGCTCCTGCGAACCCCTGACGCCACGTGGATCTCTGGTCACTGCGTGTACGGAGCAGCGCATCACGCCATACGCCGAGCGTGGAACGTGGCGGAGGGTGGCGCACGCATGGCGCTTGCTGTCCCGTGAAGCAGATCCGCCACTTGGGGGTGCGGTGCGGCGCGGTCGTCGCCGTGTTAGACGCCCGTGCCCGTCGGAGAGTTCCGGCGCGGCCCCAACTGGCTCCGCGCCTTTCCGAGTACGTACCCGCCATGGTGGTGATGACGCACTGTCGAACGCCGTCAGTCGACCTCAAATTGACGTTCGGGGGGACATTTTCCGGCCAACTTCCTAGTCCCGTTGACACCACAAACCCCATGAGGACAATGCTGGACATCGTGTCACCAGGGCGTGTACATGTGGAGGCATTAATAGCGGAGCAGCATGACATGGGGGTTTGCGATGCTATTGAGGAAATTGCGCAGTTCGGCACACTACTCAACAGCACTCAACAAAACGCCGCAGCTCACACCAACAAGCGGCCTGACCTGGGGATTCACCCGGCGCTACGTAAGCCGTCGGCCATGACCGCCCCTCACGTTCCGAAAGTGGCTGGAATCGAACCAGCACTTCCCGCCCCCACGCACACTGCCGAGTCCGCAACCGCAGCAGCCCCTGCGGACACCCCGCCCGAGACCCGCCCCGCGGCCGTACAGGACCGCCTCGCCGGCTGGATCTCCGACCTCACCACGCTGCACGACCTCACCGGGCAGCTGGCCCGTACGCGGCCCCTCGAAGCCGCCCTCCAGGAGCTGCTGCGCGCCGGCGCCTCCCTCCTGGGCGCCCGGCGCGGCCTGGTGGTCCTCGAACCGCCCGACGGGCACGGACCGGACACCACCATCGGCCTCGGACTCGGACCTGCGGACATCGGCCACATCGAGACCGTGCCGCGCCGCGCGCTGTCCTTCGGCCGGATCCTCGACGGCCTGCCCGTGCCGGACGGGCACGAGCGGTGCCGGGCGCCCGGCACCCGGACCACCCCGGAGCGACCGGAACGACAACCGGCAGGACCGGAGAGAGCGGCAGGACCGGCAGGACCGGAGAGACCGGAAAGACCGGACGGGTGCCCGGCGGGGGCGCCCATCAGCGGCGCGGCCCCCACACCGACCGGCACCCGCACCGGTCCCGGCCCCGGCGGCGACCAGAGCGGCGACCAGAGCGGCCGCCCGGCGGCGAACAGCAGGCGCGCCGACGGCTCCGGCTGCGTCGCCTGCGGCCACGGCCACATCGCCCAGCCCGACATCCCCGGCGAGCCCGGCCTCGACCCCCGCCTGCGGGAGGTCGCCGCCCGCCTCGGATACGCGGCCAGTTATGCCGTACCGCTGGAGGCCGGGTCCGTCGGCCGGTTCGGCGCCGCGGTCTGGCTCTACGACGAACCTGCCGAACCCGCCGAGCGGCAGCGCCACCTCATCGGCCTCTACCTCTCGTACGCCACCGAACACCTGGCCCGCCTCCTGGAACTGCACCGCCAGCGGCAGACCGTGGCCACGCTGCGCGAGGAGCTGCTGCCCAGCAGGCTGCCCCGGGTCCCCGGCGTACGGCTCGCGATACGGCACGGCTCCGGGCCGCTCGGCGGCGGCGACTGGTACGACGCGCTCCCGCTGCCGGACGGCGCGCTGGGCCTGGCGGTCGGCTCCGTCACCGGCGCAGGGCCGGGCGCGGTGGCCGCCATGGGGCGGCTGCGTGCCTCGCTTCGCGCGTACGCGGTGATGGAGGGCGAGGATCCGGTCGCGGTCCTCTCCGACCTCGAACTGCTGCTGCGGCTGACCGAACCGGCCCGCAGCGCGACGGCCCTGTTCGCCTTCGCCGAGGCGCCACCGGGCGCGCCGGGAGCCGGTACAGGGCCTGGAGCCGGTACAGGGCCAGGAACCGGCCCGGGGCCGGGCACGGACACGGGAGGCCGGGCCGGGGTGCCGGGCGCGGCCGGGCTCTCCGGTACGGCGGCCGCGCGCCGGATCGTGCTGGCCGGGGCCGGGCACTGCCCGCCACTGATCATCGGCGACCGCCGTACCGAGTACGTGGAGACCTCGCTGTCCGCGCCGCTGGGCATGCTGGCGTGCTGGGAAGCGCCGAGCGTGGAGCTGCGACCGGCGCCAGGAGAAACCCTTCTGCTGTACAGCGACGGGCTGCTGCGCCGCACCGGCGAGCCGATGGACCGCGCCTTCGCCCGGCTGCACGCCGCCGCCGCGGGCGTCCCCCGGGCCGCACGCCACGACCCGGAGGCGCTGACGGACCACCTGCTGCGCACCCTGCTGCCGGGCGGGCTCGACGATCCGGAGTCCCCGGAGGACGTGGTGCTGCTCGCGGTGTACTTCGAGTAGGGGCGGCGGCGGGCCGGGCCGCTGTAGTGGCCCTATGTGGGGCAGAGGCTGCGCGCGTGCCCGTACGGGCACCCGTTTCCGTACCCGGGCCCCCGCACCCGTACGGCCACCCGGACCCGCCCCCGTACTCCCACCCGGACTGTCTGATACCTCACCGCTTCCGGCCCCTGGACCCTGTTCCGTCCGCACTTACGATGGAATGCGGTGCAGTCTTACAAGGAGGCATAGTGACCGACGAGCTCACGCCGGAGACCCCGGACGAGGACGAGCAGCCGATCAAGCAGCGCAAGAACGGCCTTTACCCGGGCGTGTCGGACGAGCTTGCGGAGAACATGAAGTCGGGCTGGGCCGACACCGAGCTGCGCGACCTGGAGCCGATCGAGCAGGCGCCGAACGCGGCCCGGCGGCGCGCGGCGCTGTCCCGCCGCTTCCCCGGCGAGCGCCTGGTGATCCCGGCGGGCAACCTGAAGACCCGTTCCAACGACACCGAGTACGACTTCCGCGCCTCGACGGAGTTCGTCTACCTCACGGGCGACCAGACCGACGACAGCGTGCTCGTCCTGGAGCCCCGCGAGAACGGCGAGGGCCACGACGCGACGGTCTACCGTCTGCCCCGCTCCGACCGTGAGAACGGCGAGTTCTGGCTGGACGGCATGGGCGAGCTGTGGGTCGGCCGCCGCAACAGCCTGACCGAGGCCGCCGCGCTGCTCGGCGTGGCCTGCGCGGACGTGCGCGAGCTGGCCGACATGCTGCGCGCGGCGACCGGCCCGGTCCGCGTCGTACGCGGCCACGACGCCGGCATCGAGGCGGCGCTGACCGACAAGGTCACGGCCGAGCGCGACGAAGAGCTGCGGGAGTACCTCTCCGAGGCGCGCCTGGTGAAGGACGACTTCGAGATCGGCGAGCTGCAGAAGGCGGTCGACTCGACCGTGCGCGGCTTCGAGGACGTCGTGAAGGTCCTGGACAAGGCCGAGGCGACCAGCGAGCGCTACATCGAAGGAACGTTCTTCCTGCGGGCCCGCGTCGAAGGCAACGCCATCGGTTACGGCTCGATCTGCGCCGCGGGACCGCACGCCACCACGCTGCACTGGGTCCGCAACAACGGCCAGGTGCGCTCCGGCGACCTGCTCCTGCTGGACGCGGGCGTGGAGACCACCACCCTCTACACCGCGGACGTCACCCGTACGCTGCCGATCGACGGCACGTACAACGCCCTCCAGCGCAAGATCTACGACGCCGTGTACGAGGCCCAGGAAGCGGGCATCGCGGCGGTCAAGCCGGGCGCCGCGTTCCGCGACTTCCACGACGCGTCCCAGCGCGTGCTCGCCGAGAAGCTGGTCGAGTGGGGCCTGGTCGAGGGCCCGGTGGACCGGGTGCT
The DNA here is from genome assembly GCF_055573595.1 of Streptomyces sp. NPDC030165. Classification (NCBI taxonomy): domain Bacteria; kingdom Bacillati; phylum Actinomycetota; class Actinomycetes; order Kitasatosporales; family Streptomycetaceae; genus Streptomyces; species Streptomyces sp. NPDC030165. The sequence continues at coordinate 103,082 of NZ_JBVIBD010000004.1, read as the reverse complement.
GGAGCTGGGGCTGCAGCGCCGCTGGACGCTGCACGGCACTGGCCACATGCTCGGCCTGGACGTCCACGACTGCGCCGCCGCCCGCACGGAGGCGTACGTCGACGGGACGCTGGAGGCCGGCATGGTGCTGACCGTCGAGCCCGGCCTGTACTTCCAGGCGGACGACCTGACCGTCCCGGAGGAGTACCGCGGCATCGGCGTGCGCATCGAGGACGACATCCTCGTCACCGAGGACGGCAACCGGAACCTGTCCGCCGCGCTGCCGCGCCGCGCGGACGAGGTCGAGGCGTGGATGGCGGAGCTGACCGGGCGCCGCGCCTGAGCCGGGCCTGATGACCCGGGCCTGATCGTTCGGGTCTGACCGCCCGGACCTGGTCGCCCGGGCCTGATCACAGTCGTCAGGAGGCGGCCGGTGGCTCCTACGGGAGTTGCCGGCCGCCTTCGGCGTTCTCGGTGTGGGTGAAGACCCCGGCCCGTGCCGCCGCCCAGGCGGCCTCCGCGGCGCAGTCGGCCAGCCGGAGGTCGACGGGCCTGCGGGCGATCAGCAGCCGGTAGTAGAAGGGCGCGCCCAGGGCGGCCAGGACCTCGTCCGGGTCGGCGCCGGCGGGGATCTCGCCGCGCTGCGCGGCGCGGGTCACCATGCTGCCGGCCAGCCGCAGCCGCTGGTCGAAGAACTGCCGCAGTACGTCGGCGGCCTCACTCTGGCGGGCCGCCGCGGACACCACCGCCTCCAGCAGCCCGTGATACCGCGGTTCCGCGTAGAAGGCGGCGATCGAGCGGGCCAGTGCGCGCAGGTCGCCGCGGAGGGTGCCGGTGTCCGGGAGCGGGATCTCGGCGCTGAGGTCGGCCATCAGCTCGCAGACGAGGCCCTCGGTGGAGCGCCAGCGGCGGTAGATCGTGGCGACGTGGACGCCGGAGCGCTGGGCGATGCGTTCCATGGTGAGCGCGGCGTAACCGCCGTCCCCCAGTTCGTCGAAGACCGCGTCCAGTACGGCTTGTCTGGTACGCGCCGTACGTCCCCCCGGCCGGGACGCTCCGGGAGGGTGCTGCGCTGTGCTCACGGCGGCTCCGTATTGCAGTGCGGGTTCAGGCCACGTATCGTCCAGAACACGCTAACGCGAGTCGCTTCGCGTTAGGTCGGGTGTGCGTGGGTCCCGCGGCAGTCGGGGACGCGGCGGGGGACGTCCTTCCCCTGCGGGACCGCGCAATCCGCCACCGGGCGGAGGCCGGCCGGGCCACGGTTCCCGGAGCTTCTTCGGCACGTTCCCGGCACGCCGGAGCCGGTGGTGCGGTGGCCTGAGCCGGTACGTGCGGGTGCGGTGGCCGGAGCCGTACGTACGCCGCATCCGCGCCCTCATGACGCCATCAGCGGCACCTCCTCCTTCCACTTGAGGATCTTGTCGAAGCTGACCACCGCGCCGCGCCGCCCGGTGCGGTTGCGGTAGCGGACGTGGTCGGTCAGGGCCTCGATCAGAAACAGCCCCCGTCCGTGCTCGGCCTGGGCCGGGGCGGGGGCTGCCATGGGCGGGGGCGGCGCGTGATCGGGCAACGCGCTCCGCCCGGGGCGCTTGGACCTGCGGGCCCGGTCCCGGAACCCGGGACCGGAGTCGGTGACTTCGATACGACAGGTGTCGCCGTTGATGAAGGCGGTGACCCGGTAGTCCTCCGTAGCGGCGTCGCCGCCGTGTTCGACGGCGTTCGCACACGCTTCGGAGAGGGCGACCGACAGGTCGTGGGAGACATCCGGGTCCACCCCGGCCGTCTCCATCGTTCCCAGCAGGAGCCGCCGGGCGAGCGGCACACTCGCGGCCTCGCGCCGCAGATGCAGGGACCACCAGATGCTCATCGCTGCAGCCTCCTGGTCGCGGCTCGACATACCGATACGTATTGCCGGGGCGCATGGTCCGTAAGCGTGCCCCGGGCGTGACTCCGCTCATTCGGCGGATGCGCCCCCGACACCTGCCGGTGTAACGGCGCTGTCCGTGCGCCCGCGTACGCGCCGGCGCTCCGCGTCAGCGCTCCGGCGCCGCCCCCTCCTCCCCGCGCCCCGTACTGACCTGCGGCGGACCGGAATGGCGCGATCCGCCGGGTGCCGGGCGGCGGACCTGCCGTACGCGGGCGGTGGGGGCAGTGGGATGATGGCGCGGCCATGACTGCCCCGTCCGACCCCGAAGAGCGCGCCGCCGCGGACCTGCGGCTGCTGAGGGCCGCGGTGTTCACCGCGGTCTGTGTCGCGCTGTCCGCGGCCGGGCACATGATCGGATCCTGCGCCGCCGTCCCGCTGTGGACGCTGGGCGTGGGCTGTGCGGCGGTGTTCGCCGTCGCGGCACCGCTGGCCGGGCGGGAACGCTCGCTGCCCGGCATCGCCGTGGCGCTGGCCGTCGGCCAGCTCGCGCTGCACACCGTCTTCGCACTCGGGCAGCACCGGATGGCCGCCGTACCGCCGGCCGCCACCGCACCGGGCGGCGGCGGACTCTCCGACCAGGCCGCCATCTCCCTCGCACGGCACATCACCTGCGGCCTCGGCGCCGGGCAGCTGGACGGCGCCGAGGCGCGCCGCATCCTGCACACCTCGGTCGCCGGCCCGGGCGGCCCCGCCGCTCCGGGCGGTGGCGCCGGGCACGCCATGGACCCTGCCGCCACGACTTCCACAGCGGCGCACGGGCTGCTGCCCTCGCTGCCGATGCTGCTGGCGCACCTGCTCGCCGCGCTCGCCGCCGGCTGGCTGCTGCGCCGCGGCGAGGCGGCCCTGTGGCGGCTGGTCCGGCTCTCGGCGCCCGCGGCGCGGGAGGCGACGCTGGTGGCGGAAGCACTCGTGGGCGCGCTGCGCGGCGCGCTCGCGCTCGTACGCTCCCTGTGCGCCGGGCTCCTGACGGCGGACGTACGCCCCGTGGCGCGTTTTTCGTACGGGGACGAGCAAGCCCGCCCGAAGGAACTCGCGCTCCAGCACAGTGTCGTCAGGCGGGGCCCGCCCGCCCTGGCCCTCGCGGCCTGACGACCACGCACCGCACTCCCCGCCTTGCAGGACCGGGCACGCCCCGGCGCACGGGAGGAGGCGGCGTGCGCCGTCGTCACCGCACGCGCGCCGGCCGTTTCTTCCCCGTCCCTCCTGCCTGTGGAGTGCATTCCCGCCATGTCTGATACCACTGCCGTACCGTCACCGTCTCCTGCCGCAGCGTCACAGAGCGCCGCGCGGACCCCGGACACCGGCCGCCGCGGCCGGCTCGCCCGCCGCCTGCCCGTCGTCGGCGGCCTCGCCGCGGGCGGCGTACTGCTGCTCGCCGGCCCCGCCTTCGCGCACGTCAGCGTGCAGCCGGGCCAGGCCGAGCAGGGCGGCTACGCGACGGTCAACTTCAAGGTCCCCAACGAGCGCGACAACGCCTCGACCGTGAAGCTCGAAGTGACCCTGCCGACCGAGCACCCGCTGGCGTCCGCCATGCCGCAGCCGGTGCCGGGCTGGAAGGTCGAGGTCACCAAGGCCAAGCTCGACAAGCCCCTGGAAACGCACGGCAAGAAGCTCACCGAAGCCGTCTCGAAGATCACTTGGACCGCGGACGGCAGCAAGATCGAGCCCGGCCAGTTCCAGCAGTTCCCGGTCTCCGTCGGACAGTTGCCCAAGGCCGACCGGATGGTCTTCAAGGCCCTCCAGACGTACGACAACAACGAGGTCGTACGGTGGATCGAGCCGACCAAGGAGGGCGGCCCCGAGCCGGAGAACCCTGCGCCGGTGCTCGAACTGACCCCCGCGTCGGGTGACGGCCACGGCTCCGGCACGGCCGACACGAAGAACGCCGGCGGCGACGCGGGCGACACTCAGCAGGCCGCCGCGGACGGCAGCGACACCACGGCGCGCGTCCTGGGCGGCGCCGGCATCGTCGTCGGCATCATCGGTGTCGCGTTCGGCGTGCTCGCCGGCCGGCGCCGCGGCGCCTGACCCGACCCCGTGCCCGCCCCGGCGCCCGGCCTCCCCGGCGCCGGGCCGGCACACCCTTCCTGAAAACGGGACACACGTACATGCGCAAGAGGAATCTGACCGCCGCCGGCATCGCGCTGGTCTCGGCCCTGACCCTGGCCGCCTGCGACAGCGGCGGTGACAGCGGCAAGCCCGCCGCCAGCGTCTCCGGCGGCACCCGATCCGAGCCGGTCGTCACGCTCGACCGGCCCATGGAGAAGCCCGACCTGGTCCTGACGGACACCGAGGGCAAGAAGTACGACCTGATCGAGCAGACCAAGGGCCACCCGACCCTGGTCTACTTCGGCTACACCCACTGCCCGGACGTCTGCCCGCTGACGATGAACAACATCGACGTGGCGATGCGGCAGCTGCCCAAGGCCGAACAGGACGACCTGCGCGTCGTCTTCGTCACCTCGGACCCCGAGCGGGACACTCCCGCCGCGCTCAAGAAGTGGCTCGGCGGCATCAACAAGAAGTTCGTCGGCCTGACCGGCTCCTTCGACACCATCCAGGCCGGCGCGCGCAGCGTGAACATCGGCATCGAGAAGCCCGTCAAGAAGAAGAACGGCGACGTGGTCTCCACCCACGGCGCGCAGGTCCTGCTCAGCTCCCCCAAGGACGACAAGATCCACTGGATGGGGATGCAGGACGCCGGCGTCGACCACTACTCCAAGGCACTTCCGAAGATCATCAAGGGACAGAACCCGTGAACCGCCGCACCACCCTCGCCGCCGTACTCGCCCTGACCGCCGGATTCGCCCTCGCGGGCTGTGGCGGGGACAGCGCACCCGAGCTGAAGGTCTCCGGGGCGTACCTGCCGCAGCCGGTCGACCGGAGCATGGCCGGAGCGTTCATGATCATCAAGAACACCGGCGGTACGGCCGACAAGCTCACCTCCGTCACCAGCGACCTGAGCGACGACGTCACCGTCCACACCACGAAGAACAACAAGATGGAGCAGGTCAAGTCCCTCGACATACCCGCCAACGGCGAGCTGGAACTCGCCCGCGGCGGCAACCACCTGATGTTCATGGGGCTGAAGAAGAAGCCCGTCGAGGGCCAGCGGGTCACCATCGAGCTGCACTTCGACAAGTCGAAGCCGCTCAAGGTCGAGGTCCCGGTGAAGTCCGCCACCTACACCCCGAAGGGCGGCGGGACGACGTCGGGCTCCGGCGGCGGGGGCGCGATGGACCACGGGTCGATGGGCCACGGGTCGATGGGCCACGGGTCGATGGGCCATGGCTCGACGCAGCACGACGACTCGGCGAAGCAGGACGGCTCGCAGCACGAGGGAACCACGAACGGCCACTCGCAGCACGACGCCGAGAAGTAGGGGGCGCCTCGCCATGACCACCACCGTCCTCTGCGCACCGGGCTCCGGCGCCCGCGCTCCGAGCGCACGCCGGGGCGGCGCATCGCGCGCCCGCCGGTCGTACGCACTGCGCCTCCTGGTGCTCGCGGCGGCCCTGCTCGGCACGCTTCTCGGCGGCGCCGCCCCGGCCTCCGCCCATGCCGCGCTGACCGGCAGCACTCCCGCGCAGGGGTCGGTGGTGCAGAGCGCACCCGAACAGGTCACGCTCACCTTCTCCGAGGGCGTCGCGATGGGCGACGACTCGGTCCGGGTCCTGGACCCGCAGGGCAAGCGGGTGGACCGCGGCAAGCTGCGCGACCTGTGCAGCGGCGAGACGGTCAAGTACGGCGCCGGACTGCCGCCGGGGCTCCCGGACGGCACGTACACCGTCGCCTGGCAGGCGGTCTCCGCCGACAGCCATCCGGTCTCCGGCGCCTTCACCTTCTCGGTGGGCGCGCCCTCCGAGACGAGCGCCCCGCTGCCGCAGCAGGAAGCCGGCGGCGGTGTGGTCGGCGCGCTGTACGGCATCGCCCGCTACCTCGCGTATGCGGGCTTCGTCGTCCTGGTGGGCGGGGCGGCGTTCGTGCTGATCTGCCGCCCGGCCGCCGCCCGCGTACGGTCCGTGCAGCGCCTGGTCGCCCGCAGCTGGGCCACGCTGACCGCCGCGACGATCGCGATGCTACTGCTGCGCACCCCGTACACCACGTCCGGGGACCTCACCGACGTCTTCGACCTCGGCGGACTCCGCCAGGTCCTGGAGACCAAGCCGGGGGCCGCGCTGGTCTCCCGGCTGCTGCTGCTCGCCGCCGCGGCCCTGTTCGTGGCGGTCCTCTTCGGCGCGTACGCCCGCGCGCAGCGGGACGAGGGGCGTACGGGAGCGGGGGGCGCGGGGAACGGGTCGCTGGGGGCCCCGGATACTCCGGACGCCGCGGGCACCCCGGGTGCCTCGGACGCCTCGGACGCCGAAGCCAAGCTCCGCAAGGACCTCACCCCCGGGCTCTCCGTCGGCGGTGCCGTCGTCGCCGTGGGGCTGGCCGCGACCTGGGCCATGGCCGAACACGCCTCGACCGGCCTGCAGACCGCCGTCGCCATGCCCGTGGACGTCCTGCACCTGCTGGCCGTCGCCACCTGGCTCGGCGGCCTGACCGCGCTGCTGGTCTCCCTCTACCGGGGCCCGTCCGTGGCCCGTTCCGCCGTCCGGCGCTTCTCGCGGCTCGCGTTCGGTTCCGTCCTGGTGGTGGTCGCGACCGGTGTGTACCAGTCGTGGCGGCAGGTCGGCACGTGGAAGGCGCTGACCGACACCTCGTACGGCAAGCTGCTGCTGGTCAAGGTGGCGCTGGTGGCCGTCCTCCTCGGCGTCGCCTGGTTCTCGCGGCGCTGGACGGCGCGGCTGGGCGAGGGCCCGGCGCCCGAGGCGGAAGCCACCGCCGTACTGGAGAGCGTGGCGGCACGTACGGCACAGGCAGAGGGGACGGAACCGGCCGGCGCGGGCACGGCGGACACCGGCGGACCGGCGGACACCGACGGGCCGACCGACACCGCCGGACCGTCCGAGGGCGTGGACCCCGAGCGGGCCGCGCAGCTCGCCCGGCAGCGCGCCGCGCTGGCCACCGCCCGTACGAAGCGCATCCGCGACGCCGACCCGGAGCGTTCCGGGCTGCGCCGCTCGGTCCTCGCCGAGGCGTCGGTCGCCGTGGTGGTGCTGGCCGTCACCGCCGTGCTCACCTCCACCGAACCGGCGCGTACGGAGGAGGCCGTGAAGGCGGTCGGCGGCGCCGCGCAGTCGGCCGACGCCAACCAGCCGCAGGTGCTGAACATCCCCTTCGACACCGGCGGCCCGCGCGGCAAGGGCACCGCGCGCGTCGACCTGGACCCCGGCCGCAGCGGCAGCGCCAACGCCCTGCACCTGCGGATCGCCGACCCGGACGGCCGGACGCGGGACGTCCCCGAGGTGAAGATCTCCTTCACCCTGAAGGACAAGGACCTCGGGCCGCTGCCGGTCACCCTCGACCACGTCAGCGAGGGACACTGGAGCGCGCGGGGCGTCCAGTTGCCGGTGCCCGGACAGTGGCAGCTCTCCCTGGTCGTACGGACCTCCGACATCGACCAGGTCACCGAGACCAGGAACGTGAAGATCAACTGATGACGACCACCGCTTCTCCCTCCGGCGGCACCTCCGGGACCGGCACCGGGACGGACCACCCGCACCCCCTCGAACTGTCCCGTCGGCGCCTGCTGGGCACCGTCGGCGCCGCGGGCGCCGCGGGCCTCGTCGCCGGTGCCGCGGGCGGCGCGATCGGCGTCGCCGCCGCCCAGGACGACCCGCCCGCCGCGCTGAGCAGCGTCGGCTCGACCGCGGTCGCCTTCCGCGACGAGCACGCCAAGCAGCAGGCGGGCATCACCACCCCCCTCCAGGCACGCGGCCACCTCGTCGCCTTCGACCTCGCGCCGGGCGCCGGGCGCAAGGAGGCGGCCGCGCTGCTGCGCCGCTGGTCGCATACGGCCGAGGAGCTGATGGCCGGGCGCACACCGGCCGCGGACACCGGTGTCGCACTGGACGCGGGCCCGTCCTCGCTCACCGTCACCTTCGGCTTCGGCCGCACCTTCTTCGACCGTACGCAGCTGACCGCGCGCCGCCCGGTCCAGCTCGAACCGCTTCCGGACTTCTCCTCGGACGCGCTGGACGCCGCCCGCAGCAACGGCGACCTGTGGATCCAGATCGGCTCCGACGACGCGCTGGTCGCCTTCCACGCGCTGCGCGCCCTCCAGAAGGAGGCCGGGGAGACCGCGCGGTTGCGCTGGCAGATGAACGGCTTCAACCGCACACCGGGCGCCACCGCGGGCCCGATGACCGCCCGCAACCTGATGGGCCAGGTCGACGGCACCAACAACCCCAAGCCGACGGACCAGGACTTCGACGAGCGGATCTTCGTCGGCCGGGACGCCGGCAGCGGCCCGTACGCCTGGATGCGCGGCGGCTCGTACGCGGTCGTCCGCCGCATCCGGATGCTGCTGGACGACTGGGAGAAGCAGCCGCTCGCCAAGCAGGAGAAGGTCATAGGCCGCCGCAAGGCCGACGGCGCACCGCTGACCGGCGGCGACGAGCACACCACGATGGACCTCGACAAGAACGGCCCCGACGGGCTGCCGGTCATCCCGGCCGACGCGCACGCGCGGATCGCGGCTCCGGAGTCCAACCAGGGGGCGGCCATGCTGCGGCGCCCCTTCTCGTTCCACGACGGGTTCCGGGACGACGGCGCACCGGACGCCGGGCTGCTGTTCATCTGCTGGCAGGCCGACCCACTGCGTTCCTTCGTCCCGATCCAGCGCAAGCTGGACCGGGGGGACGCGCTGTCGCCCTTCCTGCGGCACGAGGCGAGCGGGCTGTTCGCGGTGCCGCCGGCCGCGGTGGCGGGCGGGTATGTGGGGCAGCCGTTGCTGGAGGGGTGAACGTTCGGGCGGGTGTCTTGCGGGCTGGGTGGGGCTGGGAATGGTTGCGGGGCCCCAGGCCAGTTCTGGGGCACTTGACCTGTCCCGGGACTCGTGGCCTGTCCCGGGGCCCGCGGCCTGTCCCGGGGCCCGTGAGCTGTTCCGGACTTCCCGGACGGGGCGGGTGGCCGGGCGGGTAACGTGGCGAGCGGGTGATCGGAAAGGCGGTCCCCACCGGAGCGTGAGGGAGTCAGAGGGACATGTCGGTCAGCCGCTATACCTACCTGGGGCCCGAAGGAACGTTCACGGAGGCGGCGCTGCGGACGCTGCCGGAGTCCGCCACCCGCGAGCTGATCCCGATGGTGTCCGTGCCGGCCGCGCTGGACGCGGTACGGGCCGGCGAGGCCGCGGCCGCGCTGGTGCCGATCGAGAACTCGGTCGAGGGCGGGGTGACCACCACCCTGGACGAACTGGCCGCCGGCGAACCGCTGATGATCTACCGCGAGGTGCTGCTGCCGATCGCGTTCGCCCTGCTCGTACGGCCCGGCACCCAGCTGGCGGACGTCAAGACGGTCACCGGGCACCCGGTCGCCCAGCCGCAGGTGCGCAAGTGGCTCGCGGGGCACCTGCCCGAGGCGGTGTGGGAGTCGGCGGCCTCCAACGCGGACGGCGCGCGCCTGGTCCAGGAGGGCCGCTACGACGGCGCCTTCGCGGGGGAGTTCGCGGCGTCGACGTACGGCCTCGAACCGCTGGTCACCGAGATCCACGACGCGCAGAACGCCGCCACCCGCTTCGTGCTGGTGGGCCGGCCGGCCCGGCCGGCCGCGCGGACCGGCGCCGACAAGACCTCGGTCGTGCTCTGGCTGCGCGAGGACCATCCCGGTGCGCTGCTGGAGCTGCTCCAGGAGTACGCGGCCCGCGGTGTCAGCATGATGCGCATCGAGTCGCGGCCGACCGGCGAGGGCATCGGCCGCTACTGCTTCTCGGTGGACTGCGAGGGGCACCTCACGGACCGCCGGGTCGGCGAGGTGCTGATGGCGCTCAAGCGGGTCTGCCGGGAGGTGCGCTTCCTCGGGTCGTACCCGCGCGCCGATCAGGTGCGGGCGACGGTACGGCCGGACACGGTCGACGAGGCGTTCACGGACGCGGCGGACTGGCTGACGCGTTGCCTCGACGGGCGGGCCTGAGGCGCCCGCAGGGGGTGGCGGAGCGGCCGGGCGGCGTTCCGGAGGGCTCCGCCGGGGGCCTGGTCTGGGGTCTTGGGGTTGTCCACAAAGTTATCCACAGGCCCGGTTCTCGACCTGGGGATAAGTCGACACGACGGGCGCCGCGACCCGGGCGGAGTCGACATATTGCTCTACCGACCCCCAGGGCCTTCCACAGCACCGCACCCCGCTCCGCGTCAGCACAAATTACGCGAACAATCCTTTAGGGCGAGGAAATCCCACACGAAAGAGCGTCCACTAGGGGTTTCGTCGGTGAATCCATGGCAACGCATTCTTGAAACGGAACCCGCACTTCCGACTTCCACAGATCCCACACACAGCCTGTGGATAAGATTCCGTAACTCCCCCACCCTGTGGACAACCCTGGGTACAACCCTCGTCACCCTCCACCCCGGCTCGCCCGCCAACTCCGGCCTCCCGCAAGGGGAGCCGATCGGCGCGCGCAGAGCACCTACCCCTGCACCGACACCGGCGCAAGATTTTTTCCGGCGCTTTTTTCCGCCACTTTCCGCCCGCCCATACGGCGCCCGTCCACACTCCCCACACCTCGCGCCTTCCTCGCCGCCCCACCGCACCCACATCCCGCACGCCCCTTATGCACCCCTTATGCGGCCCCGCCGAGTCGCCTTACCGTGCCGTACCACCCGGAATAACCAAACGCACTAAACATAAACAAACTGGACATAACGCCACGCGGGGAATATGGCGTCGAAGGTCACGCTCCTGCCCCGGTAGCCTGGTGGGGTGATTGACCTTCGCCTGCTCCGTGAGGACCCCGACCGTGTGCGCGCGTCCCAGCGCGCCCGTGGAGAGGACGTCGCGCTCGTCGACGCACTGCTCTCCGCCGACGAACGGCGCAGGACCTCCAGCGTCCGCTTCGACGAGCTGCGCGCCGAGCAGAAGTCGCTCGGCAAGCTCATCCCCAAGGCCACCGGCGACGAGAAGGCCGCGCTGCTGAAGAAGGCCGGGGAGCTGTCCGCTGCCGTCAAGGCCGCCGACGCCGAGCAGGACCAGGCCAAGGAGGAGACCCAGTCCCTCCTGCTGAAGCTCGGCAACCTCGTCCACCCCGACGTGCCCGTCGGCGGCGAGGAGGACTTCACCGTCCTGGAGACCGTCGGCACCCCGCGCGACTTCGCCGCCGAGGGCTTCGAGCCCAAGGACCACCTGGAGCTCGGCCAGGCGCTCGGCGCCATCGACGTCGAACGCGCCGCGAAGGTCTCCGGCTCGCGCTTCTACTACCTGACCGGCATCGGCGCGCTCCTGGAGCTCGCGCTGGTCAACGCCGCCATCGCGCAGGCCACCGAGGCCGGCTTCACGCCGATGCTCACCCCGGCCCTGGTGCGCCCGCACGCCATGGAGGGCACCGGATTCCTCGGCCAGGCCGCGGAGAACGTGTACCACCTGGAGAAGGACGATTACTACCTCGTCGGCACCTCCGAGGTACCGCTCGCCGCGTACCACATGGACGAGATCGTCGACGCGGACAAGCTGCCGCTGCGCTACGCGGGCTTCTCGCCGTGCTTCCGCCGCGAGGCCGGTACGTACGGCAAGGACACCCGGGGCATCTTCCGCGTCCACCAGTTCGACAAGGTCGAGATGTTCTCGTACGTCGACCCGGAGGACGCCCAGGCCGAGCACCAGCGCCTGCTGGACTGGGAAAAGCAGTGGCTGACCGGCCTGGAACTGCCCTTCCAGGTGATCGACGTGGCCACCGGTGACCTGGGCGCCTCCGCCTCGCGCAAGTACGACTGCGAGGCGTGGATCCCCACCCAGGGCAAGTACCGCGAGCTGACCAGCGCCTCGAACTGCGACGAGTTCCAGGCCCGCCGCCTGTCGGTCCGCATGCGGACGAACAAGGACGGCAAGCAGCAGGTCAAGCCGCTCGCCACCCTCAACGGCACGCTCTGCGCGGTGCCCCGCACCATCGTGGCGATCTTCGAGAACCACCAGCAGGCGGACGGCTCCGTGCGCGTCCCCGAGATGCTGCGCCCGTACCTGGGCGGCCGGGAGATCCTGGAGCCCGTCGCCCGGTGACCACCGCCCCCGAGCCCGCGCACCGGGCCGACCAGGCCCGCCCGCTGCCGTACCAGCTCGTCGCGACCGACCTCGACGGAACGCTCCTGCGGCACGACGACACGATCTCCGAGCGCACCCGCGCCGCCCTGGCCACGGCCACGGCGGCCGGTGCCGCGCACATCGTCGTCACGGGCCGCGCGGTGCCGTGGACCCGGCACATCCTCGATGCGCTGGACTACGACGGCATAGCGGTGTGCGGGCAGGGCGCGCAGGTCTACCACGCCGGCGAACACCGGCTGCTGACCTCGGTCACCCTGGACCGGCAGCTCGCCGGACTGGCACTCGCCAAGATCGAGGCGGAGGTCGGCCCGCTGTTCCTGGCCGCGAGCCGGGACGGCCTGGACGGCGAGGTGCTGGTCGCCCCCGGCTACCGCATCCAGGAAGGCCCGCTGCCGAACCTGGAGATCCAGGACCCCGGCGAGCTGTGGGCAGCCCCCATCAACAAGCTCTACATCCAGCACCCCACCCTCGGCGACGACGAACTGGCCCACGCCGCGCGCGCGGTCTCCGGCGACCTGGTCGGCGTGATGATGGCCGGCGAAGGCGTCGTCGAGCTCCTCCCGCTCGGCCTCTCCAAGGCCACCGGCCTCTCCCTGGCCGCCCGCCGCCTGGGCGTGAAGGCCGCGGACACCATCGCCTTCGGCGACATGCCCAACGACATCCCGATGTTCGGCTGGGCCGCCCACGGCGTCGCGATGGCCAACGCCCACGCCGAACTCAAGGCCGTCGCGGACGAGACCACCGCCTCCAACGAGGAGGACGGCATCGCGGTCGTCCTGGAACGACTGTACGGGGCCTGAGACACCCCGGCCCGTCCGCGTCCGCCCTCTGTGTCGGTCTTCTTTTCGGAACGTACGCGCGAAGTCATGCCCGGGACGGGGTAACTGTACGTTTATCGACTCGTTGTCCCTTGTGCGTGGAGGCAACTGGAGTTCGAGGCGTCGAGAGTGCGTGAAGTGCTGGGGTTTGCCGGTGACGGCCGTGAAGCGGTGCAACCGTACGGCTGAGAACCGGACACAGAGGTAGTGGCATCCGTGAGCAGCCTCCGCTCCTGGGCCCTGGATACGGGCGTTCAGTTCAGAGGGACAACATGTCCCTCTGAAGCCGTTCCGGTTTTAGTGGAGGGCATGTACATGCCACCTGAAGCTGTACTGCTGGAGTCGCGGGCGATGCGCGACAGTGTGATGGGGCGCGTGGGCGCTCTGGAGAAGGTGAAGACGCTGGCGCTGCTGCCCGACGGGCTGCATGTCACCACGCGGATGGTCGCCGAGTACTTCGAGGTGGGTGAGCGAGTTATCAACAGGCTCATGCAGCGTCACCGTCCAGAACTTCGGGAGAACGGTATGCGCGTGCTCCGTGGCTCTGACCTGCGGGCCTTTGAAAGCGACAACCTGTCTCTTTCAAGCGGAAGTTATCCACAGGGCCGCGCCCATCTCACCCTCTACACCCGCCGAACCATCCTCAACATCGCCATGCTCCTCCGCGACAGCGAGGTCGCGCGGGCGGTCCGTGCGTACCTTCTCGACGTCGAGGAGGACGCGCGGGGACGGGTCGAGTCGCCCCGGCAGGCCGGGCCGGCGCCGACGGTCGAGTCACTTGACCGGCGGCTCACGAACGTCGAATCGTCGCTCGCCGACATCGGTCCCGCTCTGCGGGAACTGGGACCGGTGATCGGCCGGATCTCCGTGCGGCTGGACCGGCTGGACCGGCGGCTGGACGCCACCAACCGCGTCGTGTGCGCGATGAGTGAGCGGCTCAGTGATCTGTCGGAGGATGTCCGGGAGTTGCGTTCCGGTCCGCGTCCGCTGCCGCGTCCCCAGCCCCGTCCGCACCGGCATCCGGGGTCAAGGCCCAAGCGGCGAGACCAAGAATGAGTGCGATGGCGTGGCCGATGTCGGTGAACGTGGCGCCTGACAGGAGCGGGACGCCGAAGAAGCCGACGACGGACGCCAGGTAGAGGTGGCGCCAGGGCGGTGGCAGCCGGTAGGTGAGCAGGCCGGCTGCCGCTGCCAGGCCGTACGAGACGCCGATGTCGACGACGTGCGTCATGGAGCGGGGCAGCCGGTGTCCCTCGATGGCGAGGAGGACCAGTTCCTGGCTGGCGAGGGTGGCGGTGATGTGGGCGACACCGACGGTCAGCAGCCAGCGCCAGGTGCCCAGCCAGCGCTCGACGTTGGCGTGCACCAGCTCGAACAGGGCCGCGTAGAGGATGAAGGAGGCCGGGTTCTCGATCCAGAAGCCGCTGATGAGGAGGGAGGAGAGGGGGTGCCGGTTCAGTTCGTGGATGTTGCTGCTGGTGCGGTGGAGGAGGAAGTGTTCCAGCCCCTCGCTGGCGCCGGCGACCACGAGGCTGGTGACGCCGATGACCAGCAGCCAGATGTGGGTGCCGGGGGAGGCTCGTACCCACGCGGCCACCCGGTCGGCGGGCGAGGAGGGGAGGATCGGCTTCATCGCGTCAGCACCGGTTTCATCGCGTCAGCCGGTTTCATCGTGTCAGCACCGGCCTCATCGCGCGCGGGCCGGTGACGGGGCGGGGGCCATCGGGCCGGAGACGATGCGTCCGTAACCGTGGGGTCCGGCGCCCTTGAGGCGGCGGATCAGCGGGGCCGTCTCCATGTTCCGTACGGCGGGCAGTGCGGCGATCCGGGTGGTCAGGTACGTGTAGAGGGCGCGCACGTCCGGGCACAGGACCGACGCGAAGAGGTTGTGCGGGCCGGTGGTGGCGCAGGCGAAGGCCACCTCGGGGTGCTGGGCCAGGGCCGTGCCGGTGGCGGCGAGTTCGCTGGGGGCGACGGAGAGCCAGAGGGAGACCATCACGCCGAGCCCGAAGTGCCGGGCGTCGTAATCGACGTCGTAATAGAGGGCGCCGTCGGCGCGCAGCTCGAAGAGCCGGCGGCGGACGGTGGACTGGGACCAGCCGGTGGTCGCGGCCAGCTCGGCGAGGCTGGTGCGCCCGTCCTCGGCGAGGACGTCCAGGAGGCGCCGGTCGGCATCGGTGAGGATGACGGGTGCCGTCCGTCCGGGCGGGTCGGCGGCCCGCGCATCGGCCGCCGCGGACGCCGGGTGGCGCAGCCGTGCGGCCTGCTCCTCGGTCAGCGCGCCGGACTTGTTGACCAGCCCCAGCGGGCCGCCGAAGAACTCGTGGACCACGCAGTGCGCGGTGACCCCGACCACGCTCGGTGTGCGTGGCAGCTTCTGCAGAAGGAGCGCGTCGCTGTCCCGGCTGCTCGCGGAACGGCAGACCACGACGATCTCAGTGCCGCCGGACATCAGGCTCACCCATGACGTGTCGGGCCGCCGGGCGAGCGCCTCGGCGACCGCGACGGCCGCGTCGGGCGTGCACTGGACTCGTACGATCCACTCGGTCTCGCCGAGTACGGCCGGGTCGGTGAGCCCCATGACCTTGATCATGCCCGCGCCGCGCAGCCGGCCGTAGCGGCGGGCGACGGTCTGGTCGGAGACGCCGAGGACCTCGGCGATACGGCTGAAGGGCGCCCGGCCGTCGAGCTGGAGGGCGTGGACCAGGCCCCGGTCCAGTGGGTCGAAGCCGTCGGATTTCACCATCAAAGGCTAACGCGTGTCGGATCACGCCGCGTGCAGCGCCGTGGCTGGGAGCGGCGGGGGGACGGACCGGAATCTGGTGCGGGGGACGGAACGGAACATGACACTCACCGACCACAGAGGTTCTTGATGCACAACGGGCGGAGCAGATGGTGGCCCCTGGTCGCCATCACCCTGGGCAACTTCATGTTGCTCGTCGACGTCACGATCGTGAACACCGCGCTGCCGCGGATCGCCGACGGTCTGGACGCCTCCTTCACCTCGCTCCAGTGGGTGATGGACATCTACGCGCTGGCGCTGGCCGCCCTCCTGATGGTGGCCGGCTCGGCGGCCGACCTGTTCGGGCGCCGCAAGCTGTACCTGGCGGGCCTCGGGCTCTTCGCGCTGGCCTCGCTCGCCTGCGGGCTGGCACCCGACGAGGGCGTGCTGATCGCCGCGCGGGCGGTGCAGGGCGTGGGCGCGGCAGCCATGTTCGCCACCAACACGCCGCTGCTGATGGCCGCGTACCAGGGCCGTGACCGCGGCGTGGCCTTCGGCATCTGGGGCGGTACGAGCGGCGCCGCGGCGGCGGTCGGGCCGGTGCTGGGCGGTGTACTGACCCAGTACGTGGACTGGCGGGCGATCTTCCTGGTCAACCTGCCGCTGACGGCGGTGGCGGTCTGGATCACCCTGCGGACGGTCCAGGAGTCGCACGGCAACCGTGCGGCGCGCATCGACTGGCCGGGCGCCGGCGCCTTCACTCTGTGCGCGGGCGCACTGACGTACGGGCTGATGCGCGGCGGCGAAGAGGGCTGGACGGAGTCCGGCACCCTGCTGGCGCTGGCGGTGGCCCTGCTGTCCCTGCTCGCCTTCGTCGCCGTGGAACGCCGCGCGCGGCAGCCGCTGCTGGACCTGAAGCTGCTGCGGCGCCCGACCTTCGCGGTGCTGATGGCGGCCGCGCTGCTGCTCCAGGCCGCGGCATTCCCGTACCTGACGTACGTGGGCCTGTGGGTGCAGAACATCCTGGGCCTGAGCCCGGTGATGGGCGGTGTCGCGGTGCTGCCGATGGCGGTGGCGTCGATGGCCGTGGGCATGTTCGGCGGCCGGTTCCTGCACCGCCTGGCGCCGCGGCTGCCGATCGGCATCGGTCTCCTGCTGATCGGTGCCGGCCCGCTGCTGCACGTCCTGCTGCTGAACGACGACTCCGGCTGGGCGGTCCTCGTCCCGGGCCTGCTCGTCAGCGGCCTCGGCATCGGCATGTCGATGCCGGTGCTGGTCTCGGCGGCGCTCGGCGCGGCCCCGCCCCAGCGCGCCGGCATGGCCAGCGGCGCGGTGAACACCTTCCGCCAGCTCGGCTACGCGCTCGGCATCGCCATCCTCGGCACGCTCTTCACCCAGGGCATGCGGTCCGCGGGCGCGCACGCCGCCCCCGGTGCCGCATACGTGCACGGCCTGACCCGGGTGTCACTGGTCGCGGGCGTGGTGGCGGTGGCGGCGGGGCTGCTGGTGCTGGTGGTCGTACGGCAACGGGATGCGGAGCGGGAGGCTCCGGCGGCCTCGGCGAGCAGTGGTTCGAGCCCGGAGGCGCGCGACGGTGCGACCGGGTCGGCGCCCGGCAGCCGGGACCACGCCGCTGGGGTGCCCGTCGGCGCCGACCGGGGGTAAGAGCCGTACGGAAGCGTCCGTACGGCACTCCTGCCCCAGGGGGGCCGGCCCATGGCGGGTCGGCCCCCGGAACCGTACGGCGCCGTAGCCGGTTCCGGGTGGCCGCCCTGGGCCCTGCACCGATCCTCGTCCCGTCCGCTCACCCAAGTCAATCCTCGGGTTTTCTTCCAAACGCCCCAGCTATACCTTGGGTCGGTGACTCTCGACGACCTCCGCGCCTTCGTCGCCGTCTGCGAGGCGGGCAGCCTCAGCTCCGTCGCCCGTGACCTGGGCTGTACGCAGTCGGCGGTCAGCCAGCGCGTCAAACGGCTCGAACGCGAGGCAGGAATCGCCCTGTTGGAGCGGCAGTCGCGCGGGGTGGCCCCCACCCAGGCGGGCCGCATCCTGTGCCGCGCCGCGACCGGCTCGCTCGCCGAACTGGACCTGGCCCTGCGCCGCTTGGCCGACCTGCGCCGGGGTGACGGCGGCACGCTGCGGATCACCACGGGAGCGACGACCGTACGGCACTTCATGTCCGCGGCGGTGGTCGCCTTCCGCGCCCGTCACCCGCACGTCGACCTGGAGTTCCAGACCGAGAACTCCGGCCGCCGCTGCTTCGAGGCGGTGGCCGACGGCACCGCCGAACTGGCCTGGATCACCATCGGCCCGCCCGTACGCGGCATCGAGCAGCATCCGGTGCTGGAGCTGCCGTGGGTGCTCGCCGTACGGTCCGACGACCCGCTCGCCACGCGGGACCACATCGAACCCGGTGAGCTGGCGGGCGGCCTGTCCGGCATCCGGCACATCCGGCTGCCGGAGAACTCCGTCTCCCGGATGCGGCTCGACGGCCACCTGGGACGTCCGGAGACCGTGCCGGGACCGGCCGCCGCGCCCGCCAGTTCCACCAGCGTCGCCGACTGGGACACCGCGATCCTGCTGGCGGAGCTGGGCGTCGGGCACGCGGTGGTGCCGGACCTGCCGGGCTGGCGGGGCGCCGGGCATCCGGCGCTGCGGCTGATCCCGGTCCCGGGGCTGCCGCCGCTGGCGGCCGGCTGGGCGGTACGGCAGTGGGCGGCACTGAGCCCGGTGGCGGTGGAGTTCGCCGAGACGGTGAACGGGTCGCTCGGCGCGGGCGCGGCATCGGGTACGGCATCGGGGACAGCGCCGGGCACGGCTGCCGATACGGTGACCGGTACGCGCACAAGGCCCCGCGCACGGCGAATCGCCGGCACCGAAGCACACGTGAGCCAGTGCTCCCCTTTACGCGCCGGCGCACCTGAGGGCGCACGGAATGACGCCGACGTGGCCGACGCAGTCGACGCGGCCGACGTACCGGAAGCCCACGCCCCCGGTCTCACTCCGCGATGATCGGCTCCTGCAGCTCGGTCACCCACCCCTCCCGGTCCTCCGGGCACTCCAGCGTCAGTTCCCGCGGGTACCCGGCGGAGTGGTAGGGGCTGTCGTCGAGCCAGCGGGCCAGCGCCTGGGCGGTGGGCAGCACCCGCTCCATGGGCCCGCGGTGCACCACCGTGGCCGCCTGCCCGATCGCGGGCAGGTCCACGATCGCGAAGTCGTGGGCCGGCTGCGGGGCGGCCGCGACCACGACCGCCGCGTGCACCGTGATGCGGTCCCCGCCCCCGGGCACGTCCTCGTAGTACGCGATGCCCGGGCCCGCGGGCTCGACGCCCGCGGCGGCCAGCCGCCGGAACAGATCGTCGTACAGCGGGCCGATGACCGGGCCGACGTCCTCGGGCCCGAAGCTCGCCGCCGTGCCGGTCAGTTCCGCGACCCGTACCGCCTCGACACGCTTGACCACCACCTCGTCGGCGGCCATCCGCCCCTCGCCCTCGATCGTCCGCAGCCGCGCCTCGACCCGGGCCAGGCGGGCGCCGGCCGCGGTGACCGCCGCCGCCAGCTCGGCCCGGCGCAGCCGCAGCATGCCGCGCAGTTCCGCCGCGCTGACCTGCTCGTCCAGGATGGCCGTCACCTGCTGGAGGCTGAAGCCGAGGTCCTTGAGGGCGATGATGCGGTTGAGGCGGGCGAGCTGGCCGGCCTCGTAGTAGCGGTATCCGGTGACCGGGTCCGTACGGGCCGGGCGCAGCAGCCCGATGGCGTCGTAGTGGCGCAGCATCCGGGCCGACACACGGCCGTGGCCCGCGAACTCTCCGATGGTGAACATGACGTCTCCCAGTGCAGTGCCCCAGTACAGGGCTTGCCACGGTGTGAAGGTCAAGAGGGCGGGCGGCGGGCGGGCCCCGCAGAGCGCGGGCGGCGGACGGAGCCCTGTAGAGGACGAGCGATGGTCGGGGCGATCCTCGTGGATGCGGGGCGGCGACGCGCCGCGATTCGGCATATGCCGAGGCGTATGCACGGGCCCGCGCCGGGGCGCACGTCGAGTCCGTGCACCGGGGCGTGCGCCGGGGCACCAGCATTCCGTCAAGGGGCGTCCACGGGCCGTCAACGATGCGTCAGTACGCCGCCGTGCACGTGCCGGTACGGGCATAGCGTCGAGGAGGAGCCCCGGCACTCTCCTTCCCACCGGTCCGGGGCCAGTCCTGCGCGAGGAGCGACGCCGTGTCCCAGCAACACCTGTACGCGGAAGATCCCGAACCTGCCGAACCCGTCCCGGCCGGACTGCTGTTCGTCCCCGTCCGGCCGGGCCCCGCGGGCTGTACGGCCCGCCTGTTCCGCACCCCGCTCGGCGGCCGTACCGCCGTCGGCTTCACCTCCCCGCAGCGGCTCGCCGCGGCGCTCGGCAGCGACCAGCCGTGGATCCGGCTCGCCGAGCCCGCGCTGCGCGCCCTCACCGAACCGCTCGGCGCCGCCGTCCTGACCGTGGACCCGCGCCTCGCCCCCGGTACACCCCGTACGCCGCTGCTGCGGGCCGTCTGAGAAGGGGCGCAGGACCACCATGACCGTGACGACCACGACACCGCAGTCCTCCGCGGGGCAGCGGACCGACCCGCCTAGCGTCCGCCCCGCCGACCTGGGCGTATGGCCTGCCTCGACGGCCGAACTGCCCGACGCCGACCTCACTGTCGGCGGCGTCCCCCTCACCGAACTCGCCGCCCGCTTCGGCACCCCCACCTACATACTGGACGAGGCCGAGGTACGCGCCCGCTGCCGCGCCTACCTGCGCGCCTTCCCCGACGCCGACGTCCTGTACGCGGCCAAGGCGTTCCTGTGCCGCGCCATGGCCCACTGGGTGCGCGAAGAGGGCCTGGGCCTGGACGTCTGCTCCGCGGGTGAGCTGGAACTCGCCGTCACCACCGGCTTCCCGCCCGCCCGCATCGTGCTGCACGGCAACGCCAAGAGCCCCGAGGACCTGCGCACCGCGCTGCGCCTCGGGGTCGGCCGCATCGTCATCGACAGCACCTCCGAGATCGCCCGGCTGGCCGCCGCGGTGCCCGTCGGCACCCGGCAGCAGGTCCTCGTACGGGTGGTGCCGGGCATCGCCGCCGGCGGGCACGCCAAGATCCGTACGGGCACCGACGACCAGAAGTTCGGCCTGTCCCTGGCCGACGGTTCGGCGCAGCACGCCATCACCCGCATCCTGGGCCAGCCGCGGCTCCAACTGGTCGGGCTGCACTGCCACCTGGGCTCGCAGATCACCACCGTGAAGCCGTACCTGTCGGCCGTACGGCGGCTGGTCGGGCTGCTGGCCCGGATCCACGAACAGCACGGCCTGACCCTGCCGCAGCTGGACATCGGGGGCGGCCACGGCGTCGCCTACCGGCCCGGCGAGGACAGCATGGACATCGCCGCGCTCGGCGCCAAGGTACGGGCGGAGCTGGCGGGCGGCTGCGCGGCGGCCGGGCTGCCGGTGCCCCGGCTGACCGTCGAGCCGGGCCGCGCCATCGCGGGGCCGTCGGGCGTCGTCCTGTACCGGGTGCTGTCCGTCAAGCGGACCGGCGGGCACACCTTCGTGGCCGTCGACGGCGGGATGAGCGACAACCCCCGGCCCGCGCTCTACGGGGTGCGGTACGCGCCCCGGCTGGTCGGCCGGCGGTCCAGCGCCGTGCCCGAACCGGTGAACGTGGTCGGCCGGCACTGCGAGGCGGGCGACGTGCTCGCCGCCGGCGTCCGGCTGCCCGGGGACGTGCGGCCGGGGGACCTGATCGCGGTACCGGTGGCGGGCGCGTACCACCTGTCCATGGCCTCGGGCTACAACCTCGTCGGCCGTCCGCCGGTGGTCGCCGTCGCGGACGGGCACGCGCGGGTCCTCGTACGGCGGGAGTCGCTGGCGGACATCCAGGAGCGCGACATCGGGTTGTGAGACCTGCCCGGGGCGTCGAGGCGGCCCGGGAGGACGGGTGCGGTGTGCGCGGAGCGAAAACTCCGTGCATACTGCACTCACCAATTGTAGGATGACTGGGCAACCGGGCGAATCAGGGCTGCCCGCCCTTCCGCCCGGAACGGAACAGGAGACGCGCATGGCGTTGCAGGCAGCGGGACGGCAGTCCCTGGTGGACACCGTCGTCGACGCCCTGCGCGCCCAGCTGACCGCCGGCACCTGGCCGGTGGGCGAACGCATCCCCACCGAGCACGCCCTGGCCGAACAGCTCCAGGTCGGCCGCAACACCGTCCGAGAGGCCGTACGGGTCCTCGTGCACGCCGGCATGCTGCGCTCCCGGCAGGGCGAGGGCACCTTCGTCCTCTCCCGCACCGACCCGGGCGACATCATGCGCGGCGTCCAGCGGGCCGGGGTCCGGGACGTGCTGGAGCTGCGCATCGCCCTGGAGGCGGAGGCCGCCCGGCTCGCGGCCCAGCGGCACCGGCCGGAGGACCTGGACCGGATGCGCGCCGCGCTGGACGCCCAGGCCGCGCTGGAGGCCGCCGGCGGGCAGCCGTTCGGCGGCGACCTGGAGCTGTACGCCGATCACGACGTCGCCTTCCACCGGGCCGTCGTGGAGGCCGCGCACAACACCGCGCTGACCGCCACGTACGCCTGGTTCAGCAGCTCCGTACGCGAGGCGCTGGTCTCCTCGCTCGGCGACGAGCTGATGCCGCGGATCGTGCACGGCGACCACCGGGCCGTCCTGGACGCGATCGCCTCCGGCGATCCGGAGGCCGCCGAAAAAGCCGCCCGCGCGCTGCTGGAACCTCCGAAACGGGCGGTGGAGGCGCTGCTCGCGGGGCGGTGAGCGGGGCCGGACGCCGGTGAGTACGGGGCGCGCGGTCACGTCCGTTCCGCAGGGAGTGCGGTGTCACACTCCGCCGTACGGAGCGGCAACCACGCCCGGACCGTCATCGCAGAAACGTTCCTTCCCCTCCTTTCGCGGCCCCGAGCCAGGCCCGTACGCCCCCACACCTCCACACCCCAACACCCCCACACACGCAAGGAGAGTCACCCACCCATGTCAGGGACCCGGCCCGAAGCACCACTGATCGACGCCGAGGAGGACCTGGCCCCGGCACCGCCGGTCGCCGCGGCCCGCCGCCGGCTGCGCGCCCACCCGGTCCTGGTCCTGCTCGGCATCGTGCTCGCCTCACTGAACATGCGCGCCGCACTGGCCGGCGTCTCCCCGCTGGTGAGCGAGATCGGCGACCACTACCACCTGGCCGCCACCGCGAGCAGCCTCGTGACCACCATCCCGCTCGTCTTCATGGGACTCGGCTCGATCGCCGCGCCGCGGCTGGCCCGCCGCTGGGGCACCGAGACGGTGCTGTGCGGCGCGCTGGTGCTGCTGTGCGGCGGCATCCTGCTGCGCATCGCCCCGCCGGTCGTTGCCCTGTTCGTGGGCTGCGCGGTGGTCGGTACGTCCATCGCCCTGCTGAACGTCCTGATGCCCGGCCTGATCAAGCGGGACTTCCCGGAGCAGGCCGCGGGCATGACCGCCCTGTACTCGACGGCGATGATCCTGGGCGCCACCGTGTCGGCGGCCTCCGCCGTGCCGCTGGAGAACGCGCTGGGCGGCTGGCAGGGTTCGCTGGCCTCCTGGGCACTGCTGGCCGCGGTCGCCGCCGTCGTCTGGATCCCGCAGGCGGTGATCGCGCGGCGCGGTACATGGCACGGCCAGGCCGCCGCGACACCGGCGCACGCCACCGAGGACGGGCCGAACCTGAGCCGTACCCCGCTGGCCTGGCAGGTCACGCTCTTCATGGGTTCGCAGTCGCTGATCGCGTACGTGATGATCGCCTGGCTGCCGACGATCTTCACCGACCACGGCATGAGCAAGGCCACGGCCGGGCTGGTCTTCGCCTTCAGCACCCTGGTGCAGATGGCCGGCTCCTTCGTGGTGCCGATGCTCGCCGGCCGGATGCGGCGGCAGCGGCTGCTGGCCGTCGCCGTCACCGCCCTGATGGCCTGCGGCATCGTCGGCCTCCTGGTGGCCCCGGTGGCGGGCGCCTGGATCTGGGCCGTACTCCTGGGCATCGGCCAGGGCGGCGCACTCGGACTGGCCCTGACGATGATGGTGCTGCGCTCCGGGGACGCCCACACCGCCGCCCGCCTCTCGGGCATGGCCCAGACCTGGGGCTACCTCCTGGCCGCCGCCGGCCCGCTGGTCCTCGGCGCGGTCCACCAGGCGACACACGGCTGGACGGTGCCGATCGTGCTGCTGCTGGTCGTCTGTGCCGGGCTGGTCCTGCTGGGACTGGGCGCGGGGCGGGACCGCCGGATCGGCACGGAGGCGTAACGGGGACGGCCCCGCCCTCCATTGCGAGCGCTGCCAGCGATCCTGTGATCTCTGGCAGCGCTCGCCGAGTTCTGCGGCGTTACGGCATCAGGGCTACCTGACTGAGGCCGCTAATCGTCCGCTGCGGCCAACCGCTCACCTCGTAGCTCAGCGACGTTCAGCGCGTCCGTCAGGCATTCAGCTGTCCGGCGCAATATGAACCAGACCTCCTCGGCGGTGAGCTGGGGCCGTCCGACATCGTGCGCACGAGTGCCATGCCGACAACTCCTGCATCGACTGGGCCAGTTTCGGAAACCTCGCGACAAAGTCGCGCATCAGGTCGACTTCTAGTCAGTCGTCTCAGCCCCAGGAGTCGACCCTCGCCCGGTCGCCCTGGGGCGCATTCGTTTCCGGTGGACACCGGACAGTCGGACTAGCTGACTATGTCGCCACCTCGGTAGCAAACTGAGTGAATCCGTCAGCCTTCGCGCCGAAGGGCTCGTGTACGTGGTGAGCGGTCGAGGTTACTTCGTCGCCGACTGAGCCAACTTGCCAGATACCGCAGGGGTCCGGCGCACGGCCACGGCGATGACACCCTCGCCCACCCCCGCCCGCCCCGCTCCCGATACCGACCCGTTGTCAGTGACGGTAGGTATAACTACCCCCATGGCACTGACGTGGAAGTTGGTCATCGACAGCAGTAACGCCCCCGCCCTCGCGGACTTCTGGGCCGCGGCCCTGGAGTACGAGGTGGAGGATCCCAGCGCCCTCGTCGAGCAGTTGCTGGCTGCCGGGCACATCGGCGAAGAGGCCGTTGCCGAGCACCGGGGCCGTAAGACCTTCCGGGGTTACGCCGCGATCCGCCACCCGGAGGACCCGTTCGACGCGGTCAGCGGTGTCGGCCGCGGTCGGCGGCTGCTCTTCCAGGAAGTGCCCGAGGGCAAGGCCGGGAAGAACCGCCTGCACATCGACATCCACAGCGGGACCGGCGGTCTCGACGCACTGGTGAACCGGCTGGAGAAGCTGGGGGCGACGCGCGTCCGCGAGGTCGATCTGGGGCTTGAGGGGCACTGGTGGCTGATGCGGGATCCGGAGGGGAACGAGTTCTGCGCGGTGTAGGCCGCTTGACGCGCGCTCGCGTATGCGTGAAAGCGGGAAGCCCGGCCGCGCCGTAAGACGGCAGCGGCCGGGCCGCCCCCTACTCCTCCCCCGCCAGCGTCAGCGCCCGCAGCTTGCGGGCCGCGTACCAGGTGGCCAGGCCCGTCACGGCCACCAGGAGGACGACCGCCAGCGGCAGGTCCACCTCGGAGGTGATCGCGCCCTCCGCGCCGATCTTCTGGCCCACCGCGAGGGCCCACTGCTGGACGCTCAGCGTGCGCGCGCCCGGGACCAGGTTGCCGAAGAGGGTCTCCCACACCAGGGCGTAGACCAGGCCGAAGACGACCGCGTGCCGGCTGACCGTGCCGAAGAAGAGGAACAGCGCGCTGTACGCGACGGAGGCCACGGCCGCGGCGACCGCGTACGCGACCGCGATCTGCTGGCTGTTGCCGTTGAGGACGAAGCCGGCGATCAGCACCGGGATCGCGGAGAAGGCGGCCGTCACGCCGACGGCCACGACCAGTTTGGTGAAGATGATCGAGGAGCGGCGCAGGGGCTTGGCCAGCAGGTAGACGACCGAGCCGTCATCGATCTCCGGGCCGATCGCGCCCGTACCGGCGATGACGCCGATCAGCGGCACCATCGTGGCGAGCGCGAACGTGCCCAGCACGCCGTTGGCGGTGGAGTCGTCGGCTCCGGCCAGTGCCCGTACGGCGACGGCGATGACGATCAGGAGGGCGGGCAGCGCGAAGAGGATCAGCGCGCGGCGCCGCCCGAGGAGAGCCCGGTAGGTGAGCCGGGCGACGGTGGGGTTGAAGACCGGCGAGGCCGTCGAGGAGCCCGCTGCGGGCGCCGGGGACGGGTCCGGCCGGACCGATGAGGTCGCTGACATCGCTTTCAGGCTCCTTTCAGGCCGCGACGAGGTAGGAGAAAACCGATTCCAGGGACTCGTCGGAGGGCGAGACCGTCAGGAGGCGGATGCCGTGGTCGCGGGCGACGCGCGGCAGCAGGGAGGTGAAGCGCGGGAAGTCGACGGCCTGGACGCGCAGCGCGCCCTCCTGGAGGTCCACCTCGATGCCGGCCGTGGAAGGGTCGGCGATCAGGGCGGCGGCAAGGGCGCGGTCGTCGTCGGAGCGGATGAGGTAGCGGTGCGGCCGGTCCGTCATCAGGCGGCGGATCTTGCGGAAGTCACCGGAGGCGGCGTGCCGCCCGGCGACCACCACCTCGATGTGCGAGGCCAGTTGTTCGACCTCTTCGAGGATGTGGGACGAGAACAGGACCGTACGGCCCTCGGCTCCCATCCTCCGCAGCAGGTCCATGAGCTGCATCCGCTGGCGCGGGTCCATGCCGTTGAACGGTTCGTCCAGCAGCAGTACGGACGGGTCGTGGACCAGCGCCGACGCCATCTTCACGCGCTGGCGCATGCCCTTGCTGTACGTGTTGATCCTGCGGTCCTGCGCGTACTCCATCTCGACGGTGGCCAGCGCGCGCCGCGCGGCGTCCCGTCCCAGGCCGTGGAGTTCGGCGTTGGCGACGACGAACTCGCGGCCGGTGAGGAAGTCGTACATCGACTCGCGTTCGGGCACGATGCCGATGTCACGGTATATGCGTTCGTTGCGCCAGGTGGGGCGGCCGTCGAGGGTGACGGACCCGCCGGACGGGGCGAGGAAGCCGCCCATCATGTTGATCAGGGTGGACTTGCCCGCACCGTTGGGGCCGAGGAGGCCGGTGACACCGGGGCCGATGGTCATGGTGATGTCGTTGACGGCAACGACGTTGCCGAACCAGCGGGAGACGTGGTCGATCTGGATGGTCGTCATGGGCGCGGCCCGTTCCTTCGGGGGCTGGTGGCGGGCGTCGGGTGCGCCTGCGTGGGCGCGGGGCGGGCGGTCACAGGCCGGCCTTCCGGTAGCGGCGCATCAGCAGGGCGTACGAGCCCGCGACGGCGAGCAGGGTGACCAGGAGGGCCACCAGTCCGGCGGCGGTGGACGGCTGGGCCTCGTCGGGGAACGACGCGGTACCGCCGAGGAACGTCGCCTGCACGCTGTCGATCAGGGTGATGGGCGAGAACAGGGCGAGCCAGCCCACGACCCCCTCCTGGCCCTGTACGGCGGCGATGCCCTGGACGGCGCTCACCGCCGCGTACGGGATCGTCAGCGCGGCGATGACGGCGGCGACGCCGAAGCCGCGGCGCGGGGTCAGCGCGGAGATCACCAGACCGACCCCGGCGAACAGCAGGGACAGCAGCGCCACCGAGACCAGGCCCTGGGCCATCCCCTTGGTCTGGTCGACGAAGTCCATCTTGGCCAGCAGCGCGCCGACGTACAGGATCAGCAGCGGCGCGGCGGTCAGGATGAACAGGGCACTGGCCATGGCCGCGAACTTCGCCGCCACGTAGTCGACACGTTCGATCGGTCGCGAGAAGTACAGCGGCACCGTCTTGAAGCGCAGATCCCGGGAGACGGACTGCGGTGCCTGGGCGGCCAGGTAGAGGCCGATGACCGCCTGGAGGAAGATCGCGTACTGGGTGTACGCCACCGGGAGGTCCTTCATCTTCGTGAACACCGCGACCGCCACCATGATGGCCGCCGGCAGGCACATGACGGCGAACAGCAGCATCGGCAGGACCTTGGACTTCGGCGAGCGGCCGAGTCCGTAGGCGCCGCGCAGGCTCTGCGAGAACAGGGAGCGGCGGGCGTAGGCGCGGCCCAGGCGGGGGCCGTCGAAGTGCCGGTAGCCGATGTCGTGGATGACGTCCTGCGCCGCTGCGGCGGTGGCGGGGTTCCTGGTCTCAGGCGGCATCGGGGGCGCCTCCGTCCTTGGTGGCTCGGTGGGCGGTCGTGGCGGAGGCGGTGGGGTGGGAGGCGGTGGGGTGCGGGCTGCGGGCCTCCTGGGGGTCCGTGCGCGCCGCGTCGTCGCTCCGGGGGACGTCGCTCCGGGAAGCGTCTTCCCCCTGGGTGGCCTCGTCGCTCTGGAAGACCTCGGAGATGCGGTGCCGGCGCTGTTCCATCCGGACCAGGCCGAGGCCGAGGCCCGCGACGGTGTCGCGCAGCAGGTCGTACGTCTCCTCGCCGGTGGCCTCCACGTACAGCACGTGGGCGGCGGAGGCGCCGCTCTCCGAGCCGGGCACCGCGGTGGTCACGGCGGCCCCGGCGCGGGTCAGGGCCGCGCGCAGCGCCGCCGTGCCGTCCGGGTGCTCGTCGGTGTCCGTGACCTCGACGGCGAGGGAGGCGGTGAGCTGAGTGAAGTCGTCGGTGGAGGAGGAGCGCAGCAGCCTCCCGCCGTCGATGACGACAACGTGGTCGCAGGTGCGCTCCAGCTCGCCGAGGAGGTGTGAGGTGACCAGGACCGATATGCCGAAGTCGGTGTGCACACGGCGGATCAGGCCCAGCATCTCGTCACGGCCGACCGGGTCCAGGCCGTTGGTCGGCTCGTCCAGGAAGACCAGCTGCGGGTCGTGGACCAGCGCCTGCGCCAGCTTCACGCGCTGCTTCATGCCCGTCGAGTAGCCGCCGATGGGGCGGTAGCGCTCCTCGTAGAGGCCGACGTGCCGCAGCGTGTCGGCGGTGCGCTCGCGGGCGGCGGTCGGCGGCAGGCCCGACATGCGCGCCATGTGGACGACGAACTCGGTGGCCGAGACATCGGGCGGCAGGCAGTCGTGCTCCGGCATGTAGCCGACGCGCTCCCGGATGGCGCCGCCCTCCCTGGCCACGTCCAGGCCGAGGACGGTCGCGGACCCCTCGCTGGCCGGGGCGAGGCCCAGCAGCAGCTTGATCAGGGTGGACTTGCCGGCGCCGTTGGCACCCACCAGGCCGGTCACCCCGGGGCCGATGTCAACGGTGAGCCGGTCCAGCGCGGTCACCCTCGGGTACCGCTTGCTCAGGCTTTCGGTCACGATCACAGTCACGTCATCGACGGTAGTGGCGCGCACCACACCGGTCGTCAGACCTGGCGGCTGGATCGGCGTCCGACCACAGGCGTAGGGGCCCGTAGGGGAGGTCCTGCTTTGGGCTCCCTGGGGTGGGGGCGGGAGTGTGGTGGGCGGGGAGGGTGACGGGTCGCGCGGCGTGACGGGCCGAGCGGCGTGGCTGATCCGGTGCCCGGGTCGCGTCCGGCGGGTTTTCCCCGAGCGTGGTTTTCCACAGGCGCGGACCGACCCCTTGACGCCGCCGCCAGGCATTGTCACATTCATCAGTGTCAAGTTACGGGCACGTACCGCGATGAACGGTTTACGGGACGGACGGTTGGCGATGACCTCAGCAACAGGGGCCGCAGCGGCCCGGGAGGGCGGCGGGGAACGTGAACTCACCGCCGAGCTGCGGGGGTTCAGGGAGGTGCAGCGACTGGCGTACGCCTGCGCCGAGGCGGTCGCCGCGCAGCTCAGGCCGGGGGTGACGGAGCGGGAAGCGGCGCGGATGCAGCGCGAGTGGCTGCGCGAGCGCGGTGTCCGGGACTGGTTCCACCTCCCCTTCGCCTGGTTCGGCGACCGTACGGCGTTCACGGGCTTCCGCATACCGCTGCAGTTCTTCCCCACCAACCGGCGCCTGGAGCCCGGGATGGCCTTCATCCTCGACATGGCGCCGGTCCACCAGGGCTACACCGCCGACATCGGTTACTCCGGCTGCCTCGGGCTCAACCCGGTCCACGACCGGCTGCTGGCCGACCTCGAAGCACACCGCGAACTGATCCTGCGCGAGGTGCGCGAGCGCCGCCCGCTGCGCGAGATCTACGAGGACGTCGAGCGGCTCATGGTGCGCCAGGGCCATGTGAACCGGCACCGCGCCTACCCCTTCGGCGTCATAGCCCACAAGATCGACCGGGTGACGGCCCGCCGTTGGTCACCCACCCTGTTCGGGTTCGGCACACAGTCGCTCAAGGGTCTGGCCTCCGACGCGCTGCACGGCCACCGCGACGGCTGGTCGCCGCTGTGGAGCCCGTACAAGTTCTCCGACCACCCACCGCAGCCGGGCCTGTGGGCGGTCGAACCGCACCTCGGTTTCCGGGGCACGGGAGCGAAGTTCGAGGAGATCCTCGTCGTGACGGACTCCGCGGACCCGCAGGAGAGCGCCTTTTGGCTGGACGACGATCTGCCGCACGTGCGGCGCTGGCAGGAGGAGAAGGCCGCATGAGCGAGCAGGGTCAGGGGCAGGGTCAGGCCGGGCTGGAAGGCGCCCGGGAGCGCTGGGTCCGTACGGGCGGGGTGGAGCTGTGCGTCGCCGAGCTGGGCGACGCCGCGCGCCCCACGGTGGTGCTGGTGCACGGCTATCCGGACAGCAAGGAGGTGTGGTCGGAGGTGGCCCGCGGCCTGGCCGACCGCTTCCACGTGGTGCTGTACGACGTCCGGGGCTGCGGCCGGTCCACGGCGCCCGAACCGCTGCGCGGCGGCTTCACGCTGGAGAAGCTGACCGACGACTTCCTCGCCGTCGCGGACGCGGTGAGCCCGGACCGGCCGGTCCACGTGGTCGGCCACGACTGGGGCTCGGTGCAGGCCTGGGAGTTCGCGACGGTCCGGCACACCGAAGGCCGGATCGCCTCCTTCACCTCGATGTCCGGCCCGTCGCTGGACCACTTCGGCCACTGGATCAAGAAGCGCGCGTCCCGCCCCACCCCGCGCCGTGCCGCGCAGCTCCTCAACCAGGGCGCCAAGTCCTGGTACGTCTACATGCTGCACACCCCGGTCCTGCCCGAGCTGGCCTGGAAGGGACCGCTCGGCAAGCGCTGGCCGAAGATCCTCCAGCGGGTCGAGAAGGTACCGGCGGGCGACTATCCGACAGGGTCCCTGCCCACGGACGCGGCGCACGGCGCGTGGCTCTACCGCGACAACGTCCGTGCCCGGCTGCGCCGCCCGCGCGCCGACGCGTACGCCCACTGCCCGGTGCAGCTGATCACGCCCACCGGCGACGCCTTCCTGTCCCAGCGTCTCTACGACGACCTCGACCACTGGGCGCCGCAGCTGGTGCGGCGCACCCTGCCGGCCAAACACTGGGTGCCGCGCACGCGGCCGGACCAACTGGTCGCCTGGATCGGCGAGTTCGTGACGTCGAAGGAGGACGGCGAAGGAGACCCGGCCAAGGACGTCGTCGCCGCCGGCCCGTACGCCGACCGGTTCGGCGGGCAGCTGGTGCTGGTCACCGGCGCCGCCAGCGGCATCGGGCGGGCCACCGTGTTCGCCTTCGCCGAGGCGGGCGCGCGCGTCGTCGCCGTCGACCGGGACGCCGAGGGCGTGGCCCGTACGGCCGACCTGGCGCGGCTGGTCGGCGCCCCGCAGGCGTGGGCCGAGGTGGTGGACGTCTCGGACGAGGCCGCCATGGAGAAGCTGGCCGACAAGGTCGCCGTCGAGTACGGCACCGTCGACGTGCTGGTCAACAACGCCGGCATCGGTCTGTCCGGCTCCTTCCTGGACACGACCTCCGAGGACTGGAAGAAGGTCCTGGACGTCAACCTGTGGGGTGTCATCCACGGCTGTCGGCTCTTCGGCCGGCAGATGGCCGAGCGCGGCCAGGGCGGCCACATCGTCAACACCGCCTCCGCCGCGGCCTTCCAGCCGTCGAGGATCCTGTCCGCCTACGGGGCGTCGAAGGCGGCGGTGCTGATGCTCAGCGAGTGTCTGCGCGCCGAACTGGCAGGTCAGGGCATCGGCGTCACGGCCATCTGCCCCGGCATAGTGAACACCAACATCACCGCGACGGCCCGCTTCACGGGCGTCTCGGCGGACGAGGAGAAGCGCCGCCAGGCCAAGACGTCCCGGATGTACGGGCTGCGCAACTACCCGCCGGAGAAGGTCGCCGACGCGATCCTGCGGGCCGTGGTGCGCAACGAGGCGGTCGTCCCCGTCGCGCCCGAGGCGCGCGGCGCCCACCTGATGTCCCGCTTCGCCCCGCGTGCGCTGCGCGCGCTGGCCCGTATCGAGCCGCCCGTGTGAGTGCGTGCGCCACAGTGCGGGCAGGCCGGGGCGGGCACACCACCGCCCCGGCGCCTCCCTCCCCCCTCACGTCCCACGTCAGGAGCCCAAGCGTGAGCACGAACCCCACCGAACCGGAGGAGCACCACACGATCGCACCCCGCCGTGTCTCGTTCGACTGGCGCGAAACCCCGCTGCACTGGATACCGGACGAACCCACCGCCACCCACGTCATCAACGTGCTGCACCTGCTGCTGCCCGCGGGCGAGCGCTGGTTCGTCAAGGTCTTCAAGGAAGCCCTGCCGCTGGTCCGCGATCCCGCGCTCCTCAAGGACGTCAAGGGCTTCATGGGCCAGGAGGCCACCCACAGCGTCCAGCACGCCCACGTCCTGGAACACCTCGCCCACCAGGGCCTGGACACCGCCCCCTACACCCAGCACGTCGACTTCCTCTTCGAATACCTCCTCGGCGAACGGCCCCCCTTCGCCGCCCCGATACCCACCCAGGAGTGGCTGCGCTTCCGGCTCTCCCTCATAGCCGCCATCGAGCAGTTCACGGCCGTCCTCGGCAACTGGGTGCTGCACGCCGAGGGCCTGGACCGGGCCGGCCCCGACCCGGTCATGCTCGACCTGCTGCGCTGGCACGGCGCGGAGGAGGTCGAGCACCGCGCCGTGGCCTTCGACATGTACGAGCACACCGGCGGCGAGGGCCTGCCCCGCTACGCCCGCCGCGTCCTGGGCATGGCCGTCACCGCGCCCGTCCTCCTGTACCTGTGGGCCTGGGGCGCCGGCTACCTGATACGCCACGACCCGCAACTGGCCGGCCGCCTGCGCTACTCCCTGCGCGCGCACAACCGGGCCGTACGCGCCCAGCTCCTGCCGACCTGGCGCGAGCTGGGCGCCGCCGTACCGCGCTACCTGAAGCGGTCGTACCATCCCTCACAGGAAGGGTCGCTGCGCAAGGCCGTCGCATACCTGGCGTCCTCCCCGGCTGCCCGCGCCGCGGCGGGTGCGGTGGGCCGCGCGGCCATCTCGTGAGGAGCACCGCATTGACCGACCAGTCGCCGCCGCCGGCCGAGTACCGCATCGAGGACCTGGCCCACATCAGCGGCACCTCGGTCCGCACCATCCGCGCCTACCAGGACCGCGGCCTCCTCCCCAAACCGGAGCGCCGCGGCCGGGCCAACGTCTACGGCGACGCGCACCTGGAGCGCCTGCGCCGCACCGCCGACCTGCTCGACCGCGGCTACACCCTCGCCAGCATCAAGGAACTCCTGGAAGCCTGGGACACCGGCCGCGGCCTCGGCGGCGTACTGGGCCTGGTCGCCGAGATCGACGGCCCGTGGAGCGACGAGGAAGCGGCCCGCATCACCCGCGAGGAACTGGACGCCGCGTTCGGCGGCACACCGGACGAAGAGGCCCTGGCGGACGCCGTCGAACTGGGCGTCCTGGAACGCCTCCCCGGCAGCGACGACGCCTTCCGTGTCCCCAGCCCCCAGGAACTGGCCGTCGCCGCCGAGCTGCACTCCGCGGGCGTCCCCCTCACCGCCATCTCCGGCCACCTGCGCGAACTCCGCGGCCAAGTCGAGCACATAGCGGCCCGCTTCCTCGACTTCACCACCGAATACGTCTTCCACCCCTACTTCGACCACCAGCCCACCGACGCCGAAGCCACCGAAGCCGCCGGCCTCGTACGCCGCCTCCGCCCCCTCGCCCAGCAAACCGTCGACGCTGAACTGGCCCGTGCGATGCGCACCTTGGCCACGCGTTACATCCACCACCACCTCGGCGACATCAGCGCACTGGGTGTATCGGGGAATGGCCCGGCCGGCGGCCCAGTGGGCGAACGCGTGGGTGAGGCAGTCGGCGCACGAACCGGGGACGCGAGCCCGCCCCGGGGGCCAGCGGCTGGTGCGGCCACCGAACCGGCCCGTACCCAGACGCCTCGCCCCACGGCGACCACCGCCCCCAGCACCACCGGTATCGGTGCCGACGCCAGCGCCACCCCCAGCACCGGCACCGGCACCGGCACCGGCACCGGCACCGGCACCGGCACCGAACCGATCATGGTCTCGCTCCCCGCCGAGACCATCCATGCCGTAAGCGACCTGGTCGGCCAGGAGAACGTGGCAGCCTTCATCGCCGCCGCCGCCCAACGCGAGGTCCACGCCCGGACCATGGACGAGCTGACCGCCCGCCGCACCCCACCCCGCTGACCGCCGGACTTCCTTCCCCCGCCCCGGCTCAGTCGAGGATCATGTCACCGAAGACGACCTTGCTGTTCCAGTTGTTCCCTCCCCAGTTGTACGAAGCGGCGGACGGTGCGTAGGTGTGCTTGCCGAAGGTGACGGCACCGGGGCCCCGGCCACTGTGACTGTCCGCGACGGCCGTGCCGGTGGCGAGCAGGGCGGCGGCAGCGGTCAGGGACAGTGCGCCGAGGGCGGTGGCGGTACGTATGCGCATGGGGGCTTCTTTCCTCATCTGTAGCCGCTGGAGCTTCTGGAACCTTTGGAGCTGCTGGAGCCGACGGGCCCGTACGAACCTCCGGGCCTGACTCCCTCATCCGATACCGCCGCACCCCCGACCGCCATTCAGCCGCATCCACTCGGTCCACTCGGGAGCCGGGGCTGATACCAGGACCGGTACCGGACCGGCCCCGGGGACGCCCCGTAGCGTCCGCTACCGGGCCGGGTCCGGGATCCAGTTGCCGTGGAAGCCGTAGGGCACCCGCTGGGGCAGGTGGACCGTGGCCACCGGCCCCTTGGGTATGTCGTCCGCATCGAGGATCACAAGATCGCTGGTGTCGCTGGAGGCGTCGTAGACATAGGTGAGCAACCATCCCGGTCCGCCCGGCCGGTCGTCCGCAGGGGCGAACGCCGCTTCGGCGGGTGTCCGGCCGGGGCCGAAGTCGTGGCGGGTGCTGGTGCCGGTGTGCAGGTCGTACCGGATCAGTGCGCCAGGCGTCGGACCGGCGCCCGGGCCCCCGGACCGCGTGATGTGCCCGTACCTGGCGTCCAGCCCCGCCAGCCGGTCGTCGATGCGCGGGAACTCGCCCGACTGGTCGTCCATCTGCTCCTCGACGACCTTCCCCGAAGCGAGGTCGACGGTCCACCGCCACAGGGTGGGCAGCGACTTCAGCTCAAGCGCCGGATAGCGGCAGACGTAGAGGACGATGCGCCCCTGGCCGTCGTCATACGCGTTCAGGGAGTGGAAGACGTAGCAGGGGTCGATGGTGAACCAGCGGATGTCACTGTGCGGATCGTCGCGGCGGAGCACACCGAGCCGGGCGCCGTACTCCGCGTCCCACACGTACGGCATACCGCGTGCTCCGCGGTCGTAGACGAGCGGGAGGTCCATGAAGACGACATGCCCGGCCGTCAGGTGGAAGTCGTGCATCATCGTGGGCGCCCCCACCTCGACGGGGCGGCTCACCACCAACGCGCCGGAGGCGTCGGCACGGTGGTAGGTCAGATACGGCGGCTCCGGAGCTCCGTACCCGAAGAAGTGCAGCTCACCCGTGGTCGGGCAGGTCTTCGGGTGGGCGGTCATGGCAGTGGTCAGCCGGCCGTCGAAGTCGTACGGGCCGACGGTCTCCAGCTCGTGCCCCGGGCGGCGGTCGAGCTCGTACGGAAAGGAGGACTCGACCAGGGCGAGGGTGCGGCCCGCGTGGTGGACGACGTGGGTGTTGGCCGCACCGGCGGTCAGGTCGGGGCGCCCGTACCGGTCACGGGCCGGTACGCCGTCGGTGAAGGTCGACGTGCGCACCCAGCGATTGCGGTACGAGACGGCCTTGCCGCCTTCCAGGCGGACGCCGTGGACCATGCCGTCACCGAAGAACCAGTGCGCCGACGCGGCGTCCCGCGGGTTGGGCCCGTTGCGCAGGTACCAGCCCGTCAGCTCGGGCGGTATCGCGCCGGTGACGGGCAGCTCGTAGGTGGTGAGCTCCTCCATCACCGGGGCGAAGTTCCCCGCCAGGTGCGGGGCCGGTGCGGAACCGGAATCGGAACTGGCGCTGGCATTGGTACTGGAGCCGGACGCCGGCACGGCGGAGCCGGCAGCGTGTGTCGTCGTCATGCGGGACGAGCCTCCTGTACGTAGGGGTGTCCGCCGGCCTTCTCCAGGAAGCGCGCTCGCGCTCGCTCCGGATAGGTCGCGGTGAAGCGCAACGGGATGACAAAGGCGGCGACGTGGATGGAGATCATGGCGGTCAGGCCGAGCCCGTAGACCGTGGCCAGGGCCTGCCCTGCCGCGGCGACCGTGAAGGACGCCGCCCAGGCCGCGGTGAGTACGTAGTTGATCCGCAGGAACAGCCGGGTCCGCCAGACCGAGGGCGGCGCCTTGCGGCGGGCTATGGCGAGGGTGAAGGGCCGACGGGCCGCCATCGATCCCCAGGCGACCAGCGCCAGCCAGCCCGAGGACAGGGCCCCGTCATAGACCCGCAGGCCGCTGTCCGGGCGGAGGAAGGCCAGGGCTGTGATGCCCGCGAAGAACACGAGACTGCCGTACTCCAGCACCTGGAACGACGGCGACAACCCGTCGGCACGGTCCATGTAGAGCAGCACCCCGCTGAGCACCAGGGCCAGCAGCGCGGCCCACTGCCACGACGCCCAGGCCACAGCTCCGTAGGCGATCCACGGGAAAAATCCCCGCAAGAAGGTCATGACTCTCTACTCCCCCGCCATCCAGCGACATTCCAACTTCGACATGTCAAAGTTAGAAGGTCCTGCGTTGACGTGTCAAGAGTGGAAGGTAAAGTGACGGCCATGAGTCTCCGCCATGCCGTTCTGGGCCTGTTGGCCGAATCACCCGCCAGCGGCTACGACTTGATGAAGACGTTCGACGTGTCGCTCGCGCACGTCTGGCCGGCCACCCAGAGCCAGGTCTACGGGGAGCTGAACAAACTCACCGCGGCCGACCTCATCGAGGTGGCCTCCCACGGCCCCCGCGGCCGCAAGGAGTACGCCATCACCAAGGCGGGCCGGGCCGAACTGCACCGCTGGCTGACGGAAGTGGAGCCCGTCGGCCCGCAGCGCCACGACGGCCTGCTGCGCGTCTTCTTCCTCGGCGTCCTGACGCCACTGGAAGCCCGTGCGTACCTCCTGCAACAGGCCGACCGGGCCGCCCGCGCGCACGCCGCTTACCAGGCCATGGCGAACGCCGGGCACTGGGAGGACGAGATGGTCGCGGTGTACGGGCGGATGGCTCTGGAATTCGGCCTGCGGCAGACCGCCATGATGGAGGAATGGGCCAGCTGGGCGGCTGAGGAGATCAA
This sequence comes from Streptomyces sp. NPDC030165, assembly GCF_055573595.1. Taxonomy (NCBI): domain Bacteria; kingdom Bacillati; phylum Actinomycetota; class Actinomycetes; order Kitasatosporales; family Streptomycetaceae; genus Streptomyces; species Streptomyces sp. NPDC030165. Next base: position 65,974 of record NZ_JBVIBD010000004.1, on the reverse strand, counting down.
TTCGGACCAGGCCCGCAAGATCCGGGAGTCGGCCAGAGGGCAGGCTCAGGAGCAGGCACCGGCCCAGGAGCAGGCACAGGCACCGGCCCAGGAGCAGACACGGGGCGGAGAGCAGGCCGAGGAGTAGGACGGAGAGCAGGGCGAGAAGTAGGCAGGGCAGGCGGAGACGGGACCCGGCAAGGGTCAGAGGCCCGCTCCGGCTCTACGGTCTAGCACTCCTCGCCCAGCGCCCCGTGCAGAAAGAGATCCACCATCTCCCGCGCGCCGAGTGCCTCCGGCGCGCGTGCGCGACCATCGTCCCCCGCCCCGGCCTCGACCGCGGTGGCCCGGCTCAGCGACAGGAAGATCCTGGCCAGGGCTTCCGGCGCCATCCGCAGCCGTTCTCGCTCGGGTTCGAAGAGGGCGGTGACCGCTGCCAGCGGAGCCGCCAGCGCCTCCTCCCGGCTCCCGGGGGCGGGCGATCCCGGGTCCGAGCCGCCCGCCGCCGGTGCCGCACGCCCTCGTAGGTGTCCCGTCGCATGCAGCGCGCCGATCACCGAGCCGATGCGGGACAGGTGGTCCCGCATCGCGTCCAGCGCCTCGGCCAGCCGGTCCGCGAGAGGCTGGTGCAGGGAGACGGCCGCCAGGGAGGCGAGCAGGGCGTCGGGGCGGAGCGCCTCGGCCACACAGGCCGCCAGCAGCGCGTCCTTGTCCTCGAAGACGCGGAAGACCGTCGCCTCGCCAATGCCCGCCGCGCGCGCCACCTTCGCCGTGGTCACACCCGCGCCGCACTCGGCCACCAGCGGCAACGCGGCCTTCACGATCATCGCCCGGCGCTCGTCGGCGCTCATCCCGGGCGCGCGGCGGCGCCGGCCCGGCGTCCCCGCTGCTTCCGTAGCCTCCACTGCCTCAGCCATGCCGCCAACGTACGCGAGCGGGCACTCGACACCGGAACCAACCACCTACGGGCCCGCCGCACCCCGTCTCACCGCCCCAGCGCCCCACCGCCCCAGCACCCCTAAAACGTCACAACCCCGGCGCCCCCCACACCGGGAACCACCGGCTCAGGTCCGACTCGATCCCCAGATCATCGGCGAGCATGGCCCGTACTTCCAGTTCGAGCGCGTTGTCACGCTTCTCGGCTGCCCCGCCCGGTCCTGTTTGCGGCGCGAACGGGTAGAACGTACCGCGCTTGTAGAGGTAGACCAGCGCGAGCGACCTGTCCCGGTCGTCCCGGAAGCCCATGAGGGAGCACAGCAGCTGCGGGCCGAAACCGGCGCTCTCCAGAGAGCTGTTGACCGTGTGCAGGTCGTTCACCAGGCCCGCGCTGTCCTCGGGTGTGTGCCGCGCGAGCATCCACGTGTAGCCGTACCCGTCCTGGCTGAACTCGGCCGGGGTGCCGAGGAGATCGCGTACCTCCTCCCGGATGCCGCGGAACGCGCCGCCCTCTACGGTCGCGAAGCACACCGAGCCCAGGCCGGTGGGCCGGAACCCGGCCGCGGCCTGGAGGGTGACGGCCGCGGAGGGGAGCGCGAACAGCCGGTCGAGGTCGGGCCGTACCGGCTTGCTGCGTCCGAGAATGGTGTCCAGGAATCCCATACGACCTCTCTCCTCGAAACGTCTCGTCGACCCGTCTCGTCGTCCCGTCTTCCTGCTGCCCTACTACGGCCCTGCTACGTCCTTCCTACGGCCGCCCCAGCTGCGCCGAGATCCGACCCAGCTGTTCCAGCCGCTGCTCCAGCGTCGGGTGGGAGGACAGCAGCCGCCCGAAGCTCTCCTTCGAGAACGCCGGCACGAAGAAGAACGCGTTGAACGGTTCCGCCTTGCGCAGGTCGCGCGTCGGTATCTGCGCCATCTGCCCGGTGACCTTGGTGAGGGCGGCGGCCAGCGCCGAGGGCCGGCCGGTCAGGACCGCCGCGGCCCGGTCGGCGGACAGTTCCCGGTAGCGCGACAGGAGTCGGGTGAGCAGGAAGCTGACGGCGTAGACCACGGCGCTGACCAGCGTGACGACCAGGACGGCGGTCGCCGCGTTGTTGTCCCGGTTGTTGCGGCCGACACCGCTCCACAGGGCCGCGCGCGTGATGATCCCGGCCAGCACGCCCAGGAACGAGGCGATCGTCATGACCGCGACATCGCGGTGCGCGACATGTGACAGTTCGTGCGCCAGCACGCCTTCCAGCTCCTCCGGCTCCAGCCGCCGGAGCAGGCCGGTCGTCGCGCACACCATCGCGTTCTTCTGGTTGCGGCCGGTCGCGAAGGCGTTCGGTACGTCGGACTCGGCGACGGCGACGCGTGGCTTGGGCATGTCGGCGAGCGCGCACAGCCGGTCCACGGCGCCGTGCAGCTCGGGCGCCTGTTCCGGGGTGACCTCGCGGGCCCCCATGCTGAAGGCCGCGATCCGGTCGCTGAACCAGAACTGCGCGACGAACATGGCGCCCGAGATGAGCAGCACCACGATCCACGCGCCTTTGAGGAGCACCACCAGCGCGCCCACCACGACCACGTACAGCAGGCCGATGAAGAACATCGTCGTGACCATGCGTGACGTCAGGCCGCGGTCGGGGGCGAATCGGGTTCGTGCCATGCCTCTCAGTCCTCCAAACCGCAGAGTCCACGGAGTCCACCCGAGGAACCGCGTAGGTGCCTCTGACCCGATTCTCCCTCTTGTCCGCTGTTAACGGCGTAAAGCGCAGGCCATGGATCCGCCCGCCGGCGGAGCCGCGAACGCCCCCGCCGGTCAGAGTGGCGGGGCCGTTGTCCCGAAAGTGGCGACGCCTGCCCTTCGCCCGCCCTTCACCGCCCCGGCCGGCAGCCGCCCTGTACCGCACCGGCCTGCCCCGCAGTCGCCCTACCGCCGCAACTGCGCCAGCCCCTCCCCGGCGATTCGCTCGAACACCGCGAGATCGGCTTCGAAGACCGAGTCGGCGATCGGCCAGTGCAGCACAATCTCGTCGATGCCCGCCTCGGCATGTGCACCTGCGAAGTCCACGAAGGCATCGACGGAAGCGAGCGGGCGGTCCGGCGTGAAGCCCGTAAGCATGATCTTGTCCAGCTCGCCGGCGTCCCTTCCGGCTTCGGCGCACGCCTTGCCGAGACGTTCCACCTGGCTGCGTACCGCCTCCAGCGACTCGGCGGCAGTGCCGGCCGCGGAGACCTTCGGGTCGCCGGTGGTCACCCATGCCTGGCCGTGCCCGGCCGCCAGCCGCATCCCGCGCGGTCCGGTCGCCGCGATCGCGAACGGCAACCGGGGCCGCTGTACACAGCCGGGAATGTTGCGCACCTCGTGGGCGCGGTAGTGCACGCCGTCGTACGAGACCACGTCCTGCGTCAGCAGCCGGTCCAGCAGCGGTACGAACTCGCCGAAGTGGTCGGCCCGTTCCCGGGGTTTCCACGGCTCCTGGCCGAGCGCCGTGGCGTCGAAACCGGAGCCGCCGGCTCCGATGCCCAGCGTGACCCGCCCGTCGCTGATGTCGTCGAGGGAGATCAGTTCCTTGGCGAGGGTGACCGGGTGCCGGAAGTTCGGGGAGGTGACGAGCGTGCCCAGACGCATCCGGGACGTCGCGGCGGCGGCCGCGGTCAGTGTCGGCACCGCGCCGAACCACGGCCCGTCACGAAAGCTCCGCCAGGAGAGGTGGTCGTAGGTGTAGGCGGTGTGGAAGCCGAGCTCCTCGGCGCGCTGCCACACCTCCCGGCCACCCTCGGACCAGCGGCGGACGGGAAGGATCACGGTGCTCAGTCGCATGGGTACGAGCCTACGGCGGCGCGACGGCGGCCCCGGAAGCCGTGGGGAACACCTGCACGCGGGAGACACAAGCCGTACGCGCGGGGTGCACATCGCCGTACACACGCGCACGCTCCCAGCCGTACGCCCCTCCCCGCATCCGTACGCCTGCCGGCCTGAACCCGTGCAGGGGCCGGCTCAGTCCTTGGGCGGGTACATCCTGCATGCGCTCCTGTACGGTCCTGCGCTCGTACCCCTGCGGCCGGGTACCCGTTCCCGTACGGCCGTCCAGCGCCCGCCGGAGTACGCCCCGATGTCTTTGACTCGCCCCCCGGTTCCGTCAAGCTCATGCGCGCGACCCGCCGCACGCCTGTGCGCGCATATGCGCAAAGATGGACTGCGTGACTGATGCCCCCGCAGAGCCACCTCTGGCGCCCAGGTCCGACGGTAAAACGATCCGGCTGATCGCCACCGATCTCGACGGCACGTTGCTGCGCGACGACAAGACGGTGTCCGGCCGTACGGTCGCCGCGCTGGCCGCCGCCGAGCGGGCCGGCATCGAGGTCTTCTTCGTCACCGGCCGGCCGGCCCGCTGGATGGACGTGGTCAGTGACCATGTGCACGGGCACGGGCTGGCGATCTGCGCGAACGGCGCGGCCGTCGTCGATCTCCACCACGGCCGCCGCATCGTCCAGCTCAGCCCCCTGGAACGCCCGGAAGCGCTCTGCGTCGTGCAGGCGCTGCGCGCCGCCGCTCCCGGTACGACGTTCGCGGTCGAGCGGACCGGCGGCATCAACTACGAGCCGGCGTACCCGCCCTTCCACCTCGAACCGGCCGCCGTCATCGCGCCCGCGGAAAAGCTCCTGGCCGAACTGAGCCCGGAGGAACGTCACTCCCCGCTGAGCCCGCACCAGCCCGTGCTCAAGCTCCTCGCCCACCACCCCGACCTGGACCCGGACGCCTTCCTGGACCTGGCCCGCGCGCGGGCGGGCTCGTACGCCTCCTTCACCCGGTCCAGCCCCACCGCGCTCCTGGAGATCAGCGGGCTGGGCGTCAGCAAGGCGGGCACCCTGGCGCGCTGCTGTGCGGAGCGCGGCATCACCCCCGACCAGGTCGTCGCCTTCGGGGACATGCCCAACGACATCGAGATGCTGGCCTGGGCCGGCACCGCGTACGCGATGGCCAACGCGCACCCCGCCGTGCTGGCCGCGACGGACCTGCACACGGCCGGCAACAACGAGGACGGGGTCGCGGCCGTCATCGAGCGCATTCTTGAGCAACGCTGACCGTCCCCGTCCGGTCGCTGCTCCGTCACCTCAGCCGTCCCGCTTCCCCTCAGCCGCCCAGACCGCCTCATCCATGCCGATTCGCTCCAGCCGCCCCGGCTTACCTCAGCCGCACCCCCCGACTCGCCAGCCACGGCACCGGATCGACCCCCGACCCCATCCGTGCTGTACGGCGTACCTCGAAGTGCAGATGCGGGCCGGTGGAGTTGCCGGTCGTACCCGAGAGGGCGATCTGCTGGCCCGGCCGCACCCGCTGCCCGGGACGGGCCAACGCCGCCGACAGGTGCGCATACTGCGAGAACGCACCGGCGCCGTGCTGGACGACCAGGCTGATCCCGAAGCCGTCACCGCAGGTCAGACTGGTGACGCGGCCCCACCCCACGGACCGTACTGGGGTGCCGACCGGCACCGCGAAGTCCTGGCCCGTGTGGCCGTGCGCCCAGCGGCGGCCCGAGCCGCCGAAACCGGCGGACAGCACGTAGTGCTCCACCGGCCGGGCCCACCGGCCGCCCGGCCTCGTCGCCTGTGACGCCACGGGCTCGGAACGTTTCGCGGCCGCGGACACCGCGCCGGGCAGCCCGCCGCAGTTCCCGCTCCGGGCCGCCTGCCAGGACAGGGCCTGCAGTTGTCTGCGCACCACGCCCAGGCGGCGGCTGATGCGCCGGCGTTCGGAGTCGAGGCGGGAGCGGTGGGCGTCGAGCGCGGTGGAACGGGCCAGCACGGCCGCGCTGTCCGCCTCCAGGGACCGGCTCAGCCGCAGCGCCTCGTACGTGCGGGACGCCAGCAGGCGCTGCCGGCGCTCGGCCTTCCGGTAGGCGTTCAGTACCCCCTCCGGGCCGAGATGTGCCAGGGGCCCGTGGCCTGCTGCCGGGGAACCGTGGCCTGCCGCCCGGGCTCCCTGGCTCGGCTGGTCCCCGTTGCGTACTTGAGCCCGGTGACGTGCCTGGGCACCCAGCGTGAGCGGCAGGCGGCTGCCGCTGCGGTACTGCGCACCGGCGATCCGTCCCGCCAGCCGCCGCAGTTCACCGGCCTTGCGGCGTTCCCGGAGCAGTGCCGTGTGCAGCCGTGCGGCTCGTGCCCGGCCGGCCCGTACCTCGCGCACGGTCCTGGCGTACGACCGGCCGGTCCGGTGCGCTGCGCTGCCGAGCCGGAGCACCTCCAGGCTCGCGTCGGCCAGCCGGTCGGCGCCGTGGCCGCGCGCCTGGAAGGGGTGGCGGGGAGCGGGGAGCGACGGTAAGTGGCCGACGGCGCTCGGCCCGGCGGGGGCCGAGGCGACCTCCGGGGCATCCGCACGGGCCGTCCCGTCGACGGCAGGCGCCGTACCCGCCGCCGCTGTCAGCGCCACCACCAGCGACAACGTCACCCGCACCGTGCGCGTCGGCACTCCATGCCGCCAGGAGGCTCGGCGGGGGACCCGCCCGTACGTACACCGGGCAGGGCGCCACCGTCCCCGGACCGTCTTACGCAACCAATCCAGCAAACCTGGACACATAGTCGGATGGTTGCCCGAACCATCACAAAAACCACGAAAACGTTTCTCCAACTCCGCTCCGCTGGGCTCCGAACGGAGCAACCCGGCCCCCGCGGAATGGCCGGAATCAGCCGCTCCAGCAACAAGACAGATCACTCGAATACTCGAATAGCGGCCGAACCGTACGGGCGAATCGAGGCTGGGGCGTACGGGCGAACCGCACGGGCACACCACTACGACGTCGGCACATCTGACGGGTGCGGACACATCACGACGAACCGCCCATGACCGCCACTCCTCCCCCATCGCCCCGCCCCGCCCCTCAGAGCGGCGCTTCCCACGTCACCATCGTCCCCGCCCCGTCCTCACCCAGGCCCGGTCCGTACGTGCTGGACCCGCCCAGCGACTCGGCCCGCTTCGCGAGGTTGCGCAGGCCGCTGCGCCGGCCACCGTCCGGGATGCCCACGCCGTCGTCGGCGACCGTCAGCCGTACGCCGTCCCGGCCGTCCGGCAGCTTGATCATCGAGTCGACGACGACCTCGATGCGTGAGGCGTTCGCGTGCCGGAAGGCGTTGGACAGCGCCTCGCGCAGCGCGGCGATCAGGTTCTTGCCGGTCAGCTCGCCGACCCGGGCGTCCACCGGGCCGATGAAGTTCGCGGACGGCTGGAAACCGAGCGGTACGGCGGCGGTGCCGATCTCCCGCAGGACCCGGGTCCGCAGCCCGGACGGCGCCTCGGCCGGGCCCTGTTGCAGCGCGAAGATCGCGGTACGGATCTCCTGGATGGTGACGTCGAGTTCGTCGACGGCCTTGCCGATACCTTCCTGCACCTCCGGCACGACCGACCTGCGCTGGGCGCTCTCCAGCATCATCCCGGTCGCGAAGAGCCGCTGGATGACCAGGTCGTGCAGGTCGCGGGCGATCCGGTCGCGGTCCTCGTAGACGGCGAGGCGTTCGCGGTCGCGCTGCGCGTCGGCCAGGACGAGCGCCAGCGCGGCCTGGGCCGCGAACTGGGTGGCCAGCGTGCGTTCGGCGGCGGTGAAGGGACGCGCGCCGCGTTCCCGCGGTGTCGCCAGGGTGCCCAGTACCCGGCCGCCGCTCTTGAGGGGCAGCATCATGCTCGGGCCGAACCGCGGCGCGACATCCGTGACCATCCGCGGGTCGGTGGCCGAGTCCTCGACGAACACCGGCTCCCCGGCGAGAAGTCGCGCGGCCACCGGACTCTCGGACGGCATGTGGGTGCCGATGAGGCCGGCGGGGTCGTCCGCCGACGCCGCGACGATCTCCAGGCCGCCGTTCTCGGCGGGCAGCAGGACGATACCGGCCGCGGAGTCCGCCAGCTTGCGGGCCTGTTCGGCGACGACCGCGAGCGCGTCGTCCACGTCGCTGCCGGCCAGCAGCGCGGTGGTGACCGCGGCCGCGCCGTCGATCCAGCGCTCCCGCTGCCGCGTCGCCGCGTACATCCGCGCGTTGCCGATCGCGATGCCGGCCTCGGTGGCGAGCACCCGCACCATGTGCAGGTCGCCCTCACTGAACTCGCCGCCCCCGCGCTTCTCGGTCAGATAGAGGTTGCCGAAAATCTCCCCCTGGACGCGGATGGGCACCCCGAGGAACGTCCGCATCGGCGGATGGCCCGGGGGAAAGCCCGCCGACCGCACGTCCTGGGTCAGGTCGGCCAGCCGCAGCGCCTTCGGGTCGTGGATGAGCGCGCCGAGCAGTCCCCTGTGGCCGTCGGGCAGCGCGCCGATCCGGGCGTGCTCCTCGGCGCTGACCCCGTACGTCACGAAGTCCGACAGGCCCTCGCGCGACTCGTCGATGATCCCGATCGCGGCGTAGCGGGCGTCGGCCAGCTCGGCGGCGGTCTCCACGATCCGGTCCAGGGTGATGTGCAGGTCCAGGCCCGCGCCGACGGTGCGCATCGCCTCCAGCAGCTGCGGGACCCGTGCGGTCAGCTCGGTCGACAGGCCCTGGAGGCTGCGGGTCGCCTCGGTGGCCGCTTCCATGGGGTCGTGCGTTGCCACGGCGTCGGGGCCGGTGGGCACCCCGGAGCCCTTGTCCGTGCCCGTACGCGCCCCGGTGCCCGTACCGGTGTCCGCCTCGGTGCCCATGGGGTCGGAGGGTCCTGTCGTGACTGCCATGGGACGAGCCTAATAGTCGCTTTCCTGAGGAAAGCCTCCTATGCGGCAATTCGGACGCCGGACCGGTCCACCCCGGACCGCCCCGGGCTGCCACGTCACCCCGGTCCGGGCGTCCGCCGCCACCGTACGCAGCGGCCGCCCGCACCCGTCGTTCTTCAGCCGTTCACCGCACCCGCCAGCTGTGTGTCCACCCCGCGTACGCCACCGGCCCGCGCGTCCACGGCCCGCTCGCGCTCCCGCATCCGGCGGAACGGGCCGTCGGCCGCCGCCAGCTCCGCGTAGGTACCGTGCTGGACGGGCCGCCCCCCGTCCAGGACCAGCACCTCGTCGACGGCCTCCAGGCCCTCCAGACGGTGCGTGATCAGCACGGTCGTACGGCCTTCGGTCGCGGCCAGCAGGTCGGCGGTCAGCGCGTCGGCCGTGGCCAGGTCGAGGTGCTCGGCAGGCTCGTCCAGCACCAGGACGGGGAAGTCGGCGAGCAGCGCGCGGGCCAGCGCGAGCCGCTGCCGCTGGCCGCCGGAGAGCCGGGCGCCGTGCTCACCGACCATCGTGTCCAGCCCGTCGGGCAGCGCCCGCACCCAGTCGGCGAGGCGGGCCCGCGCGAGCGCGTCCCACAGTTCGTCCTCGCCCGCTCCGGTACGGGCGAGCCGCAGGTTCTCCCGTACCGAACTGTCGAAGAGGTGGGCGTCCTGCGCGCACAGGCCGACCTGCCGGCGTACGGCGTCACCGTCTGCGGCCGCCGCATCCACACCGCCCAGCGTGTACGAACCCGCCTCCCGGTCCAGGAAGCGCAGCAGTACCTGGGCGAGCGTCGTCTTGCCCGAACCGGACAGGCCGACGACCGCCAGGCGCCGCCCGGCGGGCAGGGTGAATCCGACCCCGTCCAGCGCAGGGACCCGCTGCCCGGGGTACCGCGCGGTGAGCCCTTCGACGACCAGCGGGAACGGGGTGTCCGGCACCGGTACGGCCACCGAGCCGGCCGGTTCGCGGACCGGCTCCGGGGCGTCCAGCACCTCGAAGACCCGCTCGGCCGCCCGGCGCGTGCGCTGCCGGTACTGCACGGCGAGCGGCAGTCCCGCGACGGCCTCGAACGCGGCGAGCGGGACGAGGACCACGACCGCCAGGCACACGCCCGCCAGCCGCCCGTCATGAACGGCCTGGACACCGACGGCGGACGCCGCGGCCACCGTCAGTCCGCACAGCAGCGCGGACAGCCCGGACCCGGCACCGGCCGCGGCCGCCGAACGGGACGCGATCCGGGTCAGGTCGCGGTCGGCGCGCCGGGTCCGGTCGACGCGGGACGCGAGCGCGCCCGACACCGTCAGCTCGGCCGTGCCGGTGAGCAGGTCCAGGACGTGCGCGGAGAGCGCACCACGGGCGGGGGAGAGCTGCCGCTCGGCGCGACGCGCGAGCACGGCGGACAGCGCGGGCACCCCCGCACCCGCGAGCAGCAGTCCAGCGGCGAGGACGGCACCCGCCTCGGGCAGCAGCCACGCGGTGAACCCGACGGAACCCGCGCCGACCACCACGGCCGACCCGACCGGCAGCAGCCACCGCAGGAAGTAGTCCTGTACGGCGTCGACATCGGCCACCAGGCGCGACAGCAGGTCACCGCGGCTGCGCTCCCGCAGCCCGGCGGGTGCCAGGCGCTCCAGCCGCCGGAAGACGGCCACGCGTACGTCCGCGAGCATCCGGAAGACGGTGTCGTGCGCCACCAGCCGCTCCGCGTACCGGAAAACGGCCCGGCCGATGCCGAAGGCCCGCGTCGCGGTGACCGCCACCATCAGGTACAGCACCGGCGGGTGCTGCGCCGCCCGGGAGATGAGCCAGCCGGACGTCCCCATCAGGCCCACGGCGCTGCCCAGCGCCAGGCTGCCGAGCAGCAGCGCGAGCCCGAGCCGGCCCCAGCGGGCCCGTGCCAGGCCGCGCAGCCGCGCCAACGCCGGACGCCGTGCGCCGGCCACGACTTCCGGGCCGCTGCCGGTCTGCGACGCCGCAAGATCGTCGCGTACGGCTTCCGCTGCTTCGTCCGGTCCGGCAGCCACGGAGTCCCCCGCGACGTCACCCGGTCCGGTCCTCGCCGAGTCCCTTGCCTCATCACCCGGCCCGGCAGCCGCAGAGTCCATCGCGGCCCCGGCCGGGACGGTTGCCGCGGCTCGCGGGGCACTGTCCCGTGCCTGCTCCGCAGGCGTCACCGGCCCCGCCAGCCGCACCGTTCGGTCCGCCACCGCCAGCAGCGCGGGCCGGTGCACGACCAGGAGCACCGTGCGTCCGGCCGCCAGGCGGCGTACCGCATCGACGATGCCCGCCTCCGTCTCGCCGTCCAGGTTCGCGGTCGGCTCGTCGAGCAGCAGGACCGGACGGTCGGCGAGGAACGCGCGGGCCAGAGCCAAGCGCTGCCGCTGACCTGCCGACAGGCCCGAACCGCCCTCGCCGAGCACGGTCTCCGCGCCGCCGGGCAGGGCGGAGACGAAGTCCAGGGCACCGGCGTCGCGGAGCGCGGCACGTACCGCCGCGTCGTCCGCGTCGGGGCGGGCCAGCCGTACGTTGTCGGCGATGCTGCCCGCGAAGAGGTACGGGCGCTGCGCCACCCAGGCGATCTGCCGGCGCCAGTCCGCCGGGTCGATGGCCGCCAGGTCCCGGCCGCCGACCCGTACCCGTCCGGCCGCGGGTGCGGTGAAGCCGAGGAGGACGTTCAGCAAGGTGGTCTTGCCCGCGCCGGAGGGACCGACGAGCGCCACCGTCTCCCCGGGCCTGACCTCGAACGACGTCTCGGGGAGCGACGGTTCGGCCCGGCCGGGATGGCGTACGACCAGCCCCTCGACGGACAGCGCGGTGCTGTCGGGAGCGGGCTGGTCGCCCGTCGTACGCAGCGGTGTCTCCAGCACCGCGAAGATCTCCTCGGCCGCCGCCAGCCCTTCGGCCGCCGCGTGGTACTGCGCACCGACCTGCCGCAGCGGCAGATACGCCTCGGGCGCCAGGATCAGCACCAGCAGGCCCGTGTACAGGTCGAGGTCGCCGTGCACGAGCCGCATGCCGATGCCGACCGCGACGAGCGCGACCGAGATCGTGGCGAGCAGTTCCAGCGCGAAGGAGGACAGGAAGGCGATCCGCAGGGTGCGCAGGGTAGCGCGGCGGTACTCGCCGGTGATGGCACGGATGGACGCCGCCTGCGCCTTGGCCCGGCCGAAGACCTTCAGCGTGGGCAGCCCGGCGACGACGTCCAGGAAGTGTCCCGACAGCCGCGACAGCAGCCGCCACTGGCGGTCCATGCGGTTCTGCGTGGCCCAGCCGATGAGGACCATGAACAGCGGGATCAGCGGCAGCGTCACGACGATGGTGGCGGCCGAGATCCAGTCGCCCGTGACGATCCGCACCAGCACCGCGACGGGCACGACGACCGCGAGGCCGAGCTGCGGAAGGTAGCGCGCGAAGTAATCGTCGAGGGCGTCGATGCCGCGGGTGGCGAGGGTGGTCAGCTCCCCGGAACGCTGGGCGCTCAGCCACCCCGGCCCCAGACCGGCAGCAGCCCGCGTCAGCAGCCGCGTCCGCAGCTCGGACTTGACGGCGGCGCTCGCTCGGTGTGCGGCCAGCTCCGTCAGCCAGGCCACCAGGCCCCGGCCGGCGGAGACCAGCGCGAGCAGCAGTACCGGTGTGCTCAGACCGCCGAGACCGAGGTCGCGCTGGAACGCGCCGACGACGACTTCGGCGATGAGCATGGCCTGGCCGATGACCAGGCCCGAGCCGGCCAGCCCGAGCACCACCATCGCGGCGAGGAAGAAGCGGGTGGCGCGGGCGTACCGCAGCAGGCGCGGGTCGACGGGTTTCACGTGAAACAACCTCTCCCGGGCGGAAGTTGATCAGTGGGGCCCCGGCCGGGGCCCCACCGGGGGAGCCTTCCTAGTGCGCATCGGCGATGTGCTGCGTACCGATCCGCTTGCGGAAGACCCAGTAGGTCCAGCCCTGGTAGAGCAGGACGATCGGGGTGGCGATGCCCGCGCACCACGTCATGATCTTCAACGTGTACGCGCTGGACGAGGCGTTGGAGACCGTGAGGCTCCAGCTCTCGTTCAGCGAGGACGGCATCACGTTCGGGAACAGTGTCAGGAACAGCATCGCGACCACGGCGACGATCGTGACGCCGGAGAACGCGAACGACCATCCCTCCCGCCCGAGGTGGTTCATCACCAGTCCGGCGACCAGCGCCACCACCGCGACGGCCATTGCGACCAGGGACGTGGCATCGCCCTTGTCGAGCTGGGTCCAGCCCAGGAATCCGACCGCCAGCACCGCGGTGATCAGGCCCAGAACGGTGGCCGTCCGGCGGGCCCGCTGCCGGATGTCCCCCAGCGTCTTGAGCGAGGCGAACACCGCACCGTGGAAGGTGAACAGCGTCAGCGTGACCAGGCCGCCGAGGAGCGCGTACGGATTCAGCAGGTCCAGGACGCTGCCGACGTACTCCTTGTGCGCGTCGATCTGCACGCCCCGCACGATGTTGCCGAACGCCACACCCCACAGGAACGCGGGGAGCAGCGAGCACCAGAAGATCGCGTGCTCCCAGTTGCGCTGCCAGCGCTCCTCGGCCCGCTTGACGCGGTACTCGAAGGCGACACCGCGCACGATCAGGCAGACCAGGATGAGCAGCAGCGGCAGGTAGAAGCCGGAGAAGAGGGTGGCGTACCACTCGGGGAAGGCGGCGAAGGTCGCGCCGCCCGCGCTGAGCAGCCACACCTCGTTGCCGTCCCAGACCGGACCGATGGTGTTGATCAGGACCCGCCGCTCGCTGCGGTCGCGGGCGAGCAGCTTGGTCAGGACGCCGATGCCGAAGTCGAATCCTTCGAGGAAGAAGTACCCGGTCCACAGCACGGCGATGAGTACGAACCAGACGTCATGGAGTTCCACGGTCGCCCCCTAGTACGAGAAGGCCATCGGCCGGTCGGCGTCCGCGTGGTCGCCGCCGATCTTGGTGGGCGGGTTGAGGTCGTCGTCCGTCAGCTCCGGCGGCCCGGCCTTGACGTACTTGACCAGCAGCCGGACCTCGATGACCGCGAGGATCGCGTACAGCAGCGTGAAGACGGTCATCGACGTGAGCACCTCGCCCTGCGAGACACCCGGAGAGACCGCCGAGGAGGTCTTCAGCACGCCGTACACGGCCCAGGGCTGGCGGCCCATCTCGGTGAAGATCCAACCCCAGGAGTTGGCGATGAGCGGGAATCCGAGGGTGACGAACGCCAGCGACCAGTAGAGCTTGCTCAGGCGCGCTCCCAGCACCTTGTTCCTGGTGAGCGCCAGGTTGGGTGGCTCTTCGTCCCCCGTCCGCAACCCTGGCGCGAGCCAGAACTTCTTGCGGGTGAGCCAGAGCCCGGCCAGGCCGATGGCGAACGAGGCCATGCCGAAGCCGATCATCCAGCGGAAGCCCCAGTAGGCCACCGGGATGTTGGGCCGGTAATCACCCGGACCGTACTTCTGCTGCTCGGCGTGGTTGACGTCGTTGATGCCGGGGACCGGCGTGGAGAAGTCGTTGTGGGCGAGGAAGGAGAGCAGACCGGGTATCTCGATGGCGACCTTGTTGTGGCCCTTGTCGACGTCTCCGTAGGCGAAGACGGAGAACGGCGCGGGTCCCTCCTTGTCCCACAGCGCCTCGGCGGCGGCCATCTTCATCGGCTGCTGCCGGAACATGACCTTGCCGAGCTGGTCGCCGCTGATGGCGGTGAGCGCGCCGGCGATGACCAGGGTGACCAGGCCGAGCCGCAGCGAGGTGCGCATCACCTTGACGTGCTTCTTGCGCATCAGGTGGTACGCGGCGATGCCGACCATGAACGCGGCGCCGGTCAGGAAGGCGGCGGTCAGCGTGTGGAAGACGACGACGAGCGTGGTGTCCTGGGTCAGCACCTTCCAGAAGTCGGTCAGCTCGGCGCGACCGTTGGCGGCGTTGTACTTGTAGCCGACCGGGTGCTGCATCCAGGAGTTGGCGGCGAGGATGAAGTAGGACGACAGGATCGTGCCGATCGAGACCATCCACATGCAGAAGCAGTGGATCTTCTTGGGCAGCTTGTCCCAGCCGAAGATCCACAGGCCGATGAAGGTGGACTCGAAGAAGAAGGCGATGAGGGCCTCGAACGCGAGCGGGGCGCCGAAGACGTCACCGACGAACCGCGAGTAGTCGGACCAGTTCATGCCGAACTGGAACTCCTGGACGATGCCGGTGACGACACCCATCGCGATGTTGATCAGGAAGAGCTTGCCCCAGAACTTGGTGGCCTTGAGGTACTGCTGCTTGCCCGTCCGCACCCATGCGGTCTCCAGCCCGGCCACCAGCGCGGCAAGGGAGATCGTGAGGGGGACGAAGAGGAAGTGGTAGACGGTCGTGATGCCGAATTGCCATCGCGCCAGGGTCTCTGGCGCCAACGCCAGGTCCACGTCGGGTCTCTCCTTACGTCGCCGTGTGCTGTCTACGGCTGCTTCGCCCTGTTTTGTCCCGATGGAAGCGGTACATAAAGGGCGGGCTTGTGAACGCGTTCACATTCACAAGCAATTATCACCCATGGCTGATTCCTGACCATGACGGGGGGTGCGTGACTACGGTCACGCACCACAGGAACCCGCGCGGACCTGCCGCGCGCTTCAACGAGACAGCTCCGGCACCGGACTCACGGTCGCTCCGGAGGACGACACACAACAGGTCGTCGTGCCGGGCACGGGCGCCGCCTGGCGAGCTACGGGCGGAGCGGGCCGGGGTGCCATACGGAGATCCCGTACGGAGATCCCACGCGGAAAGCCTGCACAGGGACTCCGTACAGGTATCGAGCGGGCGTGATCGTCGTGTCAGGGAGAGCAGGCGTGCGCCCGCCCGGCGCACGCCTCTGCCCGCTCAGCACACAGCTTCTCGCTGGTCACAGCGATGCTCGGAACGCTGCCGTCGCTGTCACAGCTCCTTGCGGAACTCCTCGGCCGCCTGCAGGAACAGGTCCATCGCCGCGGTCTCGCCGATCGTCACGCGCACACCCTCACCGGGGAAGGGGCGGACCACCACGCCCGCCTTCTCGCACGCCGCCGCGAAATCGAGCGTACGGTCGCCCAGCCGCAGCCAGACGAAGTTCGCGTGCGTCTCGGGGACCGTCCAGCCCTGCGCGGTCAGCGCCTCGCAGACCCGGGCCCGCTCCGTGACCAGCGCGTCCACCCGTTCCATCAGCGCGCCCTCGCTGCGCAGCGACGCCACCGCCGCCTCCTGCGCGAGCTGGCTCACGCCGAACGGCACGGCCGTCTTGCGCAGCGCGGCCGCCACCGGCTCATGGGCCACCGCGAAGCCGATCCGCAGCCCGGCGAGCCCGTACGCCTTGGAGAAGGTCCGCAGGACACAGACGTTGGGACGGTCCCGGTACAGCTCCAGGCCGTCGGGTACGTCCGCGTCGCGGTTGAACTCCTGGTAGGCCTCGTCCAGGACGATCAGGATGTCGCTGGGCACCCGGTCCAGGAACGCCTCCAGCTCCGCCCGGCGGACGACGGTGCCGGTGGGGTTGTTGGGGTTGCAGACGAAGATCAGCCGGGTCCGGTCGGTTATCGCCGCGTACATCGCGTCCAGGTCATGCACCTCACCGGAGGTCAGCGGCACCTGGACGGACGTGGCACCCGCGACCTGGGTGACGATCGGGTACGCCTCGAAGGAACGCCACGCGTAGATCACTTCATCGCCGGGCCCGGCCGTCGACTGCACCAGCTGCTGGGCCACGCCCACCGAACCGGTGCCCGTCGCCAGGTGCTCGACGGGCACCGAGAAGTGCTCCGACAGCTCGGCCATCAGGCCCGTACAGGCCATGTCCGGGTAGCGGTTGAAGGCCCCGGCCGCGACCACCGCGCTCTCCAGGACGCCGGGCAGCGGCGGGTAGGGGTTCTCGTTGGAGGACAGCTTGTACGTGACGGGACCGCCCGTCGCGGCCGGCTTGCCGGGCTTGTAGGTGGGGATGCCGTCCAGCGCAGCGCGCAGCTTCGGGCTCTTCTCGCTCACCGCAGGTTCCTCCTCGACCGTGCCGTCCGTCTCCAATACTGCACACCTTATGAGGATTGCTCCGTCAGGCGTAGGCCCCGGCCGGTACGGATGCCGCTTCGGGGCGGCGGTCCGGCAGGAGGCGGCGGTCCGATAGAAGTGGGTGCCGACGGACCACGGTCGCGTCGCCCGCGACCCGCCGCACCGCCGGAAGACCACCTTCCTGGAAAACCGCCTCCCTGGAAATCCGCTTCCCCGGGTATCCGCTTCCCCGGGACATCCTCCGCCGGAAGACCGTCCGGACGGCACACCGTCCCACCGGAAGATCGCCCCGCACCCCCTCCCCACTGCGCACAGCCCTTGGGGAGCGCTACCCCCTCCGTCACGCGCCGGTGGCTCGCGCCGTGGCGCGCATCCCTCGTGAAGGTGACTTGAGACCTCTTCGAGACCTGGACCAATCGGCAGGGGACTCCCGACCTTCCTCAACCAGTCGCTGGCGTATGCCGCCAACTCCCTTGGTTTCGTAGGGCATCCGGGGCACAAAGGCGTGCAGAAACGTGCCTTTCCACTCCTGCACGCAGCGCCCCGCGAAAGGACCGCCCGAGCCCTACTATCGGCTCGCCATGACAGCAGCAGGGAAGCACCAGGTGAGCCGGTCGACCGGTCGCCGGCTGGGGCGGGCAGGCATCCGGGACGTGGCCGCCGCAGCCGGGGTATCCATCACGACTGTCTCCGACGCGCTCAACGGCAAGGGCCGGCTTCCGGATGCCACCCGTCGCCACGTCCGCGAGGTGGCCGACCGGTTGGGTTACCGCCCTTCCGCCGCCGCCCGCACGCTCCGTACCGGCAAGTCAGGGCTCATCGGCCTGACCGTCACCACCTACGGGGATGAACCTTTCACCTTCACCGAATTCGCGTACTTCGCGGAGATGGCCAGAGCCGCCACCTCGGCGGCGCTCGCCCGCGGGTACGCCCTCGTCATCCTGCCCGCGACCTCCCGCCACGACGTCTGGTCGAACGTCGCCCTCGACGGCACCGTCGTCATCGACCCGGCCGACGGCGACCCCGTCGTCACCGAGCTCGTACGGCACGGCATCCCCGTCGTCTCCGACGGCCGCCCCGGCGGCACCCTCCCCGTGATGGGCTGGGTCGACAACGACCACGAGGCAGCCGTCCTCGGCCTCCTCGACCACCTCGCCGACGCCGGTGCCCGCCGCATCGGCCTGCTCACCGGCACCACCACCGACACCTACACCCGGCTCTCCACCACCGCGTACCTGCGCTGGTGCGAGCGCGTCGGACAGGACCCGGTGTACGAGTCCTACCCCGCCCACGACCCGTGTGCGGGCGCGGTGGCCGCCGACCGGCTGCTGGCCCGTCCGGACCGCCCGGACGCGGTGTACGGCCTCTTCGACCCGAACGGCACCGACCTGCTCGCGGCGGCCAGACGCTACGGACTGCGCGTCCCCGAGGACCTGCTGCTCGTCTGCTGCAGCGAATCCACGGTCTACGCCACGACCGAACCGCCGATCACCACCCTCTCCCTCAAGCCCCGCCGGATCGGCACCGCCGTCGTCCAGCTCCTCATCGACGCCATCGAAGGGCTGGACAGCGGGCGGCCGGTCGAGCAGGTGATACCGACGGACCTGATCGTGCGGACCTCCTCCCAGCGCAGGTCCACACGGACGACCGTCAGTCCGCCGCGGGGACCGGCCGGGGCCTGAGGACCGCCGGTCACCGCGAGGGCCCGCCGAGTCCGACCGTCACACGTTCGAGCGGCCGTGTGGACGCGCTTTTCGCGTCCACACGGCCGGAGGTTTGTGTGGGGCCGCCCCCACCGTCGGAGATACATGAGAGGCCCGCGTTCGGGAGGGGAAGGGCGAACCGACGTCGCCGCCTCCCGGCCGGCGTTCCGGCGCGCCACGCCGAAGTGCCCTCCCCGGCGACTTCGTCACGTCGTACCGTCGTCCTGCCCCGGCCGTGCCGCCCGCCCGGCACCCCGTCGCCCGAGATAAAATCGGGTGGATCCCGGAGAAAACGGCAGCGAACACCGGGCGCCGAGCGATTGACCACCCCCGGGTGCGTCACAACCCGCGAGCGGCATTCCTATGATGGGCGCACGACACCACGGACCGCCGTCGACCAGGCAAGGTCCGCGAGGTGCACGGCGGCGCGATGGTGGAGGGGTCGATGACTCAGGGGGCCAGTGTGGGACCCATGGTGCGGACCATGCCGGCACAACCTCCGGCTCCGGCACAGCCGCCTGCTCCGCCGGTGCCCCCGGCTCCCGCGGTCCCCCCGCAGCCGCCGGCACCCCCGGCGTCCATGGGCGCGCCCGCCGCCCCGCACGGCATGCCGCCCGAGTACACGCCCACCGAGCGGTCCCTGCCGGTCATCGGCGCCGGCGCCCCGGCCGGTGGCGGCGGCCACACGGAGGGCCGTACGGACCTCCCGCCCGTCACCCGTACGGACACCCTCATCGACCGCCCGACCGTCGACCTGTCAGCGGTGCCCGAGTCGGCCGCACCGGCCTCCGAGCAGCAGGAGGGCGGCGGCCCGCTCTACGTCGTCGGAGACGTGCACGGCTATTACGACGAGCTGCGCGAGGCGCTCGCCGCCGAAGGCCTCATCGACGCCGACGGCCAGTGGGCCGCCGGCAACGCCCGCCTGTGGTTCCTCGGCGACTTCACCGACCGCGGCCCGGACGGCATCGGCGTCATCGACCTCGTCATGCAGCTGTCCGCCGAGGCGGCCGCGGCCGGCGGCTACTGCAAGGCCCTGATGGGCAACCACGAACTGCTGCTCCTCGGCGCCAAGCGGTTCGGCGACACCCCGGTCCAGTCCGGCGCCGGCACCGCCTCCTTCCAGGCCGCCTGGCTCCTCAACGGAGGCCAGAAGACCGACATGGACCGCCTCCAGGACCACCACCTGCAGTGGATGGCCCGGCTGGACGCCGTCTCGGAGGAGGACGGGCACCTGCTCGTGCACTCCGACACCACGGCCTACCTGGAGTACGGCGACTCCATCGAGGACGTCAACGACACCGTCCACGACGTCCTGACGCGCAGCGACGCCGACGAGGTCTGGGACCTGTTCCGCAAGTTCACCAAGCGCTTCGCCTTCCGCGACGAGGAAGCAGGGCCCATGGCCGTACGCGAACTCCTCGACACCTACGGCGGCCGGCGCGTCGTACACGGCCACAGCCCCATCCCGTACCTCCTCGGCGAAGTCGGCGGCGAGGACGACGAAGGCGAGGGCGTCGCCGTCGACGGACCGCACGTCTACGCCGACGGGCTGGCCATCGCCATGGACGGCGGGATCACCATGGCCGGAAAACTACTGGTCGTCCAACTTCCCCTGACTGCCTGACCGTTATCCGGGCAGGGTAGCGGCAGGTAGGGAAGTGGCGCAGCGGGGTTCCAGCTGGACAGGAGCGGTCCCTATTTCCGCAAACACCCTGTCACCCCGTGCCGGAGGCGCTCTACCATCGGTCTATCCGTAGCAGGCTCTCCTCCGTTTCCGCCCACTGCCCGGCCCACGCCGGCCTGTACGGCCCTACGGAGCATCGGGGGATGCACATGAACAGCGCTCCGCACCTGCTGAACGAGGATCGCGCGGAATTCGCGCGGCTCCTCGACGAGGCGCTGCGCACCGCGGAATACCGACCGGAAATGACCTCCGCGGCGGGTAAGCACCTCAACACCGAGCAGTTGCGCACCATGGCGCTCAGCGCCACATCCGCCATCGCCGCATGCGCGACGGCCGAATACCGACACTATGTACGGCTCCGCGAGGAGCTGCGCGCTCCGGCGCCCGCACCGGACGCCGGCGGCGTGGAAGGCCGTGAGGAGAAAGGCGCTTCCGCGGACGGACCGGGGATCGACCTCGCCACGACCGTGGGCGAAGTGGCGGAACCGGCCGGTGCCGGGCTGGCCGCGATGCTCGCGGTCCTGGCCCCGGTACTGGCGGGGATCGCCGCCGTCCTGTTCCTGGTCATCGGGTACATCCTGCGGACGGTCGGCACCGACCCGTCCGCCGCCCAGCCGATGATCAGCGTCGGCTGGGTCTTCGCGGCGCTCACCGCCGCGGGGGCCCTCGTCGCCATGGCGAGCCTGGTCCACGCGGCCTGGCGCAACGGCTCCACCTCGCTCCGCGCCCCACGCACCGGTGACGGCCGGGGCGGCCGGACCCGGGAAGTGGACCTCGCCCGGGACGCCTGGCGGCAGGCGCTCCTGGAACGCGGCATACTGCCGTTCCTGCGCGAGGCCCTGACCGACCCGGCCGGCGTCAACGGCCACGGCACGGCTCGGTACGTTCCGCGCCGCGGCGTCGACGGCGGCAACCGTATCCCGTCCCTGGGCTACTCACGGCCCGACTTCACCAGCCCGGACGGCGGCCCGCCCGCCGCTCCCCGACCCCGCTTCACCAGCCCGGACTTCACCAGCCCCGATTACGGCGGTCCGGATCACCATCCTGAATAGCGCCCAGCACGACGACCGAGGGGGCCCGGTGCCGGGTCCTCTCGGTACGCGTGTCCGGCCGGCCCCGCCCCGATGGAGTGAAATGCGGTTTATCGTGCCGTGGTTGGGGTTTGGGAGACTTACGTTCGGCGGTGGAGGTGATGCTCACCATGAGCACGCATGGCACACCGCGGCACAACCATGTGGTGGGAAACGACGCGATCAATGTCGACGACTTCGTGTACGCGGCTACGGCAGCACGAGTACGAAGGCTGACGCTGCCGAACGGGAAGCACTGGTTCCCGGCCACGGATCTCGCGGCCGAGCTGGGCTACTGAACACGCGCCAGGCGCTTCTCCGACACGTGCCGAAATCCTGCATCCAGTCACTCGGCGATCTTGCACGAAGCGTCTACGGGGTAGACACATCGTGCAAGATTGCAGGTCACGGGCTCAAGAAGTCGATGAACATGGTGAATCTCGAAGGACTCATCATGCTGGTCAACGCCTGCACGAAGCCGGAAGCCGAGCCGTTCAAGAACTGGGTGTCCGAGGTCATCGGCACCGTCCAGCGGGACGGTGCATACATGTTGGAGAAGGCGCCGGTACAGCCTGCATCCAGCGGGCCCGTGGCTTATGCCATGCCCGACCAGGTAGCCGAAGCCATCGTCCGCCTGGGAGCGCAATCATAACCGCGCAAGCCGCTCCGACGGCCTTGCGCAAACCGTCCGTGGCTCCGACGCTTCGCACTGGTTCGCAGGTCAGCCCCTGTGGAAAACGTCCCGGAAATAATCCCGGGACCGTGCCCACAGGACACGGTCCCGGAGTTCTTCACTCCGCGATCGGCAGATAAACCCGGTTCCCCGCCGCCGCGAACTCCTTCGACTTCTCGGCCATGCCGGCCTCCGCCTCCGCGTCGACCGCCAGGTCGCCACCGTGCTCACGGCGGATGTCCTGGGAGATCTTCATGGAGCAGAACTTCGGGCCGCACATGGAGCAGAAGTGCGCCGTCTTCGCCGGCTCCGCCGGCAGCGTCTCGTCGTGGAAGGCGCGGGCCGTGTCCGGGTCGAGGGCCAGGTTGAACTGGTCCTCCCACCGGAACTCGAAGCGCGCGTCGGACAGGGCGTCGTCCCACTCCTGCGCCCCCGGGTGGCCCTTGGCCAGGTCCGCCGCGTGTGCCGCGATCTTGTAGGTGATGACGCCGGTCTTGACGTCGTCCCGGTCCGGCAGCCCCAGGTGCTCCTTGGGGGTGACGTAGCAGAGCATCGCCGTACCCCACCAGGCGATCATCGCCGCCCCGATGCCGGAGGTGATGTGGTCGTACGCAGGCGCGATGTCGGTGGTCAGCGGGCCGAGCGTGTAGAAGGGGGCCTCTTCGCAGATGTCCTGCTGGAGGTCGACGTTCTCCTTGATCTTGTGCATCGGGACGTGTCCCGGGCCCTCGATCATCGTCTGTACGCCGTGCCGCTTGGCGATCGAGTTGAGCTCGCCGAGCGTCCGCAGCTCCGCGAACTGCGCCTCGTCGTTGGCGTCCGCGATGGAGCCGGGGCGCAGGCCGTCGCCGAGGGAGTACGTGACGTCGTAGGAGGCGAGGATGTCGCAGAGTTCCTCGAAGTGGGTGTAGAGGAACGACTCCTTGTGGTGGGCCAGGCACCATGCCGCCATGATCGATCCGCCGCGCGAGACGATGCCGGTCTTGCGGCGGGCCGTCAGGGGGACGTAGCGCAGCAGGACGCCGGCGTGGACGGTCATGTAGTCGACGCCCTGTTCGGCCTGCTCGATGACCGTGTCCTTGTAGATCTCCCAGGACAGTTCCTCGGCCTTGCCGTCCACCTTCTCCAGTGCCTGGTAGAGGGGGACGGTGCCGATGGGTACGGGGGAGTTGCGCAGCACCCATTCGCGGGTGGTGTGGATGTTGCGGCCGGTGGACAGGTCCATGACCGTGTCGGCGCCCCAGCGGGTCGCCCAGGTCATCTTCTCCACCTCCTCCTCGATGGAGGAGGTGACGGCGGAGTTGCCGATGTTCGCGTTGACCTTCACCAGGAAGTTCTTGCCGATGATCATCGGCTCGGTCTCCGGGTGGTTGACGTTGGCGGGCAGCACGGCCCGGCCGGCCGCGATCTCCTCCCGTACGAACTCGGGGGAGACGTTCTCGCGGAGGGCGACGTACTCCATCTCCGCCGTGACCTCGCCCCGCCGCGCGTACGCGAGCTGGGTGACCGCGGCGCCGCCCCGGCCCCGGCGCGGCTGCCGGGGGCGGCCGGGGAAGACCGCGTCGAGGTTCTTCAGGCCGCCGCGCGGCGAGGTGTGCTTGAGGCCGTCGTCCTCGGGCCGCGGCGGGCGGCCCGCGTACTCCTCGGTGTCCCCGCGGCTGATGATCCAGTTCTCCCGCAGCGGCGCGAGGCCGCGGCGGACGTCCGTTTCGATGTTGGGGTCGGTGTACGGCCCTGACGTGTCGTAGAGCGTCACGTCCTTGCCGTTGGTGAGGTGCACACGACGGACCGGGACCCTGAGGTCGGGGCGCGATCCGGTGAGGTAGCCCTTGTGCCAGCCGATCTCCTTGGCGGAGTTCCGGCCGTTTTCGGGCGTGCGTGCATCCTGCAGAGTCATGAAGACCCACTCCCTACGCCGGCATTACCCGGTAACAGGTTCGGCGGTCGACGCAGCGATGTCCGTGACGGGGTTCCCGGCTTCGGCCGGACGTTCCGTACGGGGGTCAGCGCCCTCTCAGCCCGGTGCTCCGAGCTCCCGCGATTGCAAAGGTGCCACCACGGTAGCGGCCGGTGTGGCGCGGTGAACAGGGGGCCCTGCCAGTTCTTGCGATGATCGGGCGGTGACCAGCAACGAGCCTTCGCACTCCGCGCACCACCACGCTTCCGGCCCGCCGCAGGGGGACGGGTACGGGGAGGGGGCCGGGCCTGCGCCCGCATCCGGGCCCGACCCGACTTCCGGCCCCGGGCCCGAGTCGTCATCCGGGCCCGGGGCCACGTCCAGCCCCGGACACGGGCACGGGCACGGCCACGGGCACGGGCACGGACATGGACACGGCCCCGTCGCCCCCGTCTCGCGCCACCTGCGCAAGGTCATCGCCGCGGTGCTCATCCCCTTCGCCGCCGCGGTCCTGGCCGGGCTGGTCGTGCTGTGGCCCGGCGGCGCGCCCGGTCACAAGCCGTCCGGTGTCGGTTTCGACCAGCCGACCGAGAAGGCGAAGGTGGTGAAGGTCGAGGAGGTGAACTGCGCGGATGTGCACGCCCAGCAGCAACAGCAACCTTCGCAGCAGCAACCGCCCTCCCCCACGGGCCCCCAGCAGGCCCAGCACTGCGAACGGGCCGTCATCGAGGTGACCACGGGCAAGGACACGGGCCGGCGGTTCGAGTCGATCGTGACGCCGGACGCCACGCGGCACTATCAGGCCGGTCAGGGAGTCGTGGTCGCGTATGCGCCAAAAGCGCCCAAGGATCTGCAGTACTCGGTCACGGATGTGGACCGGACCTTCCCGATGTGGGTGCTCGCCGCCATCTTCGCGGCGGCGGTCGTCGTGGTCGGGCGGCTGCGCGGGGTCCTCGCCCTGGTCGCGCTCGTCGTGAGCTTCCTGGTCCTGACGCTGTTCATCCTCCCGGCCATCCTCCAGGGGTCGAACCCCCTGGTGGTCGCCATCGTCGGGGGCAGCGCGATCATGCTGGTCGCCCTCTACATGTGCCATGGCCTGACGGCACGTACGTCCGTCGCCGTACTGGGCACACTCGTCTCCCTGCTGCTGATCGGCCTGCTCGGCTCCCTCTTCATCGGGTGGGCGCTGCTGACCGGCAACACCGACGACCAGACCGGCCTGGTGCACGGCCTGTATCCCGACATCGAGATCCGCGGACTGCTGCTGGCGGGCATCATCATCGGGTCGCTCGGCGTGCTCGACGATGTGACGGTCACCCAGACCGCCGCGGTCTGGGAGCTGAAGGAGGCCGACCCGTCGGCGGGCTGGCGCAAGCTCTACACCTCGGCGATGCGGATCGGCCGTGATCACATCGCGTCCGTCGTCAACACGCTCGTACTCGCCTACGCGGGCGCGGCGCTGCCGTTGCTGTTGCTGTTCTCGATCGCACAGAGCAGTGTCGGTACGGTCGCCACCAGCGAGGTGGTCGCCGAGGAGGTCGTACGGACGCTGGTGGGCAGCATCGGCCTGGTCGCGTCCGTACCGCTGACCACGCTGCTGGCCGCACTGGTCGTCTCGGCGGACCGGGACACGGGCGGTTCGCGCACCGGACGCGACAGGGGTCGGGGCAGCGACCGCAGTACGGGGCGGGGCGCGGGACGGCGTGCGAGCCGGGGCGCCGGCAGCGGCAGGCGACGGCGCACACGCTGAACCGGCCGGGAACGGGCCTGCCCCGGTCCGGTCAGGTGCGGGCCTGCCCTGGACCGGCCGGGCGTACGGGTCCGGGCCGGCCGGCCCGGCAACGGTTCCGCCGACGCCGCCCACAGCGGCCGCCCGTTCACCCCGCCGCCTGCGCCTCCGAGAGAATGCGGTCCAGTGTCGAGTCGAGCGTGTCGCACACCTCTTCCTCCCCGATCGGTACGAGCCGGTCCGTACGGTCGAGGAAGGCCACCAGCGGCGGAGCGCCGGCCCGGAACAGCGCTCGTTCATCGGCCACCTGGAGGCCGATGAAGACGTCGCTGAGATGCTCGGAGGAGGACGGTTCGATGCGTACGTCGCCCTCACCGGACGGCTTGCTCAGCCCGTCCAGCAGCAGCTCCCGGCTGAACGCCCAGGTCACGGGCACATCGCCGGGCAGGTCGAAGGTGAAGCTGACCGCGTAGGGGTCCGCGCGGTCGAAGTACAGCTCCACCGGGATACGGAAGGCGAGTTCCTCGGACACGAGGAAGCTCATGATCACTTCTGCCTGAACTGTGTCGGTCATCAACCTCTGCCCCGTACATGGTCGGAGATGGCCAGGAATCGTCCCTCTTGGCCCTATTGACGCCATCGTCTGTCACGTGCAAACGGATCACAAGGAGTGATTTTTCAGGTACTGATAGAGAAAACGAGTGTCGTCAGCGTCGCCCCCACCATCCTGCGTAGTCGATCGGTAACGCAGTGTAGGCGCTGAGTGTCGCTCGCGGGAAGAGAAATCGCCACGGTCGCCGCCGCCGAGTCCACCTGGATCGGAATCGCCGAGCATACTGTGCCCAGGGCATATTCCTGTTGCTCATAGGCGACTTGGGCGCGGCGCACCGCGTCCAGACGGTGCAGCAGTTCGTCCTCGCACCGCACCGAGTAGGGCGTGAGCGACCGCACCGGGTGGCGGGCCAGAGGGTCCTTCCTGGCCCGGTCGTCGAGTTGGGCGAGCAGGCACTGCCCGATCGCGTGCGCGTGCGCGGTGGTACGGAAGTCCACCCACTCCTCCACCGGCGGCCGTTGCGGGTCCGAGGTGGCGGCCACCACCTCCACCTCGCCCTCACGGTAGACGGCGAAGTAGACCGCGGCGTCGATCCGTTTGCCCATGACGGCCAGCGCGTCGCGGATCTCGGTACGGCGGCACCGCTCGGCGCCCGCCCGCCCGATGGAGCCGGCGGCCTCCCCGTAGACGAACACCCCGTTCTCGCGCCGCAGGTAGCCCTCGTGCGTCAAGGTCCGCAGCAGGTGGTACGTGGTCGGCAGCGGTAACCCCGCCTCTCTGGCCAGCTGTTTGGCGGGCGCACCGGCGGAATGTGTGCCCACCGCCTCCAGCAGGCGCAGCGCCCGCTGCACCGAGCCGATCAACGTAGGGTGTGAGACGGATTCGCTGTTCACCATTGCCAACGCCATCCCCCTGCTCAGGGCACCGGGGAGGCTCGGCCCCGGTGGCGGGAGCCGCTCCCGCTCCGCCCGCGTCTCCCTGGGGCCCCATCGCCGACGCCCGGCCCGGTCCCGCCTCACTCGGTTATTTTCCGGAACGTCACCATCCGGAAGACGCCTGCGCACCGCACTCTAACCTGGCCGCTCGGGGCAGCAGAGGGTTCGGCGAGGGGCCCGCAGCGAGTTGATCAAGCCGACAGGACCGGAATCCGGCCGGATCGACGGGTCGGCTCGCAAGGGCCTGCCGAGCCACCTCCGAAACGGGGAACGCAAAAGGGGAACGCAATAGGGGGACGGCAAAAGCGGAACGCCCCGCTCCCTCACGGGACGGGGCGTTGCCGGGGCGAACAGGGCAGGGGGCCAGGAGGAGCGGGCGCGATCAGCAGGAACGGGCCCGGCCCTCTGCGCAGCGCTCGGTCACCAGTCACTCCGCGACGACGAGGACGCGGAGCCCTTGATCCTGCGCGCCAGGTAGACGACACCGGCGATCAGCGCCACCGCTATCAGCACCTTGAAGAGCAGGCCGATCAGGAAGCCGACCGCGCTGGCGATCAGGCTGCCGAACACCACCAGGAGGACGACGGGCACCGCGACCCACGTCACCCACCACGGAAGTCCTGCGAACGTCCCCTTGCCGGCCATTGCTCTGCCCTGCTTTCTGCGTCTTCTTCGCGTTTGCGGTCGTCTGTTCGTCTGGCTGTGCCGCGCCTTGATCACGCGGGTCGTGCGGGCCGTGCTGGTCGTGCCTGTCGCGCATGTTCCTCAGGCGCCGCGGATCCGGTCCGGTACGTGGCCCACGCTCCCGATGCGCGGACCGCCGCCCCGGTACGCGGCGCGGCCTCCGGTACGCGGCCTTCGGTCCACGGTTCCGCTCAACGTTCCGCGTCCGTGGCACGTGCCCGGTGCCCCAGTCCGGGGGCCGGGAGCCGGGAACCGGGCCCGTTGCCCTTTTCTCCCCTGCACCACCGATGCTAGGACGGCGCGGTGCGAAAAGGGGGCCGCGCGGCCCCGGCACTCCCCTGAACCGTCCCCTACGGGTCCATGGGTGCGCGCCTCAGCTTTCGGGCGGAGAGAAGACCACCATGACCCGCAGGTCCTCGCTGATGTGGTGGAACTTGTGCGGCACTCCGGCGGGGACGTACACCACGCTGCCGCGCGCCACCGAGGTCGTCTCCATACCGACCGTGATCGCCGCCCGGCCGCTGACGACCAGGTACACCTCGTCCTGGTTGTGCGGCAGCTGCGGGTCGGTGCTGCCCGCGTCGAGGGCGTAGAGCCCGACCGACATGTTCCGCTCCCGCAGGAACTGCAGATACGCGCCGTCGTTGGCGGCCCGCTCCGCCTCCAGTTCGTCGAGCCTGAAAGCCTTCATGCCGTTGGTACCCCTCGGAGAGTCCGTTTTCGTCTGCGACGATCTCACCATGAAGAATTTCGTGGTCAAGACGATCGCCAACGCCGCGGCGCTGGCCGTGGCCATCTGGCTGCTGAAGGACATCACGCTGACCGGTGAGAACACCGGCCGCAAGGCGCTGACGCTGCTGCTGGTCGCGCTGCTCTTCGGCCTGGTGAACTTCATCGTCAAACCCGTGGTGAAGCTGCTGTCCTTGCCACTCTTCATCCTCACGCTCGGCCTCATCACGCTCGTGATCAACGCGTTGATGCTGCTGCTCACCTCGTGGCTGGCGGAGAAGTTCGATCTTGCCTTCCACGTCCAGGGATTCTGGACCGCCGTACTGGGCGGCGTGATCATTTCGATCGTCTCCTGGGCGATGCACATCGTGCTGCCCGACGACAAGGACTGAACCGTGCGCACCCCGATACCGCGTCCGGCGCGCACCCGGGCCGCCGCCCCGTACCGCGTCTGCTTCGTCTGCACCGGCAACATCTGCCGCTCGCCGATGGCCGAGGCCGTCTTCCGCGCCCGGATCGAGGAGGCGGGCCTCGAAGAGCGGGTCGTCGTCGACAGCGCCGGAACGGGCGCCTGGCACGAGGGCGACGGGGCCGACCCCCGGACCGTCGCCGTCCTCCGTGCCGCCGGCTACGAGGAGGACCACACCGCGCGGCAGTTCCGGGCCGAGTGGTTCGAGGCGCTGGACCTGGTGATCGCGCTGGACGACGGTCATCTGCGCACGCTGCGGCGGCTGGCGCCCACCGCCCGGGACGCGGCCAAGGTGCGGCTGCTGCGCTCGTACGACGCGGCGGTGGACCCCGGAGGCGCCGTGCGCCTGGACGGAATGAAGCCCTCCACCGAGGTTCCTACGGAGGCGCACGCCCACGATCTGGACGTCCCCGACCCGTATTACGGCGGGATGGCAGGGTTCGAGGAGTGCCTGGAGATGGTCGAGGCCGCGAGCGACGGCCTGCTGGCGGCGGTACGGGCCGCCCTCGGAGAGGAGGGGGCTGTGGCCGGAGGGCTGTCCGGTGGCGGGGTGGGGTCCGTGGCTGGGGAGCCGTCCGTCGCCTAGAGGCTTCAGCGGCGGGACCTCCTGGGCCAAGGCCGGGAAGGGCGCCAGTTTCCGGTCTCCACATCCGCATCCACCCACCCCCACCGAGGAGAACTCCCATGACAGGCGACAGCACTCGGGCCGTACGGGCCGGTCTCCCGGCGGCCGAGGCCTACGAGCCGTCCCTGCCCGGCCCGGTCTTCGCCGCGCACTACCACCTTCCGGGCGACGCCACCGGCCCGTACACGTACGGCCGCGAGTCCAACCCCACCTGGACCCGCCTGGAAGCGGCCATCGGCGGCCTGGAGTCCCCGGACGAGCCCGCGCAGACTGTGACCTTCGCCTCCGGTATGGCCGCCATCTCGGCCGTCCTCTTCTCCTGCCTGCGCAGCGGCGACGCGGTCGTCCTCCCGAACGACGGCTACCAGTTGCTGCCGGCCGTCCGCGAGCGCCTGGAGAGCTACGGCATCGAGGTGCGTACGGCGCCCACCGCCGGTAACGCGCAGCTCGACGTGCTCGACGGCGCGCGGCTGCTGTGGATCGAGACGCCGTCCAACCCCGGCCTGGACGTGTGCGACGTCCGGCGGCTGGCGGAGGCCGCACACGCGCGCGGCGCCCTGGTCGCCGTCGACAACACCCTGGCCACGCCGCTCGGCCAGCGTCCGCTGGACCTCGGCGCCGACTTCTCCGTGGCCAGCGGTACGAAGGCGCTGACCGGCCACGGCGACGTACTCCTCGGTTACGTCACCACCCGTGACACGGCGCTCGCCGACTCCGTACGGATGTGGCGCAAGACCGTCGGCGCGATCCCAGGCCCGATGGAGGCGTGGCTGGCCCACCGGTCGCTCGCCACACTCGCCCTGCGCGTGCGCCAGCAGGCCGCCGGGGCGCTCGCGCTCGCCACGGCGCTGCGCGCGCGGCCCGAGGTGACGGGCCTGCGGCACCCCGGGCTGCCGTCCGACCCCGCGCACGCGATCGCCGTACGGCAGATGCGCGAAGGCCGCTTCGGCAACGTGGTCTCCTTCACGCTGCCCGGCCGCGCCCACGCGGAACGCTTCCTGGGGGCGCTGACGCTGGTGGAGGACGCCACCAGCTTCGGCGGCGTACGGTCGACCGCCGAGCGGCGCGGCCGGTGGGGCGGCGACGCGGTGCCGGAAGGTTTCATCCGCTTCTCGGTCGGTGTGGAGGAGCCGGCGGACCTGATCGCGGACGTGACGGCGGCGCTCGACGCGGCGGTCGCGGTGGGGGACGGCGGGTGAGAGGGGTGAAGCCCCGGGGGGGCGGCGTCGGCGTGAGGCCCGGCCCGGAGGCTCGGTGGAGGGGTCCCGGCCCGGAGACACGGGCGGGAGGCTCGGTCCGGAGACTCGGCCAGGGGGCTCGGCCGATCCGTGTGGTGCCACCGGTTGCCGCCGGTCCGTACCGATGCCGCTACGTCAAGCGGGCTGGCAGGGTATCCCCCCTCGGCACCCTGCCAGCCCCGGTTCGCATCATTTCGAACCGCGCAGACAAGGCTAGTTGACTCAGCGTCAGTGTCCAATCACGCTGGCGACACAGCCCTATCGACAAATTTATAGTTGGCGGTCGCCGGCCCGGCGGGAGGGGAGGGAGGTACGGATGGACCTCGCTTTATTACGCACGTTCGTCACGGTGCACCGAGCGGGTTCCTTCACCCGCGCCGCCGCTCTGCTGGGACTCTCCCAGCCCGCCGTGACCGGCCAGATACGCAGCCTGGAGCGGCAATTGGGGCGTCCGCTGTTCCTCCGTAAGGCCCGTGGTGTCACGCCCACCACCGTCGGCGACGAGCTCGCCCACAAGGTGGCGCCCCACCTGGACGCGCTCACCGAGATCACCGAAGCCGGACTCGACGAGGAGTCCGCCATCCGCACCCTGCACCTCGCCGGTCCCCCGGAGTTCACCTCCCAGCGCGCGTTACCGGCCCTCGCCCCGCTCATAGACCAGGGCCTCTGTGTACGGACCGCCTTCGGGCCGGCGGACGAACTGCTGTCCGGCCTCGCCGACGGCCACCACGACCTCGCGATCACCACCACCAGGCCCCGTGGCGCACTGCTCACCGCGACGCCGCTGTGCGACGAGGAGCACGTACTGATAGCCGCCCCACGGTGGGCGGCCCGGCTCGGCGGCCCCGCGGTCGTCCAGGCGAAGGGCGTGGGCGCGCTCGCCCCCGTACCGCTCGTCGAGGTCCACGAAAGCCTCCCGCTGATCTCCCGTTACTGGTCAGCGGTCTTCGAGACGCCGCCCGCGGCCTCCGCCGCCGTCATCGCCTCGGACTTACGGGCCGTGCTGGCGTGCGTCACGGCGGGCGCCGGGCTGGCGGTACTGCCCCGCTACCTGTGCACGGAGGCCCTGGACAGCGGCGAGGCGGTCGCCCTGCTCGACCCTCCGGTGCCGCCCCTGCGTACGTACTTCCTGGTCACCCGGGCCGGAACGCTGGCGTTGCCACACATCGCCCGTACCCACGAGTGGCTGCTGCGAGCCGCCGCGGAGTGGTGAGGAGTCCGCGTCACGGCGCGCGGCACGCCTCGGCGTACTGGTGAGACAGTGGTTTCACGGCGCCCCGGCTGCGGCATCTGTCCCGTATGACCGTACGGCCAGTCGTCAAACGCACCGCCCGCGCCATCCTGCTCGACGGTGCCGACATCGTTCTGATCAAGCGCACCAAGCCGGGCCGCGCCCCGTACTGGATCACTCCCGGCGGCGGCGTCGAGCCCGAGGACGCCACGGTCGTGGACGCCCTGCACCGCGAACTCCACGAGGAACTGGGCGCCAAGATCACCGACGTCGTCCCGGTCTTCGTGGACACCGTCGAGCACATCAGCGACGGCGGCGTGGACGGGGTGAAGGTGCAGCACTTCTTCGTCTGCCGCCTGGAGTCGATGGACCCCGCACTGCGGCACGGGCCGGAGGTGGAGGAACCCTGCGGCCAGTACGAGATCGTCAGGGTGCCGTTCACGCGGGTGGGGATCGCCACGGCCGAGGTCGTCCCCCTGTCCCTGCGCCACTACCTCGACGGCAACATCGAGGGCGTACGCGCGATGCACGCGCCTGACCTGGGGTGACGTGGGGTGCCTGTCTGTCGGCGTCTGGGCTCTGTCGTCTGTTCTTTGCCGCCTGTTCTTTGCCGCCTGTTCTTTGCCGTTCGCGTCCTGGCGTTTGTGCCTTGGCGTCTGCGTCGTACCGTCTGGGCTCTGCCGGCCGCATCGTACCGTTCGCGCCGCACCGGCCTGGGCTGAGCATCCGCGACCTACCCGAACCAGCCCCGGAAACCGTCCGTGTCGGCCTCCGCGGGGCCCCGCAACCGGGCGCGGGCGAGAACCCGCTCGACCTCCCGCTCGACCTGCTCCCGTACCTCGCCGGTCTGCGGACGGCTCTCCGGGCGGGCGCCGGTTCCCGCGCGCGGCAGGAGCGGGATAGGTGCCGGGCGGGGGCCGGTTTCCGGACGGGGCCTGGCTTCTGGGCGGAGTCCGGCTTCCGGGCAGGGCCCAGGCACCGGGCGGGGCACAAGGCCCGGGCGTGGGACGGGCTCCAGGCGGCGGGTGGGTTCCGGCTGTCTGAAGTCAGGGTCGGGCGAGGAATCCGTATCCCGCTGCGTCTCGGCCCCCCGGGCCGCCCCGCTCTCGCGAGAGGCCCCGCCGCCCCGGGCTGCCCCTGCCTCTCCACATGCCCCGTTCCCCTGGGCCGCCCCTGGCACCCCGCTCGCCCGGGCCGCCCCTGCCTCGTGACGCGCCCCTTCCCCCCGGCGTTCAGCGGCCTCCGCCGCCGCGCCGAAGAAGTCTCCGCCCTTGCGCTTGGCGTCGTCCGTGCCCCAGGCGCGTGACCCGCTCGCCTGCCGGGGCACCTTCTGCAGGTGCGGGATGTGCTTCGCGCAGTGGATATACGTTTCCTCGACCTCGACCTCGACCCACAGCTGAGCCCGTCGGCCGGGTATCGGATCGACGGGCAGATGCGGGTGCCGCGCCCTCATCTCGTCGTCCATGACCACCCGCGCCCGCCCGTTGACGTGCAGGCCGATGCGGTCGCGCGTGAAGTCGATCATCAGGATGCCGAGGTGCGGGTTCTCGGAGAGGTTTCCGACGGACGCCATCACACCGTTGCCGCGGTACTCCGGGTACGCGAGCGTCCGCTCGTCCAGGACCTGGAGGAACCCGGGCGGACCGGCCCGGAACGTGGAGTCGCACTCACCGTTCCGGTCGGCCGTCGCCAGGAAGAACATCTCCTGGCGGCCCACGAACTCCCGCATCCGCTCGTTGAGATGGTCGAGTACCTGATCGTCGTAGAACCGGTCGGCGCGTTCGGTCGTACCGAGCCGCTGCTGCACCAGATGCTCGCCGTCACTGCCCGGCCGCGCCTCCCGCATGCCCGCCCCGGGGCGGCCTCCGGTACCCCGACCCGGCCCCGCCAGCCCGTACGCGTCAACGGCCCCGTACGCGCCAGGAGTCCCGCACGCGTCAGGGGGTCCGCACGCGTCAGGAGGCCCGCACGCGTCAGGAGGCCCGCACGTGCCAGGAGCCGCGGCCGCGCATGGCTCGCCGTATGCCGTCAAACCGTCCCCACCATGTGCTGCCAAGCTCTGATCACCTTGTGTCGTCAATGCTCAATCTCCCGCCGCGACCAGCTCTTCCACGGAGTCGTGCCGTATGCGGTCGGAGGGAATACCGACCCCCACCAATGCGTCCACGCCGTTGCGTATCATTCCGGGCGGCCCGGACAAGTAGGCGTCATATTCCCGCCACGGCCCGTACTGACGCACGGCGTCCGGGAGTTGGCCGCTGAGGCTGTTGGCCGGGCCGCCGGGGCGCCCGGTGGCGACGACCGGGCGTACGGACAGCCACGGATGGCTCTGTTCAAGCCGCAGCATCGTGTCGAGGTCGTAGAGGTCGTGGCCGCTGCGAGCGCCGTAGAAGACCTCCATCGGACGCCGGTGACCACGATCGGCGACGTCCTCGACCAGGGCCTTGATCGGGGCGATGCCGGTACCGCCGCCCAGGCACAACAGGCCGTTGTCAGTGGTGTGGTCTACGGTCATGGAACCGGATGGGGGACCGAGCCGGACGACATCGCCGGGGCGGGCTCGATGGACCATGGCGTTGGACACCCAGCCGGCCGGTACGGCTTTCACATGGAAGGAGAGCAGGCCGTCGGAGCGGGGCGCCGCGGCGAAGGAGTAGTGCCGCCATACGCGCGGCCACCAGGGGGTTTCCACACTGGCGTACTGACCGGCCAGAAAGGGGTAGGGCTGGTCGGGCCGGACGGTGACCACAGCGATGTCGGGCGTACGCAGCTCGTGCGAGACGACCTCGGCCTGCCACCAGGCGGGGGCCACCGCCTCGTTCTCGGCGGCAGCGTCGATCATGAGCTGCGAAATGGTGGTGTACGCCCGCACCCAAGCGGCCTCGGCCTCCGGGCTCCAGGTACCGGGGGCGTAACGGGCGAGCGCGTGCAACAGGCACTCGCCGACGGCCGGGTAGTGCTCGGGCAGCGTGCCGTACTTACGGTGCCCACGCCCGAGGTGTGAGAGGTACTCGGTGAGGTAGTCCGTGTCGTCGACGTTCTTGACGGAGGTGAGCAAGGCCTTGAACAGCCGGTCACGTTGGGCGTCCATCGCGGCGGGAAAGAGCGCACGCAGATCGGGGTGTTGCACGAAGAGCAGCGCGTAGAAGTACGAGGTGGCCTTGTCCGCCACGGGCTCGATCTCGTCCAGCGTCCGCTGCACGAGCATCGCGTCGGGGGAGACATTGGCGGGCGGCCGGGCGCCGGTGGACGGCCGGGTATCGGTGGACGGCCGGGCGCCGGTGGACGGCCGGGCGTCGGTGGACGGCCGGGCGTCGGTGGACGGCCGGGCGTCGGTGGGCGCGGCACCCGCCGGGCGTGCAGGCGGGGTGGCCTCACCCGCAGGCGTGGCGGTCGTGCTTGGCGCCGTGGCGACCGTGCTTGGCGGCGGTGGCGTGGCGGCCCCGCGCGCGGTGGTGGCCACCCGGGAGGTGGGGAGGCCGGTGGCCCCGCGCGCGGTGGTGGCCTCCCGCGCGGTGGCGGTGCTGGTGGCCTCAGCCGTCGATGCGCTGGTGCCTGAGCTTCGGGCTGGAGTGGAGGTGGTGGGGGCGGGCGGGGGGACGGGGGGGAGGGGAGAAGGGGAACCGGCCCCGGGCCCAGCCACAGGCCCCGCCGCGCCCCCGCCTCGTACAGCTGCGCCCGTTACCCCCTCGGCGCCCTGCTCTTCCGGTGCCCGTTCGCGCTCCGCCGCCGTACCCACGGGCCTGATGGAGCTGACCGGTCGGCTGGGTATCTCGCCATGGACGTTTCCGTCGCCCCATGGGTCGCGTCTGCCTTGCACACGGCCGCCCTGCGCGAGCCTGCCCTCTACGTGCTCGCCCTGCGCTTGGCCGCCCTCCGCGTGGCTTCCCTGCGCGTCGCTGTCCTGCACATGCCTGTCCTGCACATGCCTGTCCCGTACATGCCTGCCCTGCGTGTCGCCACCGAGCCGCTGCCCAGGACCGATTTGCGGACTCCACCCGCCGTGTCCGCCGGCTCCACCACGGGCGTCAGCCTCGGTGCGAGCACCGGCTTCGACGCGCCCTTGAGGATCGTTACGGCCGACAGGGGCACCGCCGCCGCGGCCGTCCCCGCCATCCCGCTCGGCGTGGCCGCCATGGACGTTCTCTTCGCCGCTCCCGGCGCCCGTGTCGGTCGTGCCGCCCTTGCCGCCCTCGGCGTCGTGATCGTGCCGACCGTCCGTAAGCCTCTGGTGATCTTCGACGGACTTCTTCGACGGAGTGAACCATCCCCAATCGCCACTGCTGCCGCCAGAAGAGCCGTTATCGGCTGTCGTGGTGGTCGGAGCGTCCATGGTCTGCCTCGCCTCGAACGTCTTTCGATCGTCTTCGCACTTCCGCAGTTCGGAATGTGCCCGCAATTCCCCCGTACTGCTTCGGGATTGTTAATCGATCAGAGCTGCTCCGGCAACACCCTCCATAGCGGACACTGCACGTTCGTCCGGCACCGCGCGGACCCCTTCTCCGCAGCGTGCCACCCGGCCTCGGCACCCCGGACAATCACCTGAAAGTCCGGGCGCCGCACACCGCTTTGCCACTAGGGTGGCGGGCTTCACGTACTGCCCGCCGAACCGCCCCGCCGCATGATCACAGGCTGCCGGAAGCGATCGTCCCGCTCGACCGGACTAGACCATACCCGCAGTACTTGAATACACAACCCCCGTACTGAGAACACTTCCTTCAAGTTCTCCGATTACCGTGAGCCATCCCCTGGAACGCGATTCATCGGGCATGAAGCGCCAAACGGCCGCAGGCAGCCGGAATTACCCGCCGGCCCGCACGAGTTCGTACGCCTCGCGCAGGTCACGGCCTTCGTACGCGTATGAGGCCAGGCCTCTGACATGGTGGTCCGCATTCACCGCCACGGAAGCAGGAACGGCCGCGAACAGGGCGGTGTCGGACATGGAATCGCCGTACGCCACGCAGTCGGACCGGCTCAGCCCGAACTCGGCGCACAGTTCATCCATAATCCTCACCTTTGCAGACGCGGAAAGTATCCCGTCAGGTTCCACCGGTTCCCGAAAAGGCAGTGCGGGCCAGCGTGAACCGTGCGCGGCGTCCGCTCCCCAGCCCGTCAGCCGCTCCACGAAGAACCCGGGTGACAGGGAGATCACCGCGCACCGCTCCCCTCGCGCCCGGATGTCGGCCCACACCTCCCGGATGCCGGCGAGCCACGGTGCGCCTTCGAAGGCCGCCGTCACCAGTTCCTCGGTCAGTTCGGCCCACAGTTCGCACGCCAGCTCGGCGAAGCGCACCGGTGTCACCTCTCCGGTGATGAAGGCTCGCTCCAGCTCGGCCGTCTCCCGGTCCAGCCCGAGCTGCCGGGATATCTCGACGGAGGCTGCCGAGCCGTGGAGCAGCGTTCCGTCCATGTCGAATAGATGTAGCTTCCCCATACCGGGGAGCGTAGGGCGTGGTGGGTATTCCCGCCCCTGAGGTGCCGTCTCACCCCCCAAATTGCAGCCCAACCCCGGATTGCGGTCCGACCTCCTGGGTAGCGGTCCCGCCCCCTGAGTTGCGGTCCCCTCCCCTGAGTTACGGCAGTCACTCCGCTCCCGGAACGCGCCTGGCATCGGTCGCTCGCCAGGCGCGGTCGCAACCGCGAACCGCACCGCTACTCAACCGCGCGTACGGCGGGATACTCCCGCCGTCAGATGTCACGCTGCCGCCCGGGCGCGACCGTGGACCGCATGAAGCAGCTCAGCCGGCCCGTGCGCCGCGCCCTCCTCGTCGTCCACGTCGCGGTTTCCGTCGGCTGGCTCGGGCTCACGCTCGGCCTGCTCACGCTCAGCGTCGTCGGATACACCTCGGGGTCACTGGACACGACCGTGGCCGCTTACCGTGCCATGAAGATCTTCAGCGACTGGCTGATCCTGCCGGTGGCACTGTCGGCGCTGGTCAGCGGCCTGGTGCTGTCCTTCGGTACGCCCTGGGGGCTGGCCCGCCACCGTTGGGTCGTCGTCAAGTTCTGGTTGACCCTGGCGACCGTACTGCTGACGGCCTTCTCCCTGCGCCCGGGCATCGACCAGCTCGCGGCCGACGCCGTGGCCGGCGCGCCGGACACCGGGCTGAGCATGGTGTCCGCGCCCTCCGTCGCGACGGCCACGTACCTCTTCGTCACCGCCATCTCCGTACTCAAGCCCTGGGGCCCCACCAAACGCGGCAGCCGACTGCGCGCTGCACAGTCGGCCGTGGTCCGCGAACAGGCAGCCCGTAAGCCCCCGAGCGGTGTCGTCAGCTGAGGCCCGCCGCCTCGATGGCGGCACGGGCGATGCGGTCGTCCTGCTCCGGCGCACCGCCGCCGACACCGATCGCGCCGATAAGGCGTCCGTCCCGGTGGACCGGCACGCCACCCGCGATGAACAGCAGCGGGCGATCGAGCGCGGTGGGCAGGGTGTGGAAGAGGCCGTCGGGCCGTACGGCGTCGACGAGATCGGCGGTCGGCGCGTCCAGTTGCAACGCGGTGAACGCCTTGCGGGTGCTGGTCTCGCCCGAGATCAGTACGGCGGTGTCGTCGCGCCGGAAGCCGAGCAGGTGGCCGCCCGCGTCCAGCACGGTGACACTGCCCCGCACCCCGAGGTCGGCTGCGGCAGCGCGAGCGGCCTCGATCAGGGCGTCAGCGTCGTGGGTGGTGAGGGGGCGGATGGCGGGGGTGGTGCTCATTGGTGGGACTCCTGTTTGCGGTGGTGGTTCTGGTGTGTGGTGGGGAGTTGTTCTTCCAGGGTGTTGTGGGTTCAGGCCGGTTATTCGGGCTCCGGCTTTGCGCCTTGCTACGGCGGGCCTGCGCGGGCCGGCGAGCTTGGCCTACACAGACCGGCGGGGGTGGCTTGCACGGACCGGCGGCGCTGGCCGGTGCGAACCGGCGGGGCTGCCCCGTGCGAATTCGACCGGCCGGTGCGGACGGAGCCGAGCGGCCCAGTACGGCCGGGCCCCGCCCTTCAGCCCCGTACGGCCGCCGCAGCCTCCTCCTCAGCGCTGCCGACCCCGACCTCGGACCCGATCCCGCTCCCGGCCTGGGTCCCAACTTCGTCCCCGGCGCCGCCCCCGACCCCCGAAGCCACAACCCGGCCGCCCCGGTCGTCCTGCCCCTTCCGGCCTGCCTGCCCGTCGGTGCCGGCCCCACCGCCCCTGCGCTCCAGCACGCCCGCGAGAACCGCGACACCCAGCGCCAGAACGGTCATCCCCACGCCGACCCAGTTGGGCGCGGTCAGCCCGAGGCCCGCCGCGATGACGATGCCGCCGAGCCAGGAGGCGAGCGCGTTGCCGAAGTTGAAGGCCGCGATGTTGCCGACGGAGGCGAGAGTGGGGGCGGCGGCCGCCTGGTCCATGATCCGCTTCTGCAGCGGCGGTACGGTCGCGAAGCCGAAGGCGCCGATGAGGGCGACGGTGACGGTCGCGGCGGCCTTGTCGTGCGCGGCGAAACCGAACGCGGCCAGCGAGAGCGCGAGCCCGACCAGTGACACGTACAGCATCGGCATCATGTGGCGGTCGGTGAACCGTCCCGAGACCAGGTTGCCGCCCACCATTCCCAGGCCGAAGACGGCCGTGAGCCAGACGACGGACGACGGTGCGAAGCCGGCGACCTCGGTCATCATCGAGGCCAGGTAGGTGACGGCCGCGAAGACGCCGCCGAAGCCGAGGACCGTCATCAGCATCGCCAGCCCGACCTGGGGGTTGCGGAAGACGGCGATCTCCTGGCCCATCGGGGCGGCCGCCTTCACGGGCTGCGCCGGGACCAGCTTGGCGACGCCGAGGAAGCCCAGTACGCCCAGGGCCGCGATGGCGACGAAGGTGGCGCGCCAGTTGATCTGCTGGGCGAGCAGGGTGCCGAACGGTACGCCCACGACGTTGGCGACGGTCAGTCCGGCGAACATCATCGAGATGGCGCCGGCCCGCTTGTGCGGCGCGACGAGGTCGGCGGCCACCAGTGACCCGATGCCGAAGAACGCGCCGTGCGCAAAGGACGAAACGATCCTTCCGGCCAGCATCACCGCGAAGACCGGCGCCACGGCGGTGAGCAGGTTGCCCACCACGAACAGCCCCATCAGCAGCATCAGCATCTGCTTACGGGTCATGCGGGTGCCGAGGGCGGTCGTCAGCGGGGCGCCGACGACGACACCGAGCGCGTACAGGGTGGTCGCGTACCCGGCCAGGGGAATGGAGACACCGAAGCCGGCGGCCACGTCGGGCAGCAGCCCCATCACCGCGAACTCGGTCATCCCGATCCCGAAAGCGCCGATGGTAAGCGCCAGGAGAGCGAGCGGCATGACGGATCCCTTCGAAAGATGCATACAGCTTTAACAGGCGTAGACAATAATTGCAGACGCCGATTACTTGCAAGCGCGGGCTATTGCACCGGTGTCCTATCCTGGGTCGTACGGCCTGTGAGGAGGTCCCTCGATGACGTGGCAGACCCGGCAAACGCCCCGGCAGGTCCAGCAGCGGACAGGGCAGCAGCGGACGAGGCAGGAGCACATGGGACAGCAGCAGACGGGGCAGGACGGGCAGCGCCGCCGAGGCCCGGCAAACCCGGATGCGCACACGGCCCCCACCGGCTGCCAAGACCCGGCAGGCCCGGATGCACACACGGCCCCCACCGGCCCCGGCTGCCCGCCCGCCTCCGGAACCGCCCCGGCCCTCGCCCAGGGCTGGTGCGCCCTCTCCGCCCTGCATGGCCGCATCGAGTCGCACATCGAGCGTGCGTTGCAGGCCCGGCACGACCTGAGCGTCCGGGAGTTCTCCGTACTGAACGTGCTCAGCGAGCAGCACGACGGCCCGGGCGGCCACCTGCGGATGCACCAGGTCGCGGACTCGGTCGTGCTCAGCCAGAGCGCCACCACCCGCCTGGTCACCCGCCTCGAAGAGCGCCGGCTGCTCTCCCGGTACCTGTGCCCCGACGACCGGCGCGGGATCTACACCAACGTCACCGACGAGGGCCGTCAGCTGCTCGAAGAGGCCCGCCCGACGCACGACGCGGCACTGCGCGAAGCACTCCAGGACGCCGCAAAGCGCCCCGAACTGGCCCCCCTCGTCACCGCGGTGGAAACCCTCGCGTCACCTGCCTGAACAGGGGTGCGTAGGGTCCGCCCATGAGCGACATCGAGATCCGCCCCGCGACCGAGGACGACATACCGGCCATCGTCGGGATGCTGGCCGACGACGCGCTGGGCGCCACCCGCGAGACCCCGGACGACCTGGCCCCGTACCGTGCGGCGTACGAGCTGCTGGCTGCCGACCCCAACCAGCACCTGGTCGTCGCCGTACGCGGCGACCGCCCGGTCGGAACGCTCCAACTCACCGTTGTCCCGGGTCTCTCACGACGTGGCAGCAGCCGTTCGATCATCGAGGCGGTACGCGTCCACGCCGACGAGCGGGGCAGCGGTCTGGGGACCCAGCTGATCGAGTGGGCGGTCGCCGAATCCCGCACCCTCGGCTGCCAACTGGTCCAGCTCACCTCGGACGCGACCCGCGTCGACGCCCACCGCTTCTACGAACGCCTCGGCTTCGAGGCTTCCCACCTGGGTTTCAAGCTCCAGCTCTGACCCAGCCCCGCCCTGCCCCCTGGCGCTCCCCCGTCTGCCCCGTCCCTCCCGGGCGCCCACGTCACCGTCCACCGGGCACCCGGGACGTACGGGCTCGCCGGCGCCACGACCAACCGACGCGTAGCGTCCAGCCACCCCCACGCCCCGCGCCTCACACCCTTCCCCCTCCTCAGGCTCGGCTCCCACCCCCTTCACGCGTTAGCGCCGCCCGCGCCCTGACCCGATGCGCCTTCTGCCGACAGGCTCCACCGCAGAACCGCGCAGGTCGCCCCGTACGCGCGGCAGGAACGGAACCCCCACACACCTCGCATCGGGTTTCGTAACGCTTCTGCTCCTGACCGGTCAGTTTCGTTACGACCCCGCCAGCCCGCAGCCCGTCGCACATCAACGTCGTCATACGCCCCTGCGGCACCCCGGACGTGACCCGTCGCTGTTCCATCGAAAGGCAGCCGACCAGCAGCGCCAGAACATCGTCGAGCTCGACGTCCTTCCGCACGCCACCCGCCTCTTGAGCTCGTACGAGCAGTACACCCAGGGCGTCGGCGAAGTCCCGCTCGGCCTGCGGGGAGGGCTCGTATCCGCCCTCGCCGGCCGCTTCCAGCGCATCGCACAACGCCTTGTTCCGTGACGCCAGCCGCACCACCGACCCAAGGAACCGGAAGAAGACGGCGACGGGTTCCGCCGAATCCACCAAGTCCCGTGCCGTATCCGTGAAGAGGCGCACCCGGTCCGCGACTGTGGCCCTGAACAGCGCTTCCTTGGACGGGAAATGACGGTAGACGGTCCCAGCGCCGACACCGGCCCTCCGCGCGATCTCACCCAGCGGGACCCCCAACCCCTGCTCCTCGAAGGCAGTTCGGGCCGCCTGCAACACCAGCTCCCTGTTGCGCCGCGCATCCGCACGCGTCGGAGCGGGACCCTCGCTC
The DNA here is from genome assembly GCF_055573595.1 of Streptomyces sp. NPDC030165. NCBI lineage: Bacteria > Bacillati > Actinomycetota > Actinomycetes > Kitasatosporales > Streptomycetaceae > Streptomyces > Streptomyces sp. NPDC030165. Next base: position 23,628 of record NZ_JBVIBD010000004.1, on the reverse strand, counting down.
GCCGCCATCGAGCCTCCTGAGAACCGTTGACTTCCGGGTCGAGCGTTCCCTGTGCCCAACCGGGTTGCACGTTCCGATTCTACGGGAGCTTCAGTCCATGATCACCAACAGCAGCGCCGCCGCAGAGACCGGAGCGGCGGGCGGCGGGCGGCGGGGCGGTGCGGTGGCCAGCCGCCAGCTGAGCGGGAAGCTGGTCGGTACGGGACCCTCAGCCGCGACCCAGCGATGCCGACAGCCCGTTCCCTTATGGCTGCCGGAGCGGACGCACGAGCCGCCAGCTTGGCCGCCTCGCTCCCGCTGGGCGCCGCCATCGAGGAGGCGTGCGGGGTCTTCAGCGCCCAGCTTGTCTCCGGCTCCCCGGGCCTGCCACCGGAGTACGACTGAAAGGAGGAGATCCACCACGGTTGCAGCATCGCGAAGACGGCAGCCGCAGCCGACGCCCGGTTACTCGTCCACACATCTGCCGCCGGCAACCAACACGGGTGCCCTGTAGCGGCGTTGCAGAACAAATGGCCTGTAGAAGAACACATATGCGGCTGCGGCATCCCGGCCACCGTGCTGCGGTCGGGCCCGAAGCTCGCCGGGGGCGAGCCGACACCTGCGCAGAACGAGCGTCGCCCGGAGAAGCGTCCCTAGCCCCCGACCCGCATGGCACTCACCACGCGCATCTCTCCCCGCCCCTCCCAGTGACGGCCTACGGCGCGCTTGTTTCACGTGAAACAAGCGCCCTCAACGCAAAGTTGGGGTGCCGTTTCACGTGAAACGGCACCCCAGGCACTCCTCCACGGAGGCACTGCACAGCGAGCGAGAATCGCCTCGGCCCGCCGTGCCCTCAGCCCGCGATGACCTCATCCCACGCCGTACCCGCTGCCGCGGCCGCCCCGTCACCGTCCACGGTGACGCCGAGCACCCGCAGGCCCGCCGTCAACGCCGCGAGGGACGCCAGCACCACGCCACGCTTCGCTGCCTGCCCGTAGTGATTCACCCGGATCATCTCCTTGGCGAGCGCCCCTGCAGCGGCCTGTACGGGTACCGCGACCGTGCCGTCCGCGGCGTCCGATGCGGCGGAGACGATCTCACGGGCGTCCATGTCCGCGGGCGCTCGCAGCGTCGTGGCCGCCGGGGCCGCGTCCTCCTCCCGCAGCACGTACGGGGACAGGGTGCCGAGCGCACGCACACCGGCCCGTACCGCCGCGGCAGCCGCGCGGTGCCGGGTGATGACGTTGTCGAGCCCCTCCGTGTCGACGCGGTCCACAGCCTGCTCCAGAGCGAGCATCTCCAGCTGTGCCGGGGCGTGCGGCAGCGCGGTACGGCCGCCGTCGATCCAGCGCTCCTTCCAGTCCAGCAGCGAGAGATAGGACCGGCGGGGAGCGTGCTCGTTGGCCGCGATGCGCTCCCAGGCCCGCGCGCTCACCGATACCGCCGAGACGCCTGCCGGACCTCCCAGCGCCTTCTGCCCGCCGATCACACACAGGTCGACGCCCCACTCGTCGGTGAGCAGCGGCTCGGCTCCCACCGAGGCCACGGCGTCCAGCATCAGCAGCGCGCCGTGCTCCCGTACGACGGCACCGATCTCGGCGACCGGGTTGGTGTTGCCGGTCGCCGCCTCGGCGTGCACCAGGCTCACGAAGTCGATGGCAGGGTGTTCACGCAGCGCCTCCGCCACCTGCACCGGACGTACGGCCCCCGTGAACGGCGCACTGACGGTGATGACCTCGGCGCCACAGGACCGCAGCCAGCCACCGAAGGTCTCGCCGTACGGCCCGGTCACGATGTTGAGCGCCGTACTGCCGGGGCGCACGGCGGACCGGATGCACGCCTCCAGCGGCAGCAGCGCCTCGCCCTGGGTGGCCACGACATCGGCACGGGTACGCATCAGCGCCGCGACCTTGTCCTCGATCCGCGCGAAGTGTCCGGCGGTGAGCGGCGGCAGGTCGAGCAGGTTCGGGGCGTCGGAGGTCGTGTTCACGGCGGTCGCGTCAGTCACGGTGGCCTTCCAGCGGTAGCGGGCCGCGGTGCGGCGGCTCCTGATATTTGGCTCGACTGTACGTCCGGGGCGGTCACCCCTGCCGTACGGGCTCGCTCCGCCACCACCGGCCCCGTTTCCTCCCCTTGCCCGACCCGCTGCACGCTCACCCGACCCGCTCCGCCCGCACCGTGGCAGTCCCCCACCGGGCCGAACCAACGCCGCCCTCAGCGGCCGCGCCAACCCTCCGCGTCAACCCCGCCCGGCACCGGCCCGGCGGGCTCGTACGGGCCCCGGGTGAAGACGAAGGTACCCACGTCCAGGTGGCTGACCGAGCCGCCCTCGGTACGGACGACGCGCAGCCGCTCACCGGCGAAGTACCCGTCCAGCCCGGTCCAGGTACCGTCGGCCTCCGCGCGGAACCGCGACGAACGGCCACCCGGCCCTGCCATGAGCGAGATCTCCAGGGCTCGCCCGGCGCCCAGCCGCAGTACGTACGGGTGCGCGCCCCAGTACCACGGCCCCGTGAGAGCCAGCAGGTCCTCGTCCAGCGGCCCGGCCAGCGGCCGCCACGGCTCGGGAATCCGTGGCTCCCGGTCCGCGACGATGCCGGCCAGGTCGGCCGCGATGCTGCTGACGGCCGGTCCCGACGTGCAGTTCGCCAGAGCAATGCCGGCGACATCCTCGGCCACGTCGATCCACAGGGAGGCAAGGAAGCCGGGCATCGACCCGGTGTGGCCGAACAGCAGGCGCCCGTTCCACCGTTCGAGCTGGAGCCCGAGCCCGAAGCCGGCGTCCCACGCCGCTCTCTCGGGCGGTACGGCCGGGGCCCGCATCTCGGCAAGGGTCGAGGCGCTGAGCACCCGGTCGTCGCCACGGGCCAGGAACACCGCCCAACGGCCCAGGTCCTCGGCCGTGGACCACAGCTGTCCTGCCGGACCCATCAGGCCGGTGTCCTGGGCGGGCTCCGGCAGCAGAACGTCCGCCCAGGGGTGCACCGCCCAGCCGTCGGCGTACGGGGCCTGCGGCTGAAGCGTCGTACGGCTCATGCCCAGCGGCTCCAACACCTCCCGGCGCAGCACATCGCCCCAGTGCAACCCACCGCGCAGGCGCTCGACCAAGGAGCCCAGCAGGGCGTAACCCGGGTTGGAGTAGTGAAAGCGCCGGCCGGCGGGCAGGCGGCGCGGATCCTCGTCGAAGAGATCGCCCAGCTCCTGGCGCAGCGATCCGGGCGTCCGCTCCCACCAGGGCCCACGGGCTTCGGCCGACAGCCCGGAGCTGTGCGAGAGGAGCTGGACAATGGTCACGTCCGGAGCCACGCTGCCCGGTACGTGCTTACCGAGCGGGTCGTCCAGCGTCAGCAGCCCCTCGTCACGTAGCCGCAGCACCAGTACCGCGACGAACGTCTTGGTGATCGACCCGATCCGGTACTGGACGCCCACCCCGTCGTCGGCACCGGCGCCGGTTCCGTGGCGGGACCCGGCCCATGCCACCTTCCCGCCCCGTATGACCGCACCCGTCAGCGACGGCGCACGTCCCTCGGCCTGGCCGATCGCCAGCCGCCGCAGCAGCGCCCGCCTCGTCTCCGGCAACAGCATGCCGAACTGCTCCGCACCATGCTCTCCCGGGCTTCTCAACTCGCCGTACGAGCACAACTCCCGGGTCTGGTCGGACGCTTCCGCGCTCATGGCACTCCTCGACGGCTCAACAATCACGGTAAGGACAAGGATGGAGCACTCATCCCATCCCCCGCACCGCCGAAATCACCCTGAGCCCCGTCCCGGCCTGCTGCCTGCTGCCTGCTGCCTGCTGCCTGCTGCCTGCTGCCTGCTGCCTGCTGCCTGCTGCCTGCTGCCTGCTGCCACGAACCCCTGGACGTGACGCCGACGTCAACGGCTACGGTCGTCGTGGCACCGGCACAGCACCGAGCCGGGCCGGACGGACGGGGGCACACATGCGGATCGGAGAACTGGCCGAGCGAGCGGGGACCACCACTCGCACCCTGCGCTATTACGAAGCACGCGGACTGCTCCACGCCGAGCGCACCGCCAACGGCCACCGCACCTACGGCGAAGCGGACCTGCGGCTGCTCCAGCAGATCCAGATGCTGCAACGCTTCGGCTTCGAGTTGGAGGAGACCCGGCCCTTCGTGGAATGCCTGCGTGCCGGCCACCCCGCAGGCGACGCCTGCCCCGCCTCGCTCCAGGTCTACCGACGCAAGCTGGCCGAGCTGGATGCCTGTATCGCCCAGCTCCAGGGCGTACGGGAGCAGGTGGACGACCAATTGGCGCGCGCCGTAGAGGCCATGAGCGAACTGGCGAACTCGACCGTTCGACCCGGCGGCCCCGCCCCACGATGCGAACTCGCCGGGCCTGAGACCTGACTCCGGCTCCCTCCAAGCCCGTGCCCCAGGCTCCCCACCCTGCCCCTCCACTCCACCCCTTCGCCCCTCCGCTTCTACGCCCCGGCCCGGCCTCAGCCACCAACAGGTGACCCGGCCTTCTCATCCAGTGCCGCAATGGCTTCCCCGAGCACCACCTGTTCCTCCGCCGGGAGCCAGCGAGCCGCATGAACCATGTGCAGCGCCGACCGAAGCCGATCGCGGTCCTGCTCTGAGCCAAGATCACCCAGGTACGCCGGCAGGATCAGTCCCAGCGCCTTCAGGTCCTGACGCGCGCAGAACCTGGCCAGGAGATCCGCCAGCGCTGCACTCACAGCGCCACCCGCTTCCCCCACTCCCGGCGCTTCCATCGAAGCAGCTGCCGTTTCCCGCAACCCCTCCGCAATCGCGAACCGATTCCACATTCCGTATTCACCGTCGGGCGCGTCCCCTACCCGCTCGGCAGCACGCTGGAAGTACTCGTACGCCACGGCCGTCTCGCCCAGCTCCCGATGAGCGCGCGCCATGTTCGCGTACAGGGACGCGTAGAACCCCCTGACACGTTCGTCGCCCACCCGGTCCGCCAGGTCCAGACACTTCTGATTCCACCGAAGCGTGTCCTCCGGCGTGGCCTGGTGCCGCGCCACGTAATGAGCGGCGATGCACGCTTCATAGTCATCTCCCGCGTCCTCCCACGCCAGCAGGAACAGCCGCCGTGCTTCCTGGTCCTCGCCCCGCGCCTCGGCTTCCATGCCGCGCACGCACAGCCGCACCACGTGATTCCCCGCATCCACCTTCGGCTCCTCCTCAGTCCGTTTCACGTGAAACAACGCCCCGCACCGGCATGACCAAGGTGGTGAAGCTGCCTTGGTCAGCAGAGCGCACGACCACCGGCTCGGTGCCGGAAGCAACCTCCAGCAGCACATCGGGCCCCACGCCCGCGTCCAGAGCAGGCACGAGCACCGCGGGGTCGAAGGCGACACACAACGACGGCCCCGTGCAGACCGCGCTCACCGCGAGAGGGTTGCCGCCGCCCCCACTGACAACCGCCTCTTCGGATCCGGCCCGGACCGTGATCACGGCGCCCTTTTCCCGCTCGGCGAAGGCCTCACGGAGCACCGCCCGGTCCGCGATGATCCGATGCCGTACGTCCCCCAGCTCGTCCAGAACCACCCGGTAATCGGGAAACTCCCCAGCTCCACCCCCCACGAACGCGCGGCGCTCCCCGCCCTCCCCGATCAGGCAGCCTCCGTCACCGGTGACCTCGACATCGATGTGCCGATGTCGCAGCGCCCAGGCCGCCATGCCAGCCAATTCCCCGGCAGCCAACAGCACCCGGCAAGGGCCGCCGCCCGAAGTCCTCGCCCGCAGCACCCGAACCGCCAGCCGGTACCGGTCAGTGGCGACCAATCGCACTTCACCATCGCCGAGTTCCAGCAGCACATGCCCCAGAATCGGAAACTCCGCACGTGTCTCGGCGTCCGCAACCGCCGGCCCCACCTGCCGTACAGCGCTGGCCAACTCCGCACCGCCGACACCGGCCCACCCTTGGAGGTGCTGCGGGACCTCCGACGGAAGCCCGCGCAGCATCTCCTCAATCAGTGCCTGCGCAGCGTCCGCTGTCTGCCGCGTCCGTTCCAGGTGCGTGCGAAGCACCGTACGGGCCTCCGCTTCACCGCCGTCGAGTACGGCCCTGACGTCCACCAACGGCAGCCCCGCCTCCCTCAGCCTGCGGAGCAGCACGGCACGGTCCTGCTGCTCCACCCCGTAGAACCGGTAGCCGCTCGCCGGATCGACCCTGACGGGACACAGGACGCCACAGTCGTCGTAGAAGCGCAGCGCGCTCGGAGCCAGGCCCACCCGCCGACCGAACGCCCCGATTCCCAGCAGCTCTTCGCTCTCGTCCATGACCACGATGGTGGGACTTCAAGCAACCTGAAGGTCAAAGCCTGGTCGGCAACGCCGCACTCCCCTCACCTACGCAGCCGTCCGGCCGAGCGCCCGCCGGACCCGGCCGCGCAGCAGCTCGTATTCATCCCCTCGGCGCGGCGGCCGCCCCACGGGCCGCGGGACGGCCCGAGCACCGGACACCACCTGGCCGCGCTGGAACTGCTCATACGTGAGGTCGATCTCGATGCCGCTGGGCAGCCGGTTCCACCAGTGGTAACCATGCTGCTCACCGTCGAGATGCACTTCACCGACCAGGAGCTCACCACCGAAGAAGTCATGCACAACGAGAGCAGTGATGTCGCAGTGGCCCCAGGCAGGGTTGTCGGCGGTCCAGGGGCCACGGGCGATGTCGTCAGCCGAGCACGTGTCTTCGGCCCAGCCTGAGCGGATGGCCTGCGTGATGTCGTTGAGCGTCCACGGAGTCATGCAGTGCAGCATCACAGAGGCCACTGACAACGCGGCTGTCAGACCGAAGGGCTCCTGGAACGGGCAAAAGGTCAGCGGAGGCGAGCCTCGATCTGCCGCCGTGCGGCGTCCCACGCCTCCTCGGCCCTCTCCGCGGCCAGCGGTTCGGGGTTGTGGTGCGGTCCCACGGCGGCCGCCCACCTTCGAACGAAAGCGCCTAGCCGCACAGCGCATCGTCGAGCACCTTGTCGATGGGCTTGCCTATGCGCTCGTCGGCGGGCCAGTCGGCGAGGTTCGCGGAGAGCACCACGCGCCGCTCGCCGTCCCTCGTGGTGAACGCAAGCGTGGCGTAACCGGGAATGCCGCCGGTGTGGCCGATCGCAGTGCGCCCACAGCTCAGCTTGTGCTCCTTGAGCCCGAGCCCGTATCGCTCGCCGGGCTCCCCGGTGGCCACGGTGCGGTTCATCTCCTTCCACTGCGCGGGCAGCAGCAGCTCGCCGGACGTCAGCGCCGTCAGCAGCCTGTCCATGTCGCGAGGAGTGGAGACGATCTCCCCGGCCGGGCCGGCGAAGGAGGGGTTGAGGGCGCTGATGTCAGCCTTGCCCAGGTAGCCGTGGGCGTGTGGGCCGGGGATGTCGGAGCGGTCGCCGGGTACGAACGTGTGGCGCAGCCCCAGCGGCGCGATGATCCGGTCCCGCACCTCGGCGGCGTACGAGTGGCCGGTCACGCGCTCGATGATCAGACCGGCGATGAGGTAGTTGGTGTTGGAGTAGCCGTAGTCGGTGCCGGGCGGGAAGTCGGCGGGCTTGGCCGCGGCCTGTCGCACCTGATCGGCCCAGCCGTAGTGGCGGAAGCGCGTACGGATGAGCTCATCGCCCTGCGGCAGGTCCCGCGCGACGTCGTGCAGCCCGCTGGTGTGCTGGAGCGCCATCCTTACGGTGATCCTGTCGGCCTCGGGTACCAGCCCCGACGGCAGGTAGCGCGAGAGGGGCGCGTCCAGCGACACCTCCCCTTGTCCGACGAGCTGGAGCAGCGCCACCGATGTGAACAACTTGGTGGCACTGCCGATGCGGAACTGCCCGTCGCGCGGCACCGGAGCCCTCCCGGGTCTCTTCGCGCTGCCGGACCTGGCCAGCCAAGTCCGGCCCCCCTCGGTCACCCTCACCTGGGCCCCGACCGCGCCGCTCCGGGTCAGCAGGTCCAGATCGCGCTGGACCTCGCGGGCCGTACCGGCTGTGCCGGAGTCGGACGCCGCCGCGGCGGGGAGGGCCAGGGAGCCCACCGCCGCAGTGGCGAGCAGGCAGGTGAGCAGAGCCCGGGAGACGCGCATGGTGCCCCTTGGTGTCGTGTGCCGAACGGTTCCGTACGCCCACCTCACACCCTGCTTCTCCGCAGGTCACGGGGGCTGGCCCCCGTCCTTGGGTGGGGAGTTCCCGAACCTTGTCGTCAGGCGCGGGGAGTAACGGCTCAGTTCAAGCACCACTCCAGGCGCGTCGCCTGTCACCAACGTCCGGGGACAGCACACCTAGCCGGGCATCCTGGAAACACAGGTGTCGGGTGGGTTTTCCACCGTCGGCCACGCGCGGTCGTCCACCGTCAGGAAGGGCTCGTCCAGCACGGTCGCCGGGGTGGTGCCGGTGAAGACCATGACGTCCCGATGCAGGTGGGACTGGTCGCAGTAGCCGCTGTCCGCCGCGACTCGGGATGCGCCTTCGCCCGCGACCAGGCGGTGCACGGCATGGTCGAAGCGGATCAGCTTCGCGGCGCTTTTCGGCGGCATGCCGATGTGCGAGAGGAACCGGGCCCACAGACGCTTGCGGCTCCATCCCAGTTCGGCCGCCAGGTGGTCGATCCGTACGCGGCCTCTGCTGGCGGCGATCCGCCGCCAGGCCCAGGCCACTGCCGGGTCCACCGGCGACCGCGCCTCAAGTCGGCGGGCGAGCAACCCGTCCATGAACGCGAAGCGGCCCTCCCACGCGGGAATTTCGGCGAGTTGCTCGCGAATCCAGGACGCCTCCCTGCCCCACAGGTCGTCGAGGGACACCAGGGAGCCGGCCAGATCGGCCGGACAGACGCCCAGAACTGCCCCTGCGATCGCTGGGGACAGGCGCACCTGCACGCATTCGACATGTTCGCCCCACGCCCGGACCCCGCCTCCGGAGCCGACCCCGGGCCCGGCGACGACACTTCCCCGATGCTGCCGCCCAGCCCCGTCCATCACGGTGGAGGGGCTCGCCCCGAACTCCAGGATCATCATCACGGCCGGATGCGGAATCACCCGCAGGCCTTCGACGAGCGGGCCGGGCACCCGGAAGCCGGCCATGTCGGCACCAGCCACCCGGCTGCGCCGCTGTGGACGTGCGACGTCCCACACAGCGGGATCGTCACGTTCACTCGTGGTGGACCCCATCACCCGATGCTACGCGGGCCAGGAAGGAACATTTGTCCAAGCCGCCGGTTCGCGCCGGCGGTGACAGTGGCCTCATGACTCTTCCCGACAGGCACCTTCAGGAGAACGGCGGCGTCGGCGACGGCGAGGACTCGATCCTCACCCTGGAGCACGGCGACCTCCATGTCCGTCAAGATGGCCCTCGCGACGCCCCTGTGCTCCTGCTCATCCATGGATCCGCTACCTCGCTCCGCTCGTGGGACGCGCTGGTTCCGCTGCTGACCTCGCTCCATCGCGTCGTCCGGATCGATCTGCCGGGGCACGGCCGCTCGCCCGAACCGGTCGGCGGCGATTACGCGACTCCCGACCAGGGACACAGGATCGGTACGGCACTGGACCGGCTCGGCGTCCAGCACGCCACGGTCGTCGGCCACTCCAGCGGTGGTTACGCCGTCACCGCTCTCGCCGAACAACGCCCCGACCTGGTGACCGCGCTCGTACTCATCAACACCGGCCCCAGCATGGACGCCTTCATCGCACCGGGGCCCACCGCGATCGACCCCGCGCTGTGGCCGCCCGCCGACGATCAGATCCGCCGGTTCGCGAGCACCGGGTTCCGCGCGGGCTTCCAGGTTCCACAAAACCTCGTCGACGATCTGCGCGGTATGACCTGGCACGCGGTCACCGCGGCGATGCGGGCGGCCACCGCCTATCTGACCGAGCGTGCGCTCCCGGACCGGCTGATGGCCCTCCGTAAGCCGTTGCAGGTGATCTTCGGCGACCAAGACCGCAGATGGCGGCCTTCGTCCGCGGCCGACTACCGCGTCGTTCCGGGGGCGAGAGTCGAGTTGCTGTCCGGTTGCGGACACACGCCCATCCTGGAGGAACCGGCGCGGACCGCCGCACTTCTCCTGTCCTTCACCACGCTCCGCACAGCTCAAGCGCCCGAGGCCACTTGACGGCTGATTGCCCGGCTGCCCGGCGGAACAGTTCCTCACCCATGCCGGGAAGGGCAGCCGGCCTCCCAGGCCGCCTCGATCATCCGGAAGATCTCGTCCACCGCGGCATCCGGATCAGCCGCCTCACGGGCCAGCGCATGGGCGTCGACCACGAATCTCGCGATCGTCCGGCAGGCCGTTGTGGTCTGTGGCAGACCGGGATCGGCGGCGATGGCCGTTGCCAGCGACTCTGCGTGGCGCAGCCGCATCGACTTCTCGTACTCCCGCAGGGCGGGTGATGCGTCGATCATGCGCCAGATCGGGGCGGCGCCCTCCGCCGCGCAATGGTGCACCAGGGCCCGCATCTCGTGGCGCAGCGCGGGGATGAGCGGCTCGTGCGGGGCCCGTTCGGTGACCGCCCGGATGAGGCGTTGCTCGAAGTTTTCGTCCTGCTCGAACACCAGGGCCTCTTTCGAGGCGAAGTGGGAGAAGAGCGTGGTGACGGCCACGTCGGCCTCAGCGGCCACGTCACGGATGCCCACCGCGTCGTAGCCGCGCTCCAGGAAGAGCCGCAGGGCGGCATCAGCGATCTTCTGGCGGGTCGCGGCCTTCTTGCGTTCTCGGCGTCCGGGCGGCACGGTCATGCGCTCACGCTATCAAATCCAAAGGTGTAACCGTCCCTAAACGCTAACGGTTAGTGCTACGGTCCCCGCATGAAGAGAGTGAGCTTCGCCGAGTTCGGCGGTCCGGACGTTCTGCACCTCATGGACGCCGAGGAGCCCCACGCGGGCCCCGGCCAGATACGCATCGCCGTACGGGCGGCGGGCGTGAACCCCGTCGACTGGCGGATCCGCGAAGGCCAGTTCCAGAAGACTCATCCGATCGAGCTGCCCGCCGGGGTCGGGCAGGACGCCTCCGGGGTGGTGGACGAAGTCGGCGAGGGCGTCGAGGGGGTCGAGGTCGGTGACCACGTGTTCGGCGAAGGCACCGGCACCTACGCCGAGTTCGCCGTGCTGTCGGCCTGGGCCCGTATGCCCGGGGAGGTGACGTTCGAAGAGGCCGCCGGGTACCCCTCCGTGGTGGAGACCGCGCTGCGCATCATCCGCCAGGTCGGTGTGCAGCCCGGGCAGACACTGCTGGTCAGCGGCGCGTCCGGCGGAGTCGGATCGGCAGTGCTGCAGATCGCCCGGGACCGCGGCATCACGGTGATCGGCACGGCCGGAGCGGCCAACCAGGACTACCTGCGCAGCCTGGGTGCCCTCGCCACGACGTACGGCCCGGGCTGGGTCGAGCGGGTACGGCAGCTCGGCACCGTCGACGCCGCCCTCGATCTGGCCGGCTCGGGTGTGATCCGCGAACTCGTCGAACTGACCGGGGACCCGCACAAGGTGATCTCCATCGCCGATCTCGCCGCGCCGGAGCTCGGTGTCCGGTTCTCCGGTGTGGCCGGGAGCATGCCGGACGCGCTCGCCGAGGCCGCCGGCCTCCTCTCGCGGGGAAAGCTCCACATCCCGGTCGAGAAGTCGTACCCGCTCGCCGACGCCGCGGCGGCGCACATCGACAGCCGAGCCGGTCACACGCGCGGGCGCCGCGTCATCGTCGTCTGAGCCGATTCCTGCGCCGTCGCACGGCCGGGCGAGCCGCATTCCTTCCGGACTCTGCCGGGGCCCGCCCGGCAGGTGTGCGACCCGTAAGGAGATCCCCTGCGCACCCCTGTCACGATCATCGGCGCCGGTCTCGTGCCGGCCCGCGTCCTGCACGTCCGCGGCATCCCGGCTGGCCCGCGGCGCGCACCCGCACCAGGCCCCTGACAGCACTTCGCCCCGCCGTACAGCGGCGGGGCGAAGCAACCAGGCCCGGATGAGCCAACAGCGCCCTCAACGAGTGAGCGCGCGCCGACCGTTCACCCCGCGTCCGGCCGGGGCCGCAGGCCGAGCAGGACGTCCTGGACGAGATCGGCGCTGCGCCTGACTGCGTCGTCGCCGAAGCCCAGGAAGTGCCGGTAGTGGATCGGCGCGTAGAAGAGGTCGACCATCACTTCGGTGGGCACGTCGGAGCGGAGCTGCCCGGCGGCGACGGCGGAATCCAGGCGGGCCCGGCACTCCACGATGCTGGGTTCGAGGATCGTTTCGCGGAACGCCCTCATCAGCGCAGGGTCGTTCTGGGCCTCGCTCATGACGCCCTTGTATGCCTCGCTGATCCTGCCGGTGACCAGCCGCTGGCTCACCGCGGTGATCTGGGTCGTGAGGTCGGCGGCGATGTCCCCGGTGTCGGGGAAGGCGAAGTCGTCGCCGAGCTCCTCGTTCATCGCCTCCAGCACCACCGCGCCCTTGGAGCGCCACCAACGGTAGATCGTGGGCTTGCCCACGCCGGCCTGGGCGGCGATGGCCTCGATGGTCACCTTCGCGAAGCCTTTGCGGCTCACCAGGTCGAACGCCGCGTCGAGGATGGCCCGGCGGGCTCGCTCGCTGCGCCGTTCACTGTTCGGGTCGGGGGTCATGGGGATCACTTTAACGCTCACGTGACGTTACGTTTCGTTTTGACAAGGCGCTCGGGATGATCTAGCTTCCGGTGGCGTTACGGAACGTTTCGTTACGTACCCGTGCGGGGGCCGGTGCAGACCCCGCCGAGACAGGGGAGGGGCATGTCCAGCAACGAGAGCGCAGCCGCCGTGGGGCGCGTCGAGAAGATCGCCACCACGCCGGACTGGTACGCGCCGTACCGGATATCGCAGGCCGTCCGGGCCGGGGGCTTCGTGTATGTATCAGGGCAGGCAGGCTTCGAGGAGGACGGGACGACCGTCGAGGGCGGCTTCCTGGCGCAGGGGCGGCAGGCGTTCAGGAACGTCGGACGGGTGCTGGAGGCGGCCGGCCTGACCTTCGCGGACGTGATCAAGGTCGGCATCTTCGTACGGGACATGGCGACGAACCTCTCGCACGTGATCACGCTGCGCGGCGAGTTCCTGGCCGAGCCCTACCCCGCCGACACCCTCGTCGAGGTCGTCTCGCTGGCCCGGCCCGACTGGCAGATCGAGGTCGAGGTCATCGCGCTGGACCGGAGCGCCGCATGAGCGCCGAGGACGTGACGGGACGGGCGCGGGATGCGGAAATACCGGAAGAGGGTGTGGGAATGCGGGAGTTGCTGGAGCCATACCGGGCGGGGCGGCTGGAACTGGCGAACCGGGTGGCGATGGCCCCGATGACGCGGGGCCGGGCCGACGACGTGTCCGGGGTGCCGAGCCCGCACGCGGCGACGTACTACCGGCAGCGCGCCGGAGCCGGGCTGCTGATCACGGAGGGCGTGTACGTCAACGCGCTCGCCAAGGGCGGCCCCGGCATCCCGGGCCTGGTGACCGACGCACAGGCACGTGGCTGGCGAGAGGTGACGGACGCGGTGCACGCCGAGGGCGGCACGATCTTCGCCCAGTTGTGGCACGTGGGCCGGATGACCCACCCGCTGACGCTGCCGGACGGCGAGCTGCCGGTGGCCCCGTCGGCCGTCGCCATCGAGGGGAAGCAGATCTTCACCCGGGACGGGCTGCTCGACCACGTGACCCCGCGTGAGCTGACGGCCGGTGAGATCGCCCGGACGGTGACGGACTTCGCGTCAGCGGCCCTGCGTGCGATCGAGGCGGGCTTCGACGGCGTGGAGATCCACGGCGCGAACGGCTACCTCATCCAGCAGTTCATCGCCGACAACACCAACCTGCGCACGGACGAGTACGGCGGCTCGGTCACCGGCCGTCTGCGGTTCGCGACGGAGGTCGTCGAAGCGGTCGTCACCGAGGTCGGCGCGGACCGCGTGGGTCTGCGCATCTCGCCGGACAATGCCGAGAACCAGCTCGCCGAGGCCGACGCACGCACCACGTACCGTGCGCTGGTCGACGCACTGGACCCGCTGGGCCTGGCCTATCTGCACGTGCTGGAGAACGGCGCGTACGGAGCCATCGCGGACCTGCGGACGCGCTGGTCGGGAACGCTCGTCGCCAACACGAACGGCCCCGCGCCGAGCAGCCCCGACGCGGGGGCGCGGCTGGTGCGGGACGGGCACGCGGACGTGGTCGCCCTCGGCCGCCTGTTCATGACGAACCCGGACCTGCCCGCCCGCCTTGCCAACGGCATCCCGCTCGCGGGGCCGCCGACGGAGAACCTGTACGGGGGAGGGGCGGAGGGGTACATCGATTACCCGGCCGCGACAGACGCCCCCAAAGTCCCGGCAGTCGCATAAGTCGCCCCGCCCCCACAGCAACGCTGTCGGCCAATCCGTGCCTCGTACTTCGCCCTGCCGTTATGCGGCGGGGCGAAGTGCTGCCAGGGGCCGGTGCGGGCCTGCGGGCCCGGGGATCCCGTACTCGCCGAGTACGCGGGAACTCGCCACTTCTCGGTATGAGATGCGATGAGAATCCGACGCCTTCGTCGAGACAGGGCACCTGCGCGTCTCACGCCGACGGCAGATATGCCGCTCTTGTGCCGTCGAAGCTGAGACTGTGCCACGGACCTTGAGCCCGTACACCCGCCGATCAGGTCTGCGCCATGTCCACGAATCGCGAGTAGTGGCCCTGGAAGGCCACGGTGATGGTCGCCGTCGGACCGTTACGGTGCTTGGCCACGATCAGGTCGGCCTCGCCGGCGCGCGGGGACTCCTTCTCGTAGGCGTCCTCGCGGTGGAGCAGGATGACCATGTCCGCGTCCTGCTCGATGGAACCCGACTCACGGAGGTCGGAGACCATCGGCTTCTTGTCCGTGCGCTGCTCGGGGCCACGGTTGAGCTGCGAGAGCGCGATGACCGGGAGTTCCAGTTCCTTGGCCAGCAGCTTGAGGTTACGGGACATGTCCGAGACCTCCTGCTGGCGGCTCTCGGCGCGCTTGGAGCCGCCGGACTGCATCAGCTGGAGGTAGTCGATGACGACCAGTTTGAGCTCGTTGCGCTGCTTGAGGCGGCGGCACTTGGCACGGATCTCCATCATCGACAGGTTCGGCGAGTCGTCGATGTAGAGGGGGGCGGCCGACACGTCCGGCATCCGCCGGGCCAGCCGGGTCCAGTCCTCGTCCGTCATGGACCCGGACCGCATGTGGTGCAGGGCCACCCGCGCCTCGGCGGACAACAGACGCATCGCGATCTCGTTGCGGCCCATTTCGAGCGAGAAGATCACGCTCGGCAGGTTGCTCTTGATGGAGCACGCGCGGGCGAAGTCCAGCGCGAGCGTGGACTTACCCATGGCGGGCCGGGCCGCGATGACGATCATCTGGCCGGGGTGCAGGCCGTTGGTGAGGGAGTCCAGGTCGGTGAAGCCGGTGGGTACGCCGGTCATCTGGCCCTGGCGGGAGCCGATCGCCTCGATCTCGTCGAGCGCGCCTTCCATGATGTCGCCGAGCGGGAGGTAGTCCTCGCTGGTGCGCTGCTCGGTGACGGCGTAGATCTCCGCCTGTGCGCTGTTGACGATCTCGTCGACGTCGCCGTCGGCCGCGTACCCCATCTGCGTGATGCGGGTGCCGGCCTCGACGAGCCGGCGCAGGACCGCCCGCTCGTGGACGATCTCGGCGTAGTACTCCGCGTTGGCCGCCGTCGGCACCGACTGGACCAGGGTGTGCAGATACGACGCGCCGCCCACCCGGGCGATCTCGCCGCGCTTGGTCAGCTCGGCCGCGATCGTGATCGGGTCGGCCGGCTCGCCCTTCGCGTACAGGTCGAGGATCGCCTGGTAGATCAGTTCGTGGGCCGGCCGGTAGAAGTCGTGGCCTTTGAGGACCTCGACGACGTCCGCGATGGCGTCCTTGGACAGCAGCATGCCGCCGAGCACGGACTGTTCGGCGTCCAGGTCCTGGGGTGGTACGCGCTCGAAGCCGCCGGAGGACCAGCCGCCCTCCTCGTCACCGCCGCGATCGCGGCGGTCGTCGCGGCCACGGCCCTTGCCCTCACCTCGACGGGAGCGCGCGGCAGGCAGCCGGTCGCTGGGGCCGGCGTCCGCCCAGGGGTCCTCCACGGGCTCGGGCATGCTCACCCCGGCACCTCCTCCCGTCCGCGGCGCGGACCTTGCTGTGCCCCTCTTTCTTACGGCACAGCACTGACAAAACGAGACGCCCGGCTCCGGTTACGGCGCGTCGAGTTCGGATGGGTTCTCAGGCCGGATCAGGGGCCAGGCGCCGGACTACGGTAGGCCCGCCGGGACCGTCCGCCAATCTGGTTATCCACAGGCCATGTGGACGATGGTCCCGTTCCTGTGGAGAAGTACGCCGATCCTGTGCACGGCCCGGGGGACACCGCTGTGGACAAACACACAATCAGCCGACTCCACCCCTCCTGACCTGCGCCTTTGTCATCCATAGGCTGTGGGGGAGAAAAACTTCGGCAACCTGTTCATGATCGGGCCAAACGGCACGGAGGAGAACGCTCCGCCCGCCGCCAAGTAATGATCAGTAAGCAGTTGTGCCACTTACCTGTGGAAGATTAGATTGGCAGCATGACACAGGCCCCCGCGACGCCGCGGCGTACCGACCGCCGCCACGACCGCGAGATCATCTCGCTCGCACTGCCCGCCTTCGGCGCGCTCGTCGCGGAACCGCTCTTCGTCATGGTCGACAGCGCCGTCATCGGCCACCTCGGCACCCGGCAGCTCGCCGGGCTCGGTGTCGCCGCCCCGCTGCTGACAACCGCGGTCTCGGTCTTCGTCTTCCTCGCCTACGCCACCACCGCCGCCGTCGCCCGGCGAGTCGGTGCCGGTGACCGCTCCACCGCCATCCGGCAAGGCATGGACGGTATCTGGCTCGCCCTGCTGCTGGGCGCCGCCGTACTCGCCGTCGTCCTGCCCACCGCGCCCTGGCTCGTCGACATCTTCGGCGCCTCCGCCACCGCCGCCCCGTACGCCATCACCTACCTGCGCATCAGCGCCCTCGGCATCCCGGCGATGCTCATGGTGCTGGCGGCCACCGGCGTACTGCGCGGTCTCCAGGACACCCGGACGCCGCTGTACGTCGCCATCGGCGGCTTCTCCGTCAACGCGGCGCTGAACGTCGGACTGGTCTACGGCGCCGGACTCGGCATCGCCGGCTCCGCCTGGGGCACGGTCATCGCCCAGTGCGGCATGGCCGCCGTCTACCTGATCGTCGTGGTGCGGGGCGCCCGCCGGCACGGCGCCTCCCTCCGGCCCGACGCCGCCGGGATCCGCGCCTGCGCCCAGGCCGGCGTGCCGCTGCTCGTACGTACGCTCTCGCTGCGCGCCGTCCTGATGATCGCGACCGCCGTCGCGGCCCGCCTCGGTGACGCCGACGTGGCTGCCCACCAGATCGTCACCACCCTGTGGTCGCTGCTGGCCTTCGCCCTGGACGCCATCGCCATCGCAGGTCAGGCGATCATCGGCCGCTACCTGGGGGCGGACGACGTGGCGGGCGCCAAGGCGGCCTGCCGCCGCATGGTGCAGTGGGGCATCGCCTCCGGCGTGGTGCTCGGCCTGCTCGTCGTGCTCACGCGGCCGCTGTTCATGCCGCTGTTCACCACTGATCACGCCGTGAAGGACGCACTGCTGCCCGCGCTCCTGGTCGTCGCCCTCACCCAACCGGTCGCCGGCATCGTCTTCGTCCTCGACGGCGTGCTGATGGGCGCGGGCGACGGCCCCTACCTGGCCTGGGCGATGCTGGTGACACTGGCCCTCTTCGCGCCTGCCGCGCTGCTGGTACCGGTCGTCGGCGGCGGCCTGACCGCCCTCTGGTGGGCCATGGCCCTGATGATGACCGTGCGGATGCTGACATTGTGGGCACGCACCCGGTCGGGCCGCTGGATTGTGACCGGAGCCTCGCGTTGAAGCGGCGCGAAACAACGGCCCCGTGTTGATAATGACCGTGTGCGCCCGCTTGCCAGGAAGATCGTCCTGCCCCTGACGCTGACCGTCATCGGGGCAGGCGTCATAGTGGGTTACTCCTCCCAGGAAGCCGACACCAGCAGCCGCGGCAACGGCACTCTCAGAAGCGGTTACGGCAAGTCGGGGGAGTCCGGTCAGGACCCCCAGGACCAGGACCCGTCCGCCACGGCTCCCGCCGACGACGGCAGCGCGTACACCCCGCGCAGCACCGAGCAGAACGCCCGCGTGGGTGCGATCTTCGAGAAGGACGACTCAGGCGACCACTTCTGCACCGCCAGCGTCGTGCAGAGCCCGGGCCGGAACATGCTGATCACCGCGGCCCACTGCGCTTTCGACACCGAGACCGGCGAGCCCGTCAAAGACCTGGTCTTCGCGCCGGACTACCGCGACGGCAAGGAGCCGACCGGCCTGTGGAAGGTCGAGAAGGTCGTCGTCGACGACCGCTGGGCCAAGTCCCAGGACGAGGACATGGACGTCGCCTTCCTCGTCCTCGGCAGCAAGGACGGCAAGCAGATCCAGGACGTGCTGGGCGGCAACACCCTCGGCATCGATCCGGGCTTCGACAATGACGTCAAGATCACCGGCTACCCCACCAGCAGCGAGACGCCGATCTCCTGCCACAACCGCACCACGAAATTCAGCGACACCCAGATGCGCGTCCAGTGCACCGACTTCGCGGGCGGTACGAGCGGCAGCCCCTGGCTCGCCGACTACGACCCCAAGAGCCACACCGGGACCGTCATCGGCGTCCTGGGCGGGCACCAGGGCGGCGGCGACGAGGACGACGTCTCGTACGCCGCGTACTTCGGTGACGCTGTCGCCGACCTCTACCAGCGGGCCCAGGACGAGGACGAAGGCTGAGAGCGGCCGCACGCACGCGAAAGGGCCGCACCCCGTTTCCGGAGTGCGGCCCTTTCGCGTGCTGCGGTGTCGCTGCTATCAGGCGGCGACGACCTCGACGCCCAGCTTCGCGACGACGTCGCTGTGCAGGCGCACGGACACCTGGTGCGCGCCCAGGGTCTTGATCGGCGAGCCGAGCTCGACGCGGCGCTTGTCCACGTCGGGGCCGCCCGCGGCCTTGATCGCCGAGGCGACGTCGGCCGGCGTGACGGAGCCGAACAGGCGGCCGGCGTCGCCGGCACGCACGGCCAGCTTCACCTTGACGCCCTCGAGCTGGCCCTTGATCTCGTTGGCCTGCTCGACCGACGCGATCTCGCGGATCTTGCGACCGCGGCGGATCTGCTCGACGTCCTTCTCGCCACCCTTGGTCCAGCGGATCGCGAAACCACGCGGGACCAGGTAGTTACGGGCGTAACCGTCGCGGACGTCGACGACGTCGCCGGCGGTGCCGAGGCCGGAGACCTCGTGGGTGAGGATGATCTTCATGTGTCGGTCACCCTTCCCTTATCGCGCAGTGGAGGTGTAGGGCAGCAGCGCCATCTCACGGCTGTTCTTCACGGCCGTGGCGACGTCACGCTGGTGCTGGGTGCAGTTGCCGGTCACCCGGCGGGCACGGATCTTGCCGCGGTCGGAGATGAACTTCCGCAGCAGGTTCGTGTCCTTGTAGTCGACGTAGGAGATCTTCTCCTTGCAGAACACGCAAACCTTCTTCTTAGGCTTGCGAGCAGGCGGCTTCGCCATTGTCTCTCTCCAGTGAGTTCAAGAAGTTTGTGCTGACGCCCTCAGGCCCCCGGCCCGTTTCACGCTGTTTCACGTGAAACAGCGTGCGTACGTGCCGGACGTCGGACCTAGAAGGGCGGCTCGTCCGAGTAGCCGCCGCCGGAGCCGCCGCCCCAGCCACCCCCGCCACCCTGCTGGCCGCCGCCTGCAGGGGCACCGGTCGCCCACGGGTCGTCGGCGGGAGCACCGCCGCCGCCCTGCTGGCCGCCGCCGGGGCCGCCGCCCCAGCCGCCGCCACCCTGGCCGCCGCCCTGCGGGCCGCCGCCGAAGCCGCCGCCCTGGCCACCGCGGCCCGAGGTCTTGGTGACCTTGGCCGTGGCATTGCGCAAGCTGGCGCCGACCTCGTCGACGTCGAGCTCGTAGACCGTGCGCTTGACGCCCTCGCGGTCCTCGTACGACCGCTGCTTCAGGCGGCCCTGCACGATCACGCGGGTGCCCCGCGTGAGGGACTCGGCGACGTTCTCCGCCGCCTGACGCCACACCGAGCAGGTCAGGAACAGGCTCTCGCCGTCCTTCCACTCATTGGTCTGGCGGTCGAAGGTGCGGGGGGTGGACGCGACGCGGAACTTCGCGACCGCCGCACCGGACGGGGTGAAGCGCAGCTCGGGGTCGTCGACAAGATTGCCGACGACCGTGATGACGGTCTCGCCTGCCATTAGGGGAACCTCTCGGCGGGTGTGCTGCTGGCTGCTGGTGTTGCTACTCGAACCCGGTTACCGCTGACGCTGATGCGTTCAGTGGGTCTCGGGACGGAGGACCTTGGTCCGGAGGACCGACTCGTTCAGGTTCATCTGACGGTCGAGTTCCTTGACGACCGCAGGCTCGGCCTGCAGGTCGATGACCGAGTAGATGCCCTCGGGCTTCTTGTTGATCTCGTACGAGAGACGACGACGGCCCCAGGTGTCGACCTTCTCGACCTTTCCGTTGCCCTCACGGACGACGGAGAGGAAGTTCTCGATCAGCGGGGAGACAGCGCGCTCCTCGAGATCGGGGTCGAGGATGACCATCACCTCGTAGTGACGCATGTAGAACCCACCTCCTTTGGACTCAGCGGCCACGGTCGTTCCGTGGCAGGAGGGTCATGATGCGTTCCGCGCCCGGACCGGCCAGGAGACCTGGGCAGACGTGGGCGCAGACTGTACAGAGTACCCGCCTCCGGGCTTCCGGTTGAAATCCGGCCGCTGATCCCCCCAATCTGGAACACAACGGGTGTGAGCGGCGTTACAGTTCGCCGCCCTGTCATCGGAGGTGCCGCATGGCACAAGCAGTCCGGCCGCAGCACGGCCCCCTCTCGCTTCTGAACAGCGACGGCAAGGCCCATCCCGTCGAGAACACCCTCGTCGCCGTGACGCTGGTGTTCGGCGCGATCGCCTTCATCACCGCCCACTTCCACCACCTTCACCTGCTGAGTTCCTGGACGGGACTGATCGGCATCGGCACCGGCGCATGGGGACAGTTCATCTCCGCGACGACCGGCGAGCGCTTCCTGCTGATCATCGGTCTCGGTGCCGCGGCGGTCGGCTTCTTCCTCGGCATGGCACACGGCGGTCTCTTCGGCGGGCTGCTCGGCTAGCCGGGCGGCCGGGGGCTCCACCCCCCTTCGCCCAAACGGGGCGCTCCTTTGTCGCAGTAGGCTTCGGCGCGAGAGCCGGAGCCCCGACCCTGGGGACAAACCTGCCGAGGAGCGCCCCGCATGAGCCTGACCCTGAGGACCATCAGCCGAGAGCAGCATCTGGCGTACATCCAGAGCCTGCCTTCGGCCAGCCACATGCAGGTGCCGGCCTGGGCCGATGTGAAGTCCGAATGGCGCTCGGAGAACCTGGGCTGGTTCGACAAGACCGGTCAGCTGGTCGGCGCGGGCCTGGTCCTCTACCGCCAGCTGCCCAAGATCAAGCGGTACCTGGCGTACCTGCCCGAGGGGCCGGTCATCAACTGGTTCGCACCGAACCTGGAGGACTGGCTCAAGCCGATGCTGGCGCACCTGAAGCAGCAGGGCGCCTTCTCGGTGAAGATGGGTCCGCCCGTGATCATCCGTCGCTGGGACTCCGCCGCGATCAAGTCCGGGATCCAGGACCCGGACGTCAAGCGCCTGCGTGATGTCGAGCCCACCCACATCGAGCCGCGCGCCTTCGAGGTGTCGGACAAGCTGCGCCGGATGGGCTGGCAGCAGGGTGAGGACGGCGGGGCCGGTTTCGGTGACGTACAGCCCCGGTACGTCTTCCAGGTGCCGCTGGAGAACCGCTCGCTGGAGGATGTCCACAAGGGCTTCAACCAGCTGTGGCGCCGCAACATCAAGAAGGCCGAGAAGGCCGGCGTCGAGGTCGTCCAGGGCCGTTACGAGGACCTGGCCGAGTGGCAGCGCCTGTACGAGATCACCGCGGAGCGTGACCACTTCCGGCCGCGGCCGCTCAGCTACTTCCAGCGGATGTGGGCAGCCCTCAACACCGAGGACCCCAACCGCATGCGGCTGTACTTCGCCCGGCACAACGGCGTGAACCTCTCCGCCGCGACGATGCTGGTCGTCGGCGGCCATGTCTGGTACTCCTACGGCGCCTCGGACAACATCGGCCGTGAGGTCCGGCCGTCCAACGCCATGCAGTGGCGGATGCTGCGCGACGCCTACGCGCTGGGCGCCACCGTCTACGACCTGCGCGGCATCAGCGACTCGCTCGACGAGAACGACCACCTCTTCGGCCTCATCCAGTTCAAGGTGGGCACGGGCGGGCAGGCAGCCGAGTACCTGGGCGAGTGGGACTTCCCGCTCAACAAGCTCCTGCACAAGGCGCTCGACATCTACATGTCGCGTCGCTGACCGCCCCACCCTCTGTTCGACCGCAACGCAGCCACGAGAAAGGTTCCGGGCCCGGCCATGGCGCTCACCCTCTACGTCGACACCGCGCGCTGGCGGGCACACCAGCAGAGCGTTCTGCAGCAGTTCCCGGGGCTCGTCCCGGTCTGCAAAGGCAATGGCTACGGCTTCGGCCACGAGCGCCTCGCCGAGGAGACGACCCGCCTCGGTGCCGACCTCCTCGCCGTGGGGACGACGTACGAAGCGGCCCGCATGAAGGACTACTTCAGCGGTGACCTGCTCGTGCTGACGCCGTTCCGGCACGGTGAGGAACCGGTTCCGCTGCCGGACCGCGCCATCCGCTCGGTCTCCTCGGTCGAGGGCGTGGGCGGCCTGGTGGGCGCCCGGGTGGTCATCGAGGTCATGAGCAGCATGAAGCGCCACGGTGTGCTGCCCGAGGACCTGCCGAAGCTGGCCGCGGCCATAGAGGACGTACGGCTGGAGGGCTTCGCCATCCACCTGCCGCTGGACCGCACCGACGGCTCCGACGCGGTGGAGGAGGTCATCGGCTGGATGGACCGGCTGCGGGCCAACCGTCTGCCGCTGCACACGATGTTCGTCAGCCACCTCAAGGCCGACGAGCTGCACCGCCTCCAGCAGCAGTTTCCGCAGACGCGCTTTCGCGCGCGGATCGGTACACGGCTGTGGCTCGGCGACCACGAGGCCACCGAGTACCGCGGCTCGGTCCTGGACGTCACCCGGGTCGGCAAGGGCGACCGCTTCGGCTACCGCCAGCAGAAGGCCGCCTCGGACGGCTACCTGGTCGTGGTGGCCGGCGGCACGTCGCACGGGGTGGGCCTGGAGTCGCCCAAGGCGCTGCACGGCGTGATGCCCCGCGCCAAGGGCGTGGCCCGCGCGGGCCTGGCGACCGTCAACCGCAACCTCTCGCCGTACGTGTGGGCCGGCAAGCAGCGATGGTTCGCGGAGCCCCCGCACATGCAGGTCTCCATCCTCTTCGTGCCGGGTGACGCCCCGGAGCCCCAGGTCGGCGAGGAACTGGTGGCCCACCTGCGGCACACCACGACGCAGTACGACCGCATCGTGGACCGCTGAGCCAGAGCCGCTTGCAGGGAACAGCAAATGGGCCCGGGGGGGGGGAGGGGGGGGGGAGGCCCCCCACCCCCCCTTTCGGGTTTTCCCCCAAACGGGTAGTCCCCACCAACACCCCCACCCACCCGCAGCACTCCCTTCGCCCTCCCAGGGTTCCTTGGCCAAGG